>NZ_JBMPOQ010000012.1:0-118953 GCF_049340505.1 Undibacterium sp. Dicai25W | reverse complement strand
ACTCTTGCATTAAACGAGAGACAAACGCAAAATCGGTCTCGTTGTACTGGACGCAATAGTCTCGTGATGGATACTTCTCAATCAAACGCTTGTCGACGACAAACGCATAGTCGTTGAGTACCGCTAACATCGTCTCAATGGGTGTTTGATTTTGGAAGACTTTGCAATCGCTGGTCAGTGTGGCGAGATGTAACCACGGACGCAAGGTGAATTCGTAAAGTGCATGGCGACTATCGACGCCGATAAAGCGTGCGGCGGTGACTAAGGCGGAGATTTCTCTGGTACCAGCACCGAGGTGACCAGCACAGCCACCGGGGAGGCCAGGAATAAAAGAGCCCTTGCCTTCAAGTTCGATGGTACAGGTGATTTCTTTGCCGATGACGCTATCGAGATCAAGATCAGCGCCAACCCCAGCACCCACACTAGCACCCACACCAACACGATCCGATGTTTGCAGCGTCAATCGATAGTCGAATAACTGGTTGACGCCATCGATGCCGGACAAGCGTAAAGGTGTTAACGACTTTCTGATACCAGACAAGGCGGCACCGCTGACGCTTAAAGCGCGTTGGTGGGTGAATAATCCGTTCACGATATGAGTCCTTTGGCGAGCTTCATTGCTGATGTTGAAATGCAAGGCGCTGAAAAGAACAAAAATCGTAGCGAAAGATAAACCTTTGCGGAAGGATTCTTACTTAAGGATGCTTCTATTACATCTTGCAACTTCTGGCGTTGACGCTACTAACGTATTGTCGCGATAACATGATGTGTAAAGAAGGAAGGAAATAAAATCGACAGGAGTGGCCAATTTTTGGGACTTAAATAAGCCGCTTTACTATCAAAACACAAACAAATGCGCTTTCTGTGCTGCGCTACGGTAAAATACTTACAATCCCTTGATGGAAATACTGAGGTTTGCGTATGCGCTCCCGCCGAAGCCGCTCAGGTGCGCCACGCACGTCACTGTGCGAAATCAGCACTAACCCGCGCTACTCGCGCGTTCCGCGTCCGGTGGATCGCAAAAGCAAACTCTCAGTCTCGCTATTTCGCTATTCGTATTCAACCTAATATTGACCAGTACAATTTATGAGCAAAGACAACAAGCCAGCAGCAATAGCCACCGCAGCAACCGACGCACCGGTTTCCAACTTTTTGCGCGCCATTATCGACAACGATCAGGCGGCTGGTACTTACCAACGTGAAGGCATGCCTGGCGTCATTACGCGTTTCCCACCAGAGCCGAATGGTTATCTGCACATTGGTCATGCAAAATCGATTTGCCTCAACTTTGGTCTGGCTCGCGATTACGCTGGCCGTTGCCATCTGCGCTTTGATGATACCAACCCAGAAAAAGAAGACCAGGAATACGTTGACTCCATCATGGACAGCGTTAAGTGGCTGGGCTTTGACTGGCAGCAACCAGTATCCAATGGTGGCGGCAATCATTTGTATTTTGCCAGCGATTATTTCGATAAGTTCTACGCCATCGCTGAATACTTGATCGAAGCGGGTCACGCCTACGTCGATAGCCAATCTGCTGAAGACATGGCGGCGAATCGCGGTGACTTTTCTAAGCCAGGTGTGAACTCGCCTTTCCGCGATCGTGCGCCGGCAGAATCTTTAGATTTATTCCGTCGCATGAAAGCCGGTGAATTTAAAGATGGCGAACACATCGTGCGCGCTAAGATCGACATGGCGTCACCGAACATGAACATGCGTGACCCAGCGATCTACCGTATCCGTCACGCGCATCACCACCGCACGGGCGATGCATGGTGCATCTACCCAATGTACGACTACGCACATCCGCTGGAAGACGCGATTGAAAACATCTCGCATTCGATTTGTACCTTAGAGTTCCAGGATCACCGTCCGTTCTACGACTGGATCATCGAACACGCGGCGCAAGGTGGCTTCGTTCATCGTCCTGTTCCACGCCAATACGAATTCGCACGTTTGAATCTGACCTACGTCGTCACCAGCAAACGCAAACTGCGCAAACTGGTGGAAGACAACATCGTCAGTGGCTGGGATGACCCACGTATGCCAACCATCGTTGGTATCCGTCGTCGCGGCTACACACCAGAATCTATCCAGGCTTTCTGCGAACGCATCGGCGTGACCCGCTCTGATGGCTGGATCGACTACAGCACTTTAGAAGGCTGCCTGCGCGAAGACCTCGACCCAAAAGCCCCACGTGCGACGGCGGTATTGCGTCCATTGAAGCTCGTCATCGACAATTTCCCTGAAGGTGAAAACATTGCGTGCACAGCACCAATACATCCACATCATCCAGAACTTGGCAACCGTGAATTCACGATCGGCAAAGAACTGTGGATAGAGCAAGAAGACTTCATGGAAGAACCCGTTAAAGGCTACTTCCGCCTGTTCCCGGGCAATAAGGTTCGCCTGCGTTATGGCTACGTCGTTGAGTGCACAGGCTGCGACAAAGATGAAAACGGTAAGGTTATTGCCGTTCATTGCAACTACTTTGCCGACAGCAAATCCGGCACCGAAGGCAGCGCCAATTACAAAGTCAAAGGCAATATCCACTGGGTCAACGCCGCTGACGCGCTTGAAGCCGAGGTGCGCCTGTACGACCGCCTGTTCACCGACGCCAACCCTGATGCCGGTGGCAAAGATTTCATGACCTTGTTGAACCCTTCATCCTTAGAAACCATCCGCGCCTTTGTCGAGCCTGGCGTCGCCAACGTCACTCCAGACACTCGCCTGCAATTCGAACGCCACGGCTACTTCGTCGCTGATCGCGTTGACAGTGTGAATGGGAAGCCGGTGTTTAACCGGATTACGACGTTGAAGGATTCGTTTGGGAAATAAATCTATACAAAAAAAGGGCAGCTTTTATCCATCAAAAGCTGCCCTTTTCATCTACCAAAATCAATCACAAGATTGACGAAAGCCCTGCTTAGTAACCGATCAAGGTAGTGATTTTAGGATCTGTAAATGGATCCGTATTTGTCCAGCCACCAGTGGTCGGTGCTGCTAACATCGCGTTCAGATCGATGATTGCTACTTTGTAAGGGCCATAGCCATTCAACAAAAATCCGTATGGCTTACCAGCGATGTTAAATGTACCCAAGGTGTGTGGGTCATGTGGTTCAAAACTATAGCTCGAATTCGCATTCACAAAAGTCGAAAACCCCTTCCAGTTCGCATTGCTTGGATTATCCAATACACCTGCTCCTAAGCCCATACCTTCGCCAACAAATAATGCCGTGTGCGAAACTGGATCAATAGCAGCGCCGGTATAGCTTGCAATATTGATGCCTTGCCCCGGAACTGCGTAAGACATAAACAGTTTTGATGCAAAGGTACCAGTTGCGCCAGTTGCGCCGGACGGAATGTTATAACCCAACAAGCCTATGGTGTTCGATCCTTCAGGCGTGATGATGGCTAACTTGTATTGCGTATCTAACGTAGCACCATCCATTTCCAAATATCCGGTGAAGCCTGTATTGGCATACAGCGCCTGCCAGGTAGCTTTATCCATGACATAGGATTTGCCCTCAATGAGGTTAAATACAACAATACCTGCCCCCATGTAATCTGGAGAAAAGATAATACCGTTGGCTGTATCGCCGCCAATATTTTCATTAATTTGCGTACCAACCGGCTGTGCAATTTTGGTCACCGGTAAATTAAGATTGGACGGATTAACACCGATCATGCCTTCGCTGGTTGCCAACCAGATCAAGTTATGGGCGCCATCAGCAATGCCGCCTGCAACATAGGCCATCGCACCGGAGAAGGAGGTCGACTTCGTAATTGGCAATGCCAACGTACCGACAACCACACCATCTGTCAGATTGACTGACGCGACAGTGCTGCTTTGATAGCTATAGACCAGACCGTATACCTTACTACTTCCATTGACCGTAATCGGTGTAGGATTGATGACCATACCATCAATCGATCCAAATTTCGGACCACTCGGATTGGTGCCAGAAAGCAGTGCTTGATTAATGGCCGTTAACTTTGTTGCTACAGGCGCACTCGGTACACTCATGTCTAATTTCACCAAACCATCTGTGCGAGCCGCAAAATATAACTGTGTGCCACTCGACTGCGTTTGATACAGCGAGATGGAGCCAGAACTACCAACTTGTAAGCCAATTGCTTGCGCTGAATTTTGTAACGCAGTGGAGATTTTTCCGGTTGCGCTTTGATATGTGGCGTGGGTGTTGCCGTAGGTATTTGCCGCTCCAGACAATTGCGTCGTAAACAGACTAGACTGCAAAGTTTGACCGGAAGTACCGATAGCAATTGGCTTGCCATTCTTCAAACCGTCTAACTTACCATCAGAAATATCATCCATTAAAGCCTGGTAAATCGCGGTGGAGTTTAAGCCCGAGTTGGTACGCAATTGTTCCAGAGTCCCTGCCAAGGCTGACAACAACCATGCGTCGCCGCTCGTTGCATTAGTATTTGGTGCAATTGTTACCGCACTGGTACTGATATCGCTGAGACCGAGCAAGGTTTGAACTGAACTCGTCGCAGAACTTAATGCCGCCGCTGGTGATGTTGCCGGAGCATTGCTCAATAAATTGCTGGCACGCGCTGTAATTGCCGAGGTCAAAGGATTGAGATGTGCCGATGAATTTCCTGCGGGTACGTTGGCAACCAAGACCTGAAATGTTGCGCCAGTTTGGGTAGTGGCATCCGCCTCACTAGAATAGCTTCCGCCGCTCGATACCAAAACTACTGGTCCGCTTGGCTGGCTCGTTAGCGCAATGCTGAAATTTCCGTTGGCATCGGTGCTTGCGGTTCCTAAAACATTACCTGTTGGATTTCCATTAGCATCCGCCGCAAATAATTTAACTGTTGCACCAGAGGTCGCTGCTGCAAACACAGTGCCGGTAATAACATTGGTGGTAGAAGTAGTTGGTGTTGCAGGACTAGTATTGCTTGTATCGTTTGACGCACTAGAACCACCTCCACCGCATGCTGCCAAAATAACGGCAGAAATGGCGACTGAAATTATGGTGGCGGCTGGCTTCCTAAATATGGCTTTTTTCATTTCGCGATCCTAGAATTCAAAAAAATATCACTAAATAGTTATCAAAAATTTAATAACCAGCCGATAATAATTCAAAACTCTTACGGTTCACACGAATATTACAAATATTACAAATGAATGCCTTTTTCACCACTTACTTACAACTGGTATCAAAACAAATTTGAATATGAATTAATTTCATGCTAATTAATCTAAGTATAACGAGCAAAAAAATGGGAAAGTGGTTCTACACCAAAGACACGATCAGATAGATAAATTGGCTAAACGTTGAGGTGAGATTCATCACCTCAACGTACTTATCATTATTTTGAAAGCCTCAGGAATTTAAAAAAAATAACATGCGGATCCTACCTAAACGGTTTGCCGATGAAAATTTAGGTTCTTGGTAAAAACCGTATCGACTCCGCATTAAAAATACGTTTTCCGCTGTTTTCTGCAGGAGTGAATTCGCAAGATTTGGCAATACGAAGACTTTCATTATTGAGTTCCTCGTTATCACTACCCCACTGTAATTTGGACTCAACAACTTTTCCGCTACTCGATACGTAAATACCGACGACGATACCCAGACCGGGTTCTTTGTCTTCTGCAATGCGTAGTTTTTCTGAGGATTTGCAACTTGCTTCGTCAAGCTTAGCCGGGCTGACGTAGCCGGTTCCAAATTTCCACTTATATCGAATTAAGCGTTCGCTTGGAATCCAGTTACCAGGAGGGATCACCTGACAGCCAGCGATGGCTTTCATGGCGGTCATATCGAGCATTTTCCAGCCGCTACTTTGAAGTAGTTCAAAGGCGTCGATTTTGCCGTTTTTATCGATCATCAGCTTCAGAGTGGTGTCTCCGTGTAAGCCAAAGGGGATTGCAGGTTTTGGATACGGCGGCACATTGCAGGCTTGAGTAATATCGAAGGTGACATCGTTCTTTTTTGGTTGATCTGCGGTATTGATTATGTTCGCAGAAGAATCTGAAGTTATTGATGCTGCCGGTGCTGCCGATATTGAATTTGAAGCCAGAAGTGTTGGCACTATTTGCTGTGCCAAAACAGGTGCGATCGGCATCACGATGCCACTGAGGCACAAGAAGCCATTGGAAAGAATACATTTGAAACGGCGATTCATCACAACAAAAGTCTTTGGCTTAGTCGACATATTTCCCTCTTGATTGGTCTTATTTTCCCCAAAGAAAGATAATATCTTAATAAAGACAAATTGACATCTTTTTAGATTTTCTTTCAGACTACCAATCAGGCTACTAAGCAATCCACATATCCTCCCTGAGAAGCATTTTCTTGCCGCAGGGCTTGGATGAATTGAGATTGTTTTGCAAAAACAAGCTTAATTACGGTAACCTTGCCGGCGATGTCTTTTTTCATGCATTTTTGAGCTTTTTTTAAGCTTTTTGTCGAAATGTCGGTGCTATCCTGCGCCACCTAAATGAATTTATGTAATAGAGGGTTAGCACGCGCTCCTTCAAATCTGAAAGTCTGTATGGTAAAAAATACCTTATCGTTATTAAGTATTGCGTTAATACCCGCCTTAGCACCTGCCGTTGCGATGGCGGAGAGCGAACCAACTCCACCGCTCAACTATGCACAACAATCTGTAGCGTCAATGGTGAAGTTCAGCCTTGAATCTGTAAAAATGTCCAGCAATGAACGCATGGGTTTGTTGGGTGGAAATTATTTGCTGGAAGTTCAGCAAGATTTGTTTCTTGGGCCAGCAGTGTATAGCTCTGTAACAGGCAAGCGCGGTGGTTTATACGTCGGTGGTATTGAGGCGAGCTTGCGCAAAACTGTGTCTCCTTCTTTATCGATTGAACCGGGTATGTACATCGGTGGTGGCGGTGGCGGTAGCGCTGGTGTTGGCGGCGGTTTAATGTTACGTCCCCATGTTGATCTGATGTTGCGCAACAAAGGTTTGTCCTTCGGTTTATCGATTTCGCAAGTACGCTTTCCCAGCGGTCATATCACAAGTAATCAGGTCGGACTGGTTGCCAGTCTGGATGAAACCTTTATCTACACCCAGCCAGAACTCGCCGGGCAATCGATGCTGAGTTCTGAACGTGGCGGCCTTGGCTTTGATCGTATTATGATCAATGGCGGCAGCTATCAACCACGTTCTGGTACTACAAAGCTCGATGGCAGCACTGCAGGCAAGATTGGCTATGCGGGTTTCCGCGCTGATCATTTTTTACATGAACATGTGTTTTGGGGTCTGGAGGGTGGCGCTTTTGCACATGGATCTTCAGATGGTTATGCCGAAGTATTAGGCGCGGTGGGCATCGAATATCCGCTCATTTCAAATAAGTTCAAAGTCGGCGCGATTGCCGCATTGGGGACTGGTGGCGGCGGCAGAATTAACGTCGGTGGTGGTGCATTGGTCAAAGGTAGCGTGTACGCACAGTGGCAAATCACTGATCAGGTATTTATTGGCCTGGAAGGTGGCATGGCTGATTCGCCGAATGGTAATTTCAGATCACGTTACGAACTAGTGCAAATAGGGATGAAGCTCGATAGTGCCAATAAGTCATCCCATAGCGATGATCTACGTCAAATTAACGGTGCTGAATGGGCGCTGGATGGTGCTGACTATTTGAAAGCCGCACGCAAATCAGGGGCTAAGGAAAGTTTGCAAACCATCGGCTTTGTAATGAACCGCGACATTACCAGCTCGACTTATCTGACGGCGCAGGCACATAGTGCCCTGCGTGGAAACGCCGGTGGCTTTTCTATCGGCCTGGTTGGTGCGGGTATCCGCTCACCGGAAATTGGTCACGGTATCTCATTTGGTTTAGAAGGCTTGATCGGTGCAGCAGGTGGTGGCGGTGTTGACTCTCAAGGCGGTGCTGTGGTTCAAGCCATCCCGTATGCAAATTTTGCGTTAAACAAACATATAGGATTACGCTTAGGTGTTGGTCGCATTCACTCTTTGAAAGGCGAGTTTAATTCGAACGTGGCCAATGCAGCGCTGGTGGTTAAGTTTGGATTACCAAGTCGATAAATAAACTTAGAATAATAGACACAGAATATCGCAAGTGGGTTCGGCATATTAGTAGTAGCTCCCTACTTGCGATCAGTGCTCAGCTTGGGTGCTATCCCCCTCCTCCTCGCTACCACCACTCAGCTCTAATCACTGGAAAGTCATCATGAAGCACCGCTATTCCATCGTTTCAATCGCCATTATTTTAATTTGCGTGGCGATCGCAGTTATTTCAAAACTTGGAAATTCAATTGACGCACTTACCCCATTGTTTATCGCCAGCCCTGGTAGCCAAGGTTTGAATGATGTCATGGGTGGGCAAGTATGGCGTCTGGTGACGCCGATGTTTATTCATTTCGGCATCATGCATCTGGTGTTTAATTTAATGTGGGTATGGGATTTGGGGCGGTTGATTGAGGACAAAAAAGGAGCCGGCTTTTATCTGGCGTTTGTTCTGATGGTCGGCGCGCTGTCCAATCTGGTGCAGTATTTTTTTACAGGCTCGCCTTATTTTGGTGGCATGTCTGGCGCGCTATACGGCATGTTTGGCTATATCTGGATACAGGGGAGGCATAATCCACGATTTGCCGATGATTTGCGTAAAGATACGATAGTGATGATGCTGGCATGGTTTGTTTTATGTTGGACAGGTTTGCTGGGACCCATTGCAAACTGGGCGCATACAACTGGGCTGGTTGTCGGTGTGGTTTGGGCGTATCTCAGCAATACCCTCAACACCAATGCTCATATCGGCGCAAAGCAAGGGATACTCGATGGTAATCAACTTCCACAAAAGCACAGCCTGCAATATTTGTCCACGGCAGACATCCTAAAATTTGAAGCGCAACGGCAATGGGTACGTGAACACTATTTGCCAGAAGCGCGCCAGAAATACGATAGCGTCGAAGGTAAGCTCGCCATTATCGATGCGATCGTGATGCAACAATATGGTGTCAAATTTTCTACCGATGAAATGCAATCATTGGAAATCACGTTTGGTGATGCACTGGTGCACGTAACTGGCATGGAATGGGCAACACTCGAAGATCGTTCCGGCAGAACCCCAGTGTTGATGACGCCAGAAACGCCACTGCGACTCTGGCCTATGAATACGGTATCGCAATGGCTGGCACACGGTCAAACCACCAGCATACAAGCGGTTTTTGAGGAAGCAGTGCGCCTGGTAAAATCTGGCTCAGCGGCCTAATACACTAACAATGTGATTCAATATCTCTAGTAATATCAAGGCTTACCAGTGATTTTGGTCTGGTAAGCCTTGATTTATATGGGGCTTTAATTTTTCACTCTTAAAAATTTCACACATTTTCAGCCCAGGAAATTTTTATCGTGTAGTCACTCTGCGTCTGAGAATCACGTTCGTTCAGCGGGCTATGATAAACTTGAGGATCTCAGTCTCGGATATATCTATTTATATCTAGCCGGACTTTACCAGATCAAGATTCAGAAAAATGACTACTGCAACAGAAATCAATCAACTTTTCCCGCGTCCTTTGTGGCAATGGTTTGAACAAATTTGCGCGATCCCTCACCCTTCCAAGCATGAAGCAGCGCTCAGTGAATTCATCCAGCAATGGGCAAAGACCCGCAATCTGCCTGTGGTTGTCGATCACGTTGGTAACCTGATTATCCGTAAGCCTGCCAGTGCAGGCATGGAAGATCGCAAAACCGTGGTCATTCAAGCGCATCTGGATATGGTTCCGCAAAAAAATGCCGACAAAGTGCATGATTTTGTAACTGATCCTATCCAACCATGGATCGATGGCGAATGGGTTAAAGCAACGGGTACCACGCTCGGCTCCGACAATGGCATCGGCATGGCATCTGCATTGGCGATTCTGGGTTCAAATGACATCAAACACGGTCCGCTGGAAGTGTTGTTGACAGTCGATGAAGAAGCTGGCATGACCGGTGCGTTTGGATTGCAAGCCGGCATGTTGGATGCAGAAATTCTGATCAATACCGATTCTGAACAAGAGGGCGAAATCTACATGGGTTGCGCCGGTGGTGTCGATGCCGAGATCACCGTGCCTATGCAATGGCAAGCTGCAGATCCACAACACCACGCGTTTACGCTCAACATTGCGGGTTTAAAAGGCGGTCACTCCGGCGTCAATATTCATTTGGGTCGTGGCAATGCCAATAAACTGATTGCGCGTTTTTTAGCCGGACATGCGGTAGAGCTGAACATGGCGTTGAGCGAATTTAAAGGCGGTTCTTTACGCAATGCGATACCGCGTGAAGCGCAATGCAGCTTTACAGTTCCTCTTCATAAAGTGGATTTACTGAATCAACGTATCTCGCAATATCAGTCTATTTTGCAAGCGGAACTAGCAACTGCGGAACCAACGCTGAAATTGAGTCTGAACAGCGCCACATTGCCAGCAAACACGATGCAAATCGACGCGCAGAAAAAGCTCATCAATTTACTCAACGCCTGCCCTAACGGCGTGATACGCATGAGTGATGAAATTGCTGGAGTAACTGAAAGTTCATTAAATCTGGGCGTGGTAACAACAGAAGCTGAGCACGTCTCCGTGTTGTGTTTAATTCGTTCATTGATCGATAGCGGCCGTGAAAATATTGAAAGCACGCTGCAATCCTTAAGTGATCTTTCAGGCGCGGGGATTACTTTTTCTGGTTGCTATCCAGGCTGGAAACCAGATACTTCATCTCCTGTCATGGCTATCGTCAAAGAAACGTACGAAAGCATTTACCATAAAGAACCTGAAATCATGGTCATACATGCAGGTCTGGAATGTGGTCTGTTTAAAAAGCATTATCCAACTCTGGATATGGTGTCCATTGGCCCGACGATACGCTTCCCGCATGGTCCGGATGAAATGGTCAACATCACGACGGTTGGTCAATACTGGACTTTGTTGTTGGCGGTTCTGGAACGCATTCCGGCTAAGTTAGCCTGACGCTCAATCCTGACTAATTGAAGGCAACAAAATGGGAATCGCTAACGGTTCCCATTTTTTTTGGATACGTGTAGAAGTTTTTCTTCATCACTTCTCTTTATGAACATCGGTATTGACGACTGGATTTACCATCACTGGCAACTGGATTAACGAATGTTCGACAATAATGCGACTGGTGTCGATAGGTGCTGACCTCTCACTGCTCACGATTTGCTCCGCGACTGCCTTGCGTGGACGCACAGGTTGCGGGTGACGCAGAAAAAACATGATGATCTCCTGGTGGCTTTTACAATTTGGATAAACGCCTTCAGCGCCCGACAGCGAGCGTAAAGTGAATATGACGCCGAACATAGCAATTACAAGCGGGTACTACATTCAAATTCCAAACGCACGATAAATTACATTTGGTAAAAGAGTTTTTGTTTTAGGAACAAGTTTTTTGATAATATTTCAAGCCTTACTCACTTCATCTATCGAGCGCTACAACAGACGATGAGCGCAGATTGACCTTACATCAGGAACTGTCCATGAAAAAAATCTATACCTCTGCAAGCCTAAGTTTTTTGTTGTGTGCGGCGTCGACTCTGACCGCAAGCGTTTATGCTGAGAATGTTAGTGTCAAGATCACACCAGGTCTTTGGGAAAGTGATCATGTCATGCTGGTCAATGGTCAGAATATCGTTGAGATGATGCGCAAGCAAATGGAAAAAAGCATGGCGTCAATGACACCTGAGCAGCGCGCAGGCATGGAAAAATCTCTTGCCAATTCAGGAATGAGCGGTAAATCGCAATACTGCGTCACACCTGAGCAAGTAGCAAAAGGCATGGATGTCGAATCCTTCAAGAAAAAAATGGAATCCAGTCAAAAAAACTGCAAAGTTAACGTTATCTCTGCCAGCGAAAAAGGTGGCAAATTCAATGCGGTTTGCAACATGCAAAATGGTTCCACGTCGAATGCCACTGGCGAATACATCGTCAAGAGCGATAAAGAATGGACTTACAACATGGTCAGTGATGGCGTCATGGCTGCCGGAACGGTACCAGGCGCGCCAGCAGGCAAAATGCACGCGACCATTGATGCTCACGCACGCTGGAAAGGCAGTGATTGTGGCAGCATCAAATCTGTAGAATAAATCAACGCGATATGTGTTATCCAAAATCCGGCCCGGAAAAACTTCCCGTCGGATTTTTTCATTTTTAACCACTAATTCCAACCACGATAGCTTCACGTTACTAACGCTAACCGCTCTATCAGATTAGCCAGAACACTCACCAGGGTGTAGGATGTCAGCTGTTCTTACCTACTCAGGATTTGTTTTGCAGCATCCCACACCAAGCAATAGCATCACGGCAACAGATAACAACGGTGGCGACGCCATCGACCACGTTGAAGAAACACCAGAAGCAGAAACCCAAGCTATACGCGAACCGCGTTTATGGCGTGATAAAGGCTGGACCGCCCGCGTCATCAAAAACGACGATGACGAAGGCTGGGCAGTCGCCATGCTGAAAGATGGCGAACCAGAGCCAGCACTAGTCGGCCCATGGACCATGGGACGCGATAAAAAAAATCCTAAACCCCTCGATACCAATGCATTTAATACTTTGGTCAAAACAGCATCCGAAGTGATACGCAGGCACGAGCAGCAGATGCATGCCCAGTTAAACAAAAGCATGATGCTTAGCACCGATGAAGCAGATTACAAGGTTATCCTCAATATCGTACCCGATGAAGACGATCCGTATGCGTATCTGAGTGCCGAAGACGCAGCAGGCAATTTATTGGCAAAAGTCAAAGTCACGCCGCATTACAAGCTGAACAGGCAAAATGCACTGAAATGGATAGAAAACGATTTCCGGCGACCAGAATAAGATAGGAAGAACCAAAAATCTAAGGCTTGGTACTTGAAATACGTGATATTCGGGAAATTTCAAAACGTTCTGTATTTTTTCTTTTTTTTGTTTTTTTATTTTTTAAAAAAATACAGAACGTTGATGATAGCACTTAGACTGGGTGCGGCCAGCATTGTGCTTGTGGGTCCATGACGTTTATCCTGCAACTACATTGCCATTAGCGATATGCACGCGATCACCTTCACGATATTCGGGTTGAAGGGAAGGCTTGAAGGTACGGACATGACCATTGTCCATCTTTACCCTGACTTCATACACGGTGCTTGTATGTTCGCGCTTTTCAATCGCATTTCCGGCAAACCCACCGCCAACGGCACCTGCCACTGTCGCCAGACTACGGCCATTTCCATTACCAACCTGGTTTCCCAATACACCGCCTAACACAGCGCCAGCAACGGCACCGAGACCACTACCATGCTCAGCTTGTACTTCAATCTTACGAACAGATTCGACGACACCACAAGTTTCGCAAATTTTGTGAGCAACGGGCTCAGAGTTCACGTCATTTTGCGCAAGCTTATTTTGTGCAAACTTGGGTTCTTCTTTTGAGTTACCTCGTTGTTCGGATGGAGGCAGATTTTCTTGTTTAGCAACGGACTTAGGAACTGCTACATCAATATTTGTAGCGTTAGGTGGCAGCGTTGAAGTAGCTGCATTGCTTGCAACGCTCGTTCCAGTTTGATTGTCAACTTTTGGTGCGCTGTTGGAATTAGGCAAAATTCCCGTCATCGCTGCAACGCCAACAAGGCTGACCAATATGACTGACGCAGCGGCGCCGGCGACCAGAGGATGAATACGTTTGCTTACTTGGTTCTCTGACATGGAAAATTCCTGTAAAGATTAAAAATGTGGCATTGTGAGCTATTTAACGGTACGTAAGTGTGTCACGTTGACGCCAAGACCGTTTCATTCGTAAGCAGTTGTAACAAAATAGATAGGA
The DNA here is from genome assembly GCF_049340505.1 of Undibacterium sp. Dicai25W. Lineage (NCBI taxonomy): Bacteria > Pseudomonadati > Pseudomonadota > Betaproteobacteria > Burkholderiales > Oxalobacteraceae > Undibacterium > Undibacterium sp. Dicai25W. The sequence continues at coordinate 105,141 of NZ_JBMPOQ010000012.1, read as the reverse complement.
CTTACGCAAAATTGTTCGAGCAAGGCATGGCGAGGACGACAGTACAAGGGCACGGTCAGGAGCTATAACGCCGCTGGGGTGGTTTTGAGTAAATCCCAATACAAAGAGATGCAATTAAAATGTTGATTAAATAATATACGTGTCACGAAGCATACTCGTTAAAACGCAAAATATAAAAAAACCGGAAATATTTGCCAGAGCAAATCATTCCGGTTTTTCTGCTATAACAAAACGATCAAAACTAGGATCAATATTCGCTTGATATTCACTAGTTCAGATCATCTCAATCAGAAACTATACTGCATACCAACAGAGTAGTTAGTCACGGCTTCTTTATCACCGTTGTATTTGATCTTACGCGTTTCAACTTCACCACGCAGTGCCAGTTTATCGGTCAGCTTGTAAGTCAAACCTACACCAAACACTGGCGCAGTAGAAGTTGTGCTATCACTACCTGCGAAATTTTGATCTATATAGTTATTTTTTGCTTTAATTCGCGCAACACCAAGCTTCGCAAAACCAGTCAATTTGTCTGTCAATGCCTGGTTGTACAATCCAGACAATTCAAAGCCTGTGCCTTTTAAGTTGTATGCATTTAAGCCGCCTGCTGTACCTTGAGTACCGTTGACCGTACCTAAAGAAAAGTAACTTGCTTCAACCGCAAACTTTTCATTAATGTTGTAACCACCTAAAATTTTATAGGCGCTTGCACTAGTGGTGCAACCATCCAAGCCAGTGCAATCTTCACTCCATGCCGCTTTACCAACTGTGCCACCGACGTACACTTGGGCAGAAGCGGCTGCACTCAACATCAAACCAGAAGCGGCCAGCAATGCGATCATCAATTTATTTTTCAACATGATTTCTTCCTTTTTTATCAATGTGTATTTAAATTCAACTACACACGAATTGTGTAGCGTATCTTCGGCAGAACTGCTTGTTAGCGAAGCACAGACGTAGTCTCGCATTGCCCATACACATTGAATATCAAAATCCGGGAAGTCTCGCTAGACAGGACAAAAAGAACCTTAATTTAATACTTTTTTGCATTATTTTATAAATTTGTACCAAAATATAAGACAACACTACGTATCAACACTCATAGTTAGCTATCAAAATACTGCCTCGCAGAATAGGCAAGCAACAAATTCAATTGCTCTTACCTGATGTAAATTTGCCACTTTTACAACGAAATTCTGTCAGGCATGCTGTTTCTTAAAAGTTAATTGACCATGAAAACATAAACACGCACAATAAGTCGTTCATGATTGCTGATGTGTCTGAAACGATTCCGACCAACTCACTTCATAAGTAAATAAGATATGAATAAGGCTCAAGCAGTGCTGGATGCGTTGCGTTCCAATTATTTGAATGATTTACCTTCACACATCGATGATCTGGAAAGCCTGATATTAAAGCTGGAGTCCCACGGGTTTGAATTAGAAATTTGCCGTGACCTGTATCGACAAATTCATAGTTTAAAAGGTAGTGGTGGCACGTATGGCATGCATGTCATTTCAGATATTTGCCACCCGTTTGAAGACTTAATATCCGGCCTGTTAGAGCATACTGAGTCACTGTATCAAGGCTTCGTCAGCACGGCATTGGAATACATCGATTTACTGCGAAACGTTACGTCTCAGTATCAGCAATCAAAAACTCCGGACGAAGAAATCAGACTCAAGCTACAAGGTCTGAGGAATCGGGCGCTACAAAATCCTTACTCTGCATTGGTTATTGAAAGCTCAGATGTCGTCGTCAACATCATTAAAGATGTCTTGAAGATGTATCGGTTTCGCATAGAAGTAGCGAAAGATGGATATCTTGGCTTGGGACGAATATTGTCCGAGCCTTTCGATCTGGTTGTCACTGGCCTTGAGACGCCACGCATGAATGGTATGGCCCTGATCAGTGCGGCACAACGCCTTGGGGGAAAATCTAAAAATACAAAATGCGTATTAATCACCGCGTCTCAACTTAAACAAGATGAAGATATACCAGATTTTGTTTTGCAAAAAGACGCACTTTTCAGAGAGCGCTTTAATAAAGTTGTTCACCACCTCATTAACTAACGGCTTGATTTCTGTCATGGAAATTAACGCTTTATTTACGCTGCATTTACACTGCAATCACACATTAAATTCAATATAATTACCGGGAAATCCGTATCTTTCCGCATTACCTGATTGCACTTCACGCAGTACAATCACAAAACTTGCAAAGTCTGAGCTCCGTTACTATGCCGTGCATCCCACATCCGGAAAAACACGCACTTTTCGGTTTGCCCACATTAGATGCAGGCAAATTGATCCGTCCACTTATGCAAAATAATAAATTCAACGCAGTATTTAACTCTTACCTGATTTATGTCGGTGTCGCCATCGCGTCCGGTGGTGTCGCTCTTTACACACCGATCATCGTTTCAGAAACTGGTAAACATTTTTCAGGATTTTGGGCTGCATCGATTTTATTTGGGCTCAATTTAGGACGGGTTCTTGGTTCGTATGCAGGAAGTCGCTTTCCGAAAGCAGCGAATCACCCATGGGCGGTGTCAGGCAATATTTTCTTAGAGGGTATCGCATTATATTGCATGGCATTTCTCGATCATGCCTGGGCATTGGCTACCTTGGCTCTGCTCGCTGGCTTAGGGAGTGGGCTATCTTTTCCCGGATTAAAAAATTATTTATTAAAACTAAGAGAATTAGATCAATCAGCCCTGTTTAGTCGCCTCGCGTTTGCAATACGCATGGGTTTAGTCGGCGGCTACCTGACTGCGAGTTGGGTCCCACATGATCATTTGCAACTGGTCTTTTTAATCGTCCTGATCACCTTTATCGCGTATGGTGTGTTTATGCTCATCGCCATGAAAGCCATTGCAAAAAACGAAGTATTATATTTGGCAGCACAGTCGCAAGTGAGTAAAGACGCGGATATGGTTACGCAAGAGATCAACGAAGCGACCCTGAACAGCAGCATGCCATCCAGAATAGCGGAATTACCGCTCATGTTTTATTTATCAAATGCTGTTTTTTGGTGTTTTGCGGTACAACCGATGATAGGCTTTAGCTTACATATTCCTAAATTCACTCCTAATATACCCGTCTCGACGCCCTTTTGGCTGGCAGCGCTGGTCATCATTTTTTTCCAGATACCGATCTCTAAACGAGCCATCAGAACCCGTGATCATTTTAAGTTTTTACAAATTGGCTACCTGTGCTTATTTGTGAGCTTTGTGGTGATGATACTGTTTGGGCATTCCAGTACTGCTGTCATTACTTCAGCAATTCTGCCGTCGTTCGGACAGGTATTTTATGGGCCCTCATTGGATGTATTGACAGCGCGCTTTGCTGACAAGGTCAACGCCGACACCGGACAGCTCATGTCAAGACAAATGCTCTATCAAAGCATGGGAAATATGATTGGCAGTATGGCTGGTGGAGTGTTATTCGATCTGGCACAAAGTATGCACAATGCTACTTTGAATTGGCTGATATTAGCCGTCGGCAGCCTTGCCATGGTAATCCTGAGCAAAAACAAAATCCCTCAACTTTACAGAAGTGCAGGAAAATTGAGCACGGCGCATTAATTTGTGACGTATCGTGATTTGGTCAATACTGTCGAGCACCATCAGGAATACTGACTTACTCACAATAACTAACGAGGTTTGTGCCCGCGCCGGGCGCAAGCTTCGCCTGACACCGGGAACCAATCGCCTGGGGTGCTTCGGCAGTCTTACATAACCTCAAATGGCGTCAATGCACAGCGTATATACGCCTGTTGGCGAGTTTGCATGCGTTGTAGTATCAAAATAACTGTTTCACTATCAATCGCGTTAAAACTAAATCCTGAGCGGAAATGCATGCCGCCTTCAGGGATAGACCAGATGTGCTTGAGTCGGATGACTGGCATTTCCAATGCGTTTTCTTCCTCCTCTAATATTCGCAGTTGATACTGTGAATGCGTAATTTTTTCATCGAAAGAAGTTAGTAACTGGATACCACTTTCACTCATATCTACAACGAGAGCGGACAAGCTATTTTCTTCGCCATCACGGTTAAAGATCCACACCGGAATAAATCCTTGCTCCTTAGACAAACGGAAGAACTGTACACGCTGAACACTACGGTTATCTGGCTGGGTCATATTCAATCAAAGTAAAAAGTGACGAGATAAAGCAATAGGGAAAATACATCATCAAAAAACCTTAACTCGATACGATAGATATTGTTTATGACTCCATCGTGACGATTTACTGAAAAAACCAAGATGAAAAATCTGGCTACTGACAAAAACTGACAACTCATCTCCTTATTATAGCCATGCGTTGCGAGCTTTCGATTGAAAGACCGGCGACAAATTTTATTATTAACATCAGGAGATGAATCATGACAGACCCTAATTTTGTACTTTTATATGTAAGCCAACCCGCCGTCAGTGCGCAGTTTTATTCTGTTCTCTTAGGATATGAGCCAATTGAAAGCTCACCAACATTTGCTATGTTTGCGCTTTCTTCTGGAGTCATGTTGGGTTTGTGGGGCAAAGATGGCGTATTGCCAAGTGCATCGTTGACCGGTGGCGGTGCAGAGATAGCCATTGCCGTTAAAAGCAATACCGAGGTAGATACGCTTTACCAGTTATGGTGTTCGCGTAGCATGGTCATGATTCAGACACCTTGCGTGTTGGATTTTGGATATACGTTTGTCGCGCAAGATCCTGATGCGCACAGGATCAGAGTATTTTCACCATCGTCAATCGTCGCTCAAAGCGCATAGCGTTGACGGGGCGCATCTTGTATAAAAAAAAGCCAGTCAGAAAAAAATCTGACTGGCTTTTTTGTTTCTCATGGTTGAATCTCAGACTTAAGCTTCACCCAGATAAGCTGCCTGAACCTTAGGATCGTCCAGCATATCTTTCGCATTACCGCTCATCGTGATCAAACCTGAATCCATCACATAACCACGGTGCGCCGCCTGCAGAGCCAGTTTCGCATTCTGCTCAACCAGCAAAATAGTCACGCCTTGTGCTGATACGTTGCGAACCACTTCGAAGATTTTTTCGACCATGATTGGCGACAAACCCATCGATGGTTCATCTAGCAATAGCAAGTTTGGATGACTCATCAATGCACGAGCCATTGCCAGCATTTGCTGCTCACCACCGGACAAAGTACCTGCCAACTGCGCCGAACGCTCTTTCAAGCGTGGGAAAACGGAGTACCATTTTTCGATATCGTCATTGATGGTGGCAGTATCATTTCTGGTGTAAGCACCCATCATCAGGTTTTCATGAATGGTCATACGGGTGAAAACACCGCGACCTTCAGGAACCATTGCCAAGTGACTAGTCACCAACTCAAATGATTTTTTACCGCGGAGATTTTCACCACGATAAAAAATATCACCCTCGACTTTGCAGCTAGGCAAAGTGCCTGTCACAGCTTTCAGGGTGGTCGTCTTACCAGCACCATTGGCACCGATCAAGGTAATCAGTTCACCTTTATTGACTTCAAGATCAATGCCCTTAACAGCTTTGATACCACCATAAGCAACCTTCAGATTGCTGATTTTCAATACGTTCTCAGCCATTAGTGAGCACCTCCCAAGTACGCTTCAATCACCGCCTGATTTTTCTGGATATCTGATGGGATGCCCTCTGCAATCGGCTTACCATATTCGAGCACGGTGATGCGGTCACATAAACCCATCATCAATTTAACGTCATGCTCGATCAGTAAAACTGTTTTTCCTTCGGCCTTGATCTTAACCAGCAATTCGCGCAATGCCAGTTTTTCGGTTGCATTCATACCCGCCGCAGGCTCATCAAGTGCCAACAATTTTGGTTCAGTTGCTAAGGCGCGAGCAATTTCCAGTCGGCGTTGATCACCGTAAGACAGAAATTTTGAAGTACGGTCGGCAAATTGACCGATACCTACAAAATCCAACAGCTCTTGTGCTCGCTTGCGGGTTTCTGCTTCTTCCTTACGCGCTGCTGCATGGCGGAAAATCGCGCCAAAAACACCTTGATGAGTACGAATATGACGTCCTACCATGACGTTTTCCAGCGCTGTCATTTCACCGAACAAACGGATATTTTGAAATGTCCGTGCAATCCCTGCTTCCGCTACTTCATGCGGAGCAGATGGAGAATAAGGTTTACCAGCAAGTTCAAACGTACCGGTATCTGGCTGGTACAAACCAGTAATTACATTAAAAAAGGTCGTTTTACCCGCGCCATTAGGACCGATCAAACCGTAGATTTGCCCTTTTTTAATATTAATTCCTACATTCGAAAGTGCTTGCAAACCGCCGAAACGCTTATTCACACCTTCAATTTTCAACATTGTTTCTTCAGTCATCTTGATCTTCCTTAAGCTGCTGCTTCGTTCGTTTTAGCGATTCTGTCTTCGTGTTTAGGCGCTGGCCACAAACCCGCAGGACGATTCAACATCACAACCACCATCGTCAGACCGTACAACAACTGACGCAGAACTTCAGCTTCAATCCAGATTTTTCCGAACAAGAGCATTTGAACTGGCTCTACCACGTGACGCAATACCTCAGGTAATGCTGCCAACAAGATTGCTCCCAGAATTACACCAGGAATATGCCCAATACCACCCAACACCACCATCGCTAATACAACGATTGATTCCATCAGTGAGAACGATTCTGGAGAAACGAAGCCCTGGAAAGATGCAAACATTGCGCCCGATACACCACCAAACGAAGCACCCATCGAGAATGCCAGCAGCTTGATATTACGCGTGTTCAGCCCCATCGCTTTCGCTGCAATTTCATCTTCACGAATTGCCACCCATGCGCGACCTAAACGGGAGTCTTGCAAACGCAACGAAACAAACACGATAAAAATACACAATGCCAGGAACAAGAAATAATAAGCGTTCACTGACGGCATCGAAAAACTGCCAAAGTTGACTACACCACCCTCACCCGCCAGTGACACACCAAACACGCGGATAGGATCAATCATATTGATACCTTGAGGCCCGTTAGTGAAATTAACTGGAGAATTCATGTTATTCATGAAAATACGTACAATTTCACCAAAGCCCAAGGTCACAATTGCAAGGTAGTCACCACGCAATTTTAATGTTGGTGCGCCCAGCAAAGCACCAGCCATACCAGCAATAACAGCCGCAAACGGTACGATCACCCAAACAGACAAATGAATACCGTTTTTAGTGATTTCTGGTCCACATACAGCGACTAAAAAGTTACCTAGTGCAGGATAATTATCGATAAACGATTCGAGAATCGTTGCAAATTGCTGCGAACCAAAAATCGCTGCAAGATAAGCACCAGTCGCATAAAACGCGATGTAGCCTAAATCCAGCAAGCCAGCAAAACCCACCACAATATTCAAACCCAGCGCCAACATAATATATAACAGCGCGAAGTCGATAATACGTACCCATGAGTTACCGAAGTTCGCTGCCACGAATGGGAACAACAACAGCACAACCGCCAGCAAGGCAAAGCTTGTGTAGGCTTTTTTTGGATTAGCTTTTACGTCAAATATAGTCGACATTGATCTTCCCCTTAAGCACGATCAGCAACACGTTCACCCATGATGCCGGATGGACGCAATGTCAGAACAATAATCAAAACCACGAAGGCGAAAATATCTTGGTACTGGCTACCTAAAATTCCACCAGTCAAATCACCGATATAACCAGCGCCCAGACTCTCAATGAGGCCAAGCAAAATGCCGCCGACCATCGCACCGTAGATATTACCGATACCACCCAAGACCGCGGCAGAGAATGCTTTCAGACCTGGCACAAAACCCATCGCAAATTGTGCAGAAGAGTAGTTGGCGGTCCACATCACACCAGCAATCGCTGCCAAAGCGGCACCAATCGCAAATGTTGCGACAATCACTTTATTAGAGTCGACACCCATCAAACCAGCCACACGTGGGTTTTCAGCTGTGGCACGCATAGCACGGCCCATTTTGGTTTTCTCAACCAGCAGTACCAGTCCTATCATGGCAATGGTCGCCAGAACAAGTAATAGAATCTGAATTTGAGAAATCACAGCACCGCCAATTTGCACTGGTACGGTGGGCATAATTGGAGGGAATGAAACCGGGCTGCGGCCCCAGATCATCATGGCAAATGTCTGCACCAAAATAGAGACACCGATCGCAGTGATCAAAGGCGCCAGACGCGGTGCATTACGCAAACGACGATAGGCGACACGTTCAATCAATACGTTGACGGCGATACAAACTGGGATTGCGCCAATGATTGCGATCATCAGCATCGCGATACCTGGCATGCCAGGAGCATATTCTTGTAAAACCTTGAGAATACTCAGACCGGCCATCGCGCCAACCATCAGCACATCGCCGTGAGCGAAGTTAATCAGATTGAGCACACCATAAACCATGGTGTAACCAAGTGCGACCAGTGCATACATACTACCTAATACAAGGCCGTTAATAATTTGTTGGATAAGGGTATCCATATTTGCATCTCTCTCTATGAACGAATCGAAATTTCAACTGGCTTGGTACGAAACAGCGGGTAAGCCTTCATACTTTTTACAGCAAAAATTGTTCCTGATAACAAAAACGGCACCCCTATCGAAAAGGTGCCGCTCAAGTTGTAGGGTAGGCTACCCAAAAAGGCGCGTCATCATACTGAGAGTGACAATATTACGTGAATTACACATGATTCAAATCTCCTCTGCAACTTTTGGTAAAAGTTTTTTCTAATATTTAGACTTCTTGAATACGCCATGGAAGTGGCGGCGATTATACCCATCGACAGCCCTATCCTAGTGGTAAAAATACCACCCGTATCTACGTATTTTCCACAAATACATAGCTTTAGCATACACGTTTTACAAACTGGGGAACGCCCAAATTTGAATGTGCGCCATCATAAACACGAATTCACAAAATAAAATATCGAAAACCAAGAAAAAGACTGATTTAAATCAAATAAAGAAAGAACGCTTGTTGCATAGAGGTTTTACTTAGTACCACTTAACCCTTTTGGCATAGGAAAAGTAACGTTTTCTTCCACGCCGTCAAGTGGACGAACGCTGCGTGCACCAAGTTCACGCAAACGGGTGATTACTTCATCAACCAACACTTCGGGTGCCGAAGCACCTGCAGTCACACCGACACGCTGCACATCTTGCAGCCACTCAGGATTAATCTGAGTAGCATTGTCAACCATGTAAGCGGTCGCTCCCATCTTTTCTGCAACTTCACGCAGACGGTTAGAGTTGGAGCTATTCGGACTTCCGACAACGATGACTAATTCGACTTGCGGTACCATGAATTTAACGGCCTCTTGACGATTCGTTGTCGCGTAACAGATGTCACCCTTCTTCGGTTCGCTAATCGCTGGAAAACGCAGTTTCAGCGCTCCTATAATTTCCGCAGTATCATCCACGGAAAGCGTGGTTTGCGACACATAGGCCAGCATGTCTGGATTAGTGACATTCAATGTCGCCACATCATCTACTGTCTCAACCAGATACATGCCGTCGTCACTTTGTCCCATGGTTCCTTCGACTTCAGGGTGTCCTTCGTGACCGATCATAATGATCTCACGCCCCTCACGTCGCATTTTAACGACTTCCATATGAACTTTTGTGACCAGCGGACAAGTTGCATCGAAAACGGTTACCCCACGTTCTTCCGCTTCTTTGCGCACTGCCTGAGACACACCGTGTGCTGAAAAAATTAAGGTATTCCCAGTTGGGACATCTTCTAAATTTTCAATAAATATCGCACCTTTGGATCTCAAATCATTGACGACATAAGCGTTATGCACGATTTCATGACGAACATAGATTGGCGCGCCAAATTGTTGCAAAGCACGTTCAACAATCTCAATTGCGCGATCAACACCAGCACAGAAACCGCGCGGCTGCGCTAACAGAATTTCCTTATCCATATTTTACAAAATTCCTATGATCTTAGTTTCGAACAAGACAGATTGACCTGCCAAAGGATGATTGAAATCGAAAATGTAACCTTGCTCATCGACCGAGCGCAACACACCAGCAAAACGACCGCCTGAAGGCGCAGAAAATTCAACCAGATCGCCAATCACATATTGCTCACCAAAAGCGGAGTTTGCTTTCAATGTTTCAACTGAAACGCGCTGAACCAGTTCAGGATTACGTGGACCAAAAGCTTTTTCTGGCGCCAGCTCTTGTGTGATGTGCGAACCTTCGGCAAATCCTAACAAAGTGTTTTCCAGTTCAGGTGCGAGCTGACCTGTACCCATTTGTAAAGTTGCAGGGCTTTCATTAAAGGTGCTGATAATATCTTGTCCATCTAATGTTGCAAGGCGGTAATGTAAAGTCAGGTAAGCGTCTTTGGTGACGACAGGAGTATCGGGTGTGGTCATATCTGGTTTAATCAAAATAAAAAGCTTCGACGAATAAGTCAGTGAATAAGTCAGCGAATAAGTCAGTATTGTAAGCCAGCTTTTACTCTTGAAAATTTTTCTCGCATCTTACATAGGAGAATAAGGAAGTGGCAATCAACGAATGGCCTGAAGATCAGCGCCCACGTGAAAGATTAATTAAGTTGGGTTCGACTGCTCTTTCAGACGCAGAATTACTTGCCGTTTTTCTTAGAACAGGTGTCAGCGGCAAGAGTGCCGTTGATCTTGGAAGGGAAATGATTAGCCATTTTGGATCACTTTCCAAACTATTTAGCGCCAATATTAAAGATTTTTCAGCAATACATGGTCTTGGAAATGCAAAATTTGCACAATTACATGCCGTTCTGGAGCTTGCTAAACGGGCAATCAACGAAGAATTAAGAGTAAATACCTCACTATCTTCACCACAAGCTGTCAAAAGTTATTTGCAATTACTGATAGGAAACAAATCCTATGAGTCATTTGCTGTCTTGTTTCTTGATATCAAAAACAGGTTGATCGTTTCAGAGGAGTTATTCCGCGGTACATTAAATCACGCCAGCGTTTACCCCAGGGAAGTCGTTAAAACTGCGCTTTTTCACAACGCAGCTGCCATTATCCTCGCCCATAACCACCCTTCTGGTTCGTGCGAGCCCAGCCGTGCCGATATTGATCTGACAAAAAATTTACAACAAGCCCTGCGTCTGGTTGATATTAAAGTATTAGATCACTTTATCGTTGCCAACCCGCATGTCTATTCGTTTGCTGAGCATGGATTGATGTAGAAATTCAAATTGTTAAATTTTATAATTCAACAAGACACAATTGTTTTTCACAAGTCGTTGATAAATCACAGTTTTTTGTTTATACTCTCATTTTTTCCAATTTCGGAAACTATTAAGGAGTTAATCATGGCACGTGTATGCCAAGTGACTGGGAAGGGGCCAATGGTTGGCAACAATGTTTCCCACGCTAATAACAAAACAAAACGTCGCTTTTTGCCAAATCTGCAAAATCGTCGCTTTTTCGTAGAATCAGAAAACCGTTGGGTTTCTCTGCGTTTGTCTAATGCTGGTCTGCGCGTCATTGACAAAGTCGGCATCGATGCCGTTTTGGCTGACCTGCGTGCTCGCGGCGAAAAAGTTTAAGCTAAACTATTGTTAGGAAAATATCATGGCTAAATCTGGTCGCGACAAAATCAAGCTGGAATCTACAGCTGGAACTGGTCACTTCTACACAACCTCCAAAAACAAGCGCACTATGCCTGAAAAAATGGAGATCATGAAGTTTGATCCAAAAGCACGTAAGCACGTTATCTACAAAGAAACCAAAATTAAATAATTTTGCTTCTTTATGGAAAATAAAAAACCTCGCATTTTGCGGGGTTTTTTACTTTTAGCCTTTATGCTCAGACATCAATTCGATGGCCGCAGGTAATGCCCACTACCAAAAAACATTCTCTTACCTAAAAAGCAACGGCACTACGACGTTTCGTCGCTTTAAACACAGTAATTTGCGAATCAATAAATACCAATCAACGTAGTAGGGAGGATACAAATTTCGCCGAGCTTACAGTTTGTGCAAAAATAACGGTTTGGATCAACCCTATATCTGCTTCATTCAAGAACTCAGAATTCCTCCTCCCTCACAGCCTCTGCCTCTTCTTCCGTTTGCGCAAGAGTGATACATTCACGGCTATTTGTGACGACGCGTAGCAGCAAGAGCCTTAGAGTAAAGTCATCATCAATACTCGAAAAAAAAAGACACCCGCATGGTGTCTTTCTTAAACTAACTTGCCATCATTAGGCGTAGGTGCGTAAGCGACGGGAGAAATCATGCAAGGTTTGAATGCCCGATGCTTCAGCACGTGTGCACCAGTCTTGCAATTGCTGCACCAACTGTTCACGGCTCACGGTAGAGCGTTCCCAGATCAGCCCCAGTTCCACGCGCATCTCATGCATCGTCTTCAATGCAGCGCTATGTGCAAGCACTTCAGACAATTGCTGCTTCTGAGGTGCTTCCAGCTTTGTAGGTTCGCGTTGTAGTAATTTCTTTGTCAACTTCAGGCGTGCGGCTTCAAATTGCGCTTTTTCGCGCAAAGAAGCCACTTCATCACGCCAGGTACGACGCAGGGACTTAGTGTACTTTGCCATGACATCGTAGCGATGAGTAATGACAGCTTGCAAAGTTTCCATGTCAATCACGGACTTCAATTCCGCAAATTTTGGTTCCGGAGCAACTTTTTTAACCTTTGCCCAACCGATGGTTTCCATGCAGCGGATATACATCCAGCCGATATCAAACTCGTACCATTTTGAGGACAATTTTGCCGAGGTGCCAAAAGTATGATGATTGTTGTGCAGCTCTTCGCCACCAATCAAAATGCCGATAGGGAAAATATTTGTCGATGCATCAACGCAATCGTAATTGCGATAACCCCAGTAATGACCAATGCCGTTAATAATTCCAGCAGCTGTCACAGGGATCCACATCATCTGCACAGCCCATACTGTAACGCCAACGACACCGAACAACAGGAAATCAATAATCAGCATCAAGGCCACACCCTGCCAGCTGAACCGGGTGTAGACATTACGTTCCATCCAGTCATCTGGTGTACCGTGACCGTATTTTTGTATTGTTTCTAAGTTTTTAGATTCAATGCGGTATAACTCAGCACCTTCAGTTAAGACCTTTTTAATGCCGCGCGTTTGAGGGCTGTGAGGATCTTCTTCGGTTTCACATTTAGCATGATGCTTGCGATGAACCGCCGCCCATTCTTTAGTGACCTGGCCTGTCGTCAGCCACAGCCAGAAGCGGAAGAAATGACTTGGAATAGCGTGCAAATCCAAAGCACGATGCGCTTGGCAGCGATGCAGAAAAATCGTCACACTCGCGATGGTGATATGGGTAACAACCATCGTAAAAATAAAGACTTGCCATCCCGTAGCACGGGTAAAACCGTTGGACAGGAAATCGACAACTGTATCAATAAATGTACTCAAAATGACATGTACTCCGTTGTTAACGTATGCTTCTTAGCTTATATGACATAGAAGCGAGGGCGAAATAAAATTTAAGCGCGACCGCATTGTACGCGCTTTTAGAGGATACGCACCAATTTATCATTATACCTTAGCGAACTGGAGGGACAATTGGGGTATTAGTGGCACCCGGAGATACTAAAGTAACCACACGCTGGGGATATGGTAGATCAATCTTATGCTCCTGTATCACCTGCCAGAGTGCGCGATTGACATTCGACAACACGCCAGTACGTCCATTTTCCGGATCTGGAATCCAGAATGCAACACGTAGCTCTAAACCGTCGGCCCCAAATTTCATCAAGTATGCAGCAGGTGCAGGATCTTGGGCAACCCTGTCTACTTTTGCAGTTGCCTCAATTAACAAAGGCAAAATTGCTTCGAGATCAGTCTGGTAAGAAACAATCAGATCCGTCGTCATCACGACGCTGCGATCAGTCAGGGAGAAATTCTGTACCGGGCTCGAAACCAGCATTTCATTGGGAATCACTGATTCGGCGCCATCAAACCCTTTTAAGACCGTGTAGCGAGTATTAATCTGTGTCACAGTCCCATTAAACTTATCTACCGTGATCATGTCGCCGATGGACATACTACGATCGAGCAAAATAATGAAACCAGATACATAACTGCTGGTAATTTTTTGCAAACCAAAACCAAGGCCAACGCCGAGTGCACCGCCAAACACTGATAAGACCGTTAAGTCGATCCCAACAAAAGTCAGACTCACCAGAATAGCCACTAAAATTAACAACGCCCGCCCCACCCTCGACAACACAACCTTGAGCGAGGAATGCATGCTTGGCAAAAGCATGAGTCGCGCTTCTAGCGCTGCACTCGCCCACAATGCAATCACCATCGTCAAGACGACTGAAATACTCGCTTGCAGAATATTAAGCAAAGAAACTTTGTTTTTACCTATAGGCAAAACAATATCGTCAAGCGCTTGAAACACATCCGGCCAGAGTCCTGTGAAATGCAGAACAACACCGACCCAGACCAGACCTGCAAACAATTTTTCAAAGATGGCAAGAAAATTACCAATTTGGCCGTCACGCGAAAAGGTCTTTCGCACCACATAAAAACCGAAGCGAATAATCGCTAAAGAGCCAATGATTGGAAATAATAAGGTCAACAAATGCGTATGCTGCCAACGCCCCAAAATCGCTTCACCAATCAACAAAAACACCATATTTAATGCTGGTGAAAGTACCCGGGAAAAACTTTCTACACCTAAGCGCATCACACCATGAGTTGGCTCACCCTGGGAAAAGAGCCTGCGCAACACACGCGAAAGTTGCCACGCCAGTAAAAAGCAAACAACGACTGTGCCGACCTGCCATAAGAACTGCGGGGCACGAAAATCATCTGCTAAATCTGAAATGAGTGTCGTGATAATTTGAGCGGTCATAATGTAAATGACAAATAACTCACCTCCGCTGAGTACGGAGATGAGTAAATGAAGTGGATTATTTGTTGCGTTCGAGAATGGCGGCGAAGAAACCGTCAGTCCGATGGATGTGTGGATAAAGCTTCAGGAAGTCGCCCATTTCAAGCTCGACTTTTTGCTCGGCTAATACTTTAGAAGCAGGAACCAGAGTAAAGTCTGCGTGTTCCGCCAGGAAAGCATTCACGATATCTTCGTTTTCTTCGTCCAGAATACTGCACGTCGCATAAACCAGACGACCACCTGGCTTCACCATGCGTGACGCACTTGCCAGAATCGAAGCCTGTTTGACGTTCAATTCTGCTACGCCTTCTGCAGTCTGACGCCATTTCACATCAGGATTACGGCGCAAGGTGCCCAAACCACTGCACGGCGCATCGACTAAAACACGATCAAGTTTGGCTGACAGACGTTTGATTTTTGCATCTTTTTCATGCGCGATCACTACTGGATGCACGTTAGACAAGCCGCTACGCGCCAGACGTGGTTTCAGCTTTGCCAGACGTTTTTCAGAAATATCGAAAGCATACAAACGACCCGTGTTGCGCATTAGTGCGCCTAATGCCAGCGTTTTGCCACCAGCACCAGCGCAGAAATCTGCCACCATCTCACCACGGCGCGCGCCCACTAACTGCGCCAGCAATTGACTACCTTCGTCCTGGACTTCGATAGTGCCATCTTTAAACAGAGGTAAATTTTGGATCGATGGCTTCTTGATGACGCGCAAACCACTCGCAGAATACGGTGTAGGCTCAGCCAGAATCGGTGCTTGCGCCAAAGACGCGATCACGTCTTCACGGTTACCTTTGATAGCATTCACGCGTAAATCCAGCGGTGCTGGTGTGTTTAAAGATGTGGTCAATGCCAACGCCTGCTCTTCACCAAAGCGGGTGTTCAATTTATCCCAGATCCAGGCAGGCATGTTGGCCTTCATTGTTACTGGCAAGTGGCTACGGTCAATTTGCATGACGCGCTCCAGCCACGCTGTTTCTTCTTCCGTCAGACCACCAAGAGAATCAACACCAACAGCGTCCGCCAGACCCAATAAAGTCAAACGACGCATCGCCGGACCAGAACCAGATTCAGAAAAACTGGTGTACACCGACTTGTTACGTAACAAGCCATAAATGGCTTCAGCGATGACGCCGCGTTCACGTGAGCCAAGCCGTGGATGTTCGCGGAAATAACGCGACAAAGTACCATCCGCAGGGCCGGTAAATCGTAAAATTTCACGCAATACTTCTTCTGCGTGACCAATGATGGCTGGAGGTAATCTCATGGTGTTTCCTTAAAATACGATAGCGGTCAATGTGACCTTTTTTGATCTTCAAGAACTTAAGCACAATATAATCGTTCAGACACAGCAATTCACACCAGTCAATAGTGCAGCAAGCTAAAGCGGTGACGCTAAAAACGATGTTACGTAAGTCTGTCTTTTAGTCGTTGATTCTGACGATATTACCAACGATACTGATCTTACCTTCCACAAACTGACGTACAGCTCGTGGATAAATGATGTGCTCTTGCTCAAGCACGCGTTGAGCCAGACTGTTTTCAGTGTCATCGTGATGAACTGGTACCGCTGCCTGGGCAACAATTGGCCCATGATCCAGCTCTGCAGTCACAAAATGCACAGTTGCCCCATGTAATTTCACACCGGCTTCCAACGCCTGACGATGCGTTGCCAGGCCAACAAAACTTGGCAGCAATGAAGGGTGAATGTTTAACATGCGCCCCGCATAATGATTTACAAACGCAGGCGTGAGTATCCGCATAAATCCGGCTAAAACAACGATATCGGGCGAAAATTCATCAATTTTCTGTTGAAGTGCGGCATCAAATGCTTCACGCTGAGAAAACTCTTTACTAACCACGACCGCAGTTCGTATGCCCTTGCTTGCAGCATATTCTAAACCACTGGCATCTGTTTTATTGCTGATTACGGCGGCTATCTGAGCTGGCCATTTTTGGTTTACACAAGCTTCAACCACCGCTTGCATATTGCTACCACGACCAGAAATGAGGATAACAATCTTTTTCATGGCGGCATTGTACCGCTGTCCGGGCTTAAGCCCCAAATAAAAATGTTAAACAGGTGATTTATTTCAATAAAAACAATAGCGTAGATCTTTGAAAAAAACTTGCAAGTATTCAACGCGGAGACAGTGAGAGACAGATAAATGTAAGAGATAGCCTAATTCCTAGGGAAGCTACAATCCGTACGATGACATGCAATGTGAGTTTCAGCGGGTTACACCCGCCCAGAAGTCAAGGCTACCAAAGAGATTATTCAAAGGTTCTGATTATTCGAAAGAATAAAAAACTCTGAACGCCACGTTTTTCTCAGCCCAAAAATCTGCGGCATCCCGAAATACATCCAACAGAGTCTCACGGGCTTCTTTATCAAATTTAGGACTATTTGGTAATTGCTCCAACACAATGACAAAACCAGATTGAGGTCCAGCCTGGTCGATCAGATCAGTCAGACAATCGGACAAGGCATCGAGATTTCTACATGTTTTTGGAAAACCAAACGATGCCGCAATCTTGGCAATGACTTGCAAGCGTGTTTCTGCTTCGAGGCAATAAGCATAAAGAAAGTGTTGTCCGGTCTTGGCCGCTTCCACCTGCAGATCAGGAATATGGAAGGCGCGGATTGACTCCACCATGTTAGGGGCAGTACCTGCAAGTAATTCTATTTTTTCCTCAGTCATAGAATTCACCACTATTCTCTGATACGACGAAAAGTCTGGTAATGATCATCGGTATAGTAATACTCGCCTGAACTGACGGGATCCGCGCCAGCGATAATTCGGCGTATACCGCGGTTTCTGGCGCCCGGTGTGGGTACCGTATATTCATGATAGTAACCACGCCTTTGCCGCGGCAAGCGCGATTCATAGTTGCCAAAGGTGACGCCATCTTTGGCATACGGAAACGGACCACCTTGCTTGATTAAGCCCATTGTAGCCTGGGCTTCTTTGGGCAATTCAGTGACAGCAATGTAAGCACTATTATCTTTGGCGACGGAAAGCGAAGCAAGCAAAGAAAACAGTAAAAGCAACAAAAAACGCGACAAATATCTGACATTAAGCATCATAGCGCTCAAAAAAGTAATTTCCAGGAAAGCAATTTAATAACTTAAAGATCATAAAGGATTCACGCGGAATAGACAAATTCAAGATAAATCCTCTATCAATCTTGCACCATGTCACCATCTGGTGGGGAGGCAAAAAAGTTGAGTACATCTTGCTTTCTGGCTTGCGTGTCTTTGCGTCCTAGTTCAATTAACTCCCGGGTGTAACTTGATTCAAATAACAAATACGAAGCCAGTGCAGAACCACGTGCCTCGGTCGCGCCGATCCCACCCAACATCGTGCGTACTGGTAATGGCAGACTGTGCGTATGCCGATTTGCGATATCGTCAAGTCGCTCTGAAGGTGCAATCACCAGTAAATCCAGTGGTCTGAGCGGTGTTTTCTCTAAAAATTCAGGAGGTAACATCGACAAAGTTTTGTTAATACGCATGAGTCGTTCAATATCCACTGCAAGGCTATCAAGAAAAATACTTGATAAAGCATGCCCTGCAATTTGCGCCAGACTAGGATAGCGTGCCGCTTCGGTTCTGACTGAAGGTGGCTCTGCCAGACGTCCCGCACCGACGATAAGTATTTTTTGTGCGCCCAGATGAATTGCTGGTGAAATCGGCGCTAACTGGCGCATAGAACCATCTCCACAGTACTCTAATTGACCACCCCAATTTAAGGGTACGGCCGGAAAAATAAACGGAATCGCTGACGATGCCATCAGATGTGGAATTGCAATAAAATCCCTTTGTGCCAGGCGCTGACTTCTGACCCAAGGCTCAATATCGGCCAGGGTTTGATAAAAAGTCAGATGTTGTCCTGCCGTATAGGAAGAAGCAGTCACTGCCAAAGCGCGTAAGCTTCCGCTTTGAAATGCTGAATCCAGACGCGGCAAATCAAGCATGCGATTTAACAGATCTTCTAATGGCGAGTTATCCAGCAAAGAGTTCGGTGGCGACTTACGCCATTTATTCAACAGCCAACCAAATGACCACAGCGACAACCACCGCGCACCGCTACGAATAACGCCAAGCGAGTCAGCGCGATAGACCTGTGCAGCATCAAAGTTTTCCCAAATGCTTAACACATTAGCGATGGATTCACCAAAATGGTCTGCACGGCAAGCAAGCGCGGTGGCATTGATTGCCCCCGCCGAGGTGCCGCAAATAATACCAAATGGATTTGTTTCGGGCTTCCAGGATGCCTCGATTAATATCTTAGAAATCTCGGACAAAACACCGACCTGGTAAGCAGCACGAGCGCCGCCGCCAGTCAGAATTAATCCCGTTGTTGCGTTGTGACTCATTCGACTCCAATAAAAAAGGGCAAATCGAGATTTGCCCTAGTGTATTAGCCTGCTAAGAAATTGTCATGCTGCATTGCCGTTCGAGATTGTGATTGATTGTCAAAAACAACAATCGACAATCACCTGTTTATTTTGGCTGCATACGAATTGCGCCGTCGAGACGTATTGTTTCGCCATTCATCATCACGTTTTCGATGATGGTTTTCGACAAGTGCGCATATTCTTCCGGTTTGCCGAGGCGTGGTGGGAACGGTACCATTTTTCCGAGAGCGTCTTGCACTTCTTGCGGCATGCCCAATAACATTGGCGTTTCGAAAATACCTGGTGCAATCGTCATCACCCGAATGCCGCTGCGAGACAAGTCGCGTGCCATCGGCAGCGTCAAACCAACCACAGCGGCTTTAGAAGAGGCATATGCAGCCTGACCAATTTGTCCATCATATGCAGCAACTGATGCGGTATTAATGATTACGCCACGTTCACCTTGTTCTGTTGGCTCCATTTTCCCCATCGCATCGGCAGCCAGACGGCACATGTTGAAAGTGCCGATCAGGTTGATATTCACAACACGTTGGAATACATCGAGTGGATGCGGACCATCTTTACCGACGGTTTTGATTGCCGGAGCAACCCCAGCACAATTCACCAGACCGCGCACCGCGCCCATTGCCAAAGCTGCGTCAACAACCGCTTTGCCATCGGCTTCGGAGGTCACGTCACATTTCACAAATTTGCCGCCCAATTCAGCTGCCAGCTTTTCACCAGCTTCAACCTGAACGTCGGCCAAAACAACTTTACCGCCGTTTGCCGCGATCATTTTTGCGGTTGCTGCACCAAGGCCGGAGGCACCGCCAGTGATAATAAATACGCCATTCTGAATTTGCATGTTCTGTCTCTTTTCCGTTCGCTGAATAATGAAATAAATTCGCAGTGTTTGGGTTTAATCGCCCGGCCACCTGCACAGTCTGTTTAATATTGGCTTAGGTTGCCCTAGCTCGCGTTTATCTTAGCGTCTTCGCGTCAAAATAAACAGTTACGCATACGGTCATCGCATATTACGTTTACGTAAACGTCACATCTGTATTATTGCATCTAATTTTTGCGATGGAAATAAAAAAAGATGGCGAACGAGGCGTTTGCCATCTTTTTATTCGCGCACGATTTCGCGTTCTATTTCCTTTGAAACAATAATGAATACGTCAGCAGGATTATTGCTTGAGCACTGGAGTGGTTGCTTTATCGTCTTTCAATGGTACGGATGAGAGCAAAATGCTAACTTTAGCTGCCACCGGCAAGTCAGAATTCGTCGCATTGACAGTCACAGATTGTGTCGAAGCGGCGCTGAATAATGTCGTTCCGGTTGCGGGTAACAATGGGACTAGCAGCAAAGCAACGATATTGATAATTTTAATCAGAGGATTGACTGCTGGCCCTGCTGTGTCTTTGTAAGGATCGCCGACGGTGTCGCCAGTCACCGCCGCTTTGTGCGCCTCGGAACCTTTGCCGCCAAAGTGACCATCTTCTATGTACTTTTTAGCATTATCCCAGGCACCGCCACCTGTTGTCATAGAAATCGCGACAAACAAACCTGTAACAATGGTTCCCATTAGCAAGCCACCTAAAGCAGCGGGCCCCAGCAAAAGCCCCACCAGAATCGGCACGATCACCGGTAACAAGGAAGGTAAAATCATTTCCTTGATGGCAGAGGTGGTCAGCATATCAACTGCCTTATCGTACTCAGGCTTGCCGGTACCGTCCATGATACCTTTGATTTCTTTAAACTGGCGACGTACTTCAATCACTACGGCACCGGCAGCACGCCCTACCGCCTCCATTGCCATCGCGCCGAACAGGTAAGGAATCAAACCCCCGATAAACAAGCCAACGATGACTTGCGGATTGGATAAATCAAACGAGGTAGATTTGCCTACCGAATCCAGCGCATGCGTATAGTCGGCAAATAATACGAGCGCCGCTAAGCCAGCAGAACCAATCGCATAACCTTTTGTGACAGCCTTAGTCGTGTTACCTACGGCGTCAAGCGGATCAGTAATCGCCCGCACTGAAGCTGGCATTTCCGCCATTTCTGCGATACCGCCCGCATTATCAGTAATCGGGCCATAGGCATCGAGTGCGACAATAATGCCGGCCATCGACAACATAGCAGTCGCGGCAATCGCAATGCCGTACAAACCAGCTAAGGAATAGGAAACCAGAATCGCGGCACAAACCGCCAAGACTGGCCACGCCGTTGACTTCATCGATACGCCAAGACCAGCAATGATGTTCGTACCATGACCAGTGGTGGAAGCTTGCGCCACGTGTTGTACGGGTTTGAAATCGGTGCCAGTGTAGTATTCGGTGATGTAGACCATCAAGCCGGTGAGCACGATACCGACGACAGTTGAGCCCATCATTTTGTAGCGCATCGCATCATCTGGCCATACTTGCCAGGTCACGATAGCGAAGCCAATCAATGACAAACCAGCCGCCCACCATAAGCCAGTGTAAAGCGCCGACATGATTTTTTTACCCGGTTTGGCTTTGACTGCTGAACAACCGACGATCGAAGCGAGAATAGAAACCGCGCCTAACAACAAAGGATACACGATCGCTTCTGTGACCGCATTGGTGATGACAAGCGCGCCCAATAACATGGTGGCGATCAGCGTAACGACGTAGGTTTCAAACAAATCTGCTGCCATACCCGCACAGTCGCCGACGTTATCGCCGACGTTATCTGCAATTACTGCTGGATTACGCGGATCATCTTCAGGAATACCCGCCTCGACTTTACCAACCAGATCGGCGCCTACGTCCGCGCCTTTGGTAAAAATACCGCCACCAAGTCTGGCAAAAATAGATATCAGGGAAGCGCCGAAAGCCAGACCAATTAACGGTTTGATGACATCATGTTGGGATAGGACCTGTCCTGCTGCATTTGATGCTGAACTCACCAACACCCAATAAAAAATGGTCACACCTAGTAAGCCCAGACCGACCACCAACATGCCCGTGATAGCGCCACCGCGAAACGCTACATCCAGCGCTTCGTTCATGCCTTTAGTCGCAGCTTGAGCGGTACGTACATTGGCGCGCACAGAAACGTTCATCCCGATGAAGCCACAAGCACCAGATAAGACCGCACCGATCAGAAAACCAGCCGCCGTTGTCACACCTAAACCTGGAATGGCGGCGATCGCGATAAAAAGAATGATACCGACCATCGCAATGGTGCGGTATTGTCTGGCGAGATAAGCTGCCGCTCCCTGCTGAATCGCCGCAGCAATTTCCTGCATACGCGGGTTACCGGCATCCTGACGCAAAATCCAACTACGTGAGACCAGACCGTAGAGCACGGCAACCACGCCACATGCGATGACGAACCAAAGACTTGCTGTCATGTTGACTCCTCCTATTGTTATTGTCAGCCCACCTTGTGAGTGCCACTGACTTTTTGACGACAAAGTAAAACCAGATAAAACAAGACCATTTCTTCTTTGCTACACTTCAATCACATTCAGCGATCAAACGTGCAGATAAAAAGCACTGCAAACCTCATTTACCAGCAATCTGCCGCCCAATAAAAGGCGTAAAAAAAGCGGACATTCAGTCCGCTTTTTCTTATTCTGCTAATGCTGCAAATGCGCTGTCGCGTATCGTTTCAACCGGACCGACACCAGCAATCTTGCGATATTTAGGAGCACCGGGTTGACCAGATTTTGCCCATTCACCATAGTAGCCCACTAACACTTTAGTTTGATCGTGGTAGACAGCCAAACGTTTTTTTACAGTTTCTTCTTTGTCGTCATCACGCTGAATCAGATCTTCGCCTGTTTCGTCGTCTTTACCTTCGATTTTTGGCGGATTAAATTTGACGTGATAGCTGCGACCCGAAGCTGGATGCACACGACGGCCACTCATACGGTCAACGATAGCTTCATCTGGTACGTCAATTTCCAACACGTAATCGATGTGAACGCCAGCGTCCTTCATTGCGTCAGCTTGAGGAATCGTGCGCGGAAAACCATCGAACAAGTAACCATTGGCGCAATCAGCTTGCTTAAGACGATCTTTTACCAGACCAATGATAATGTCGTCAGACACCAAACCACCAGCATCCATCACTTTTTTAGCTTCCAGACCCAATGGCGTGCCAGCTTTCACTGCTGCACGTAACATGTCGCCGGTAGAAATTTGTGGAATATTGAATTTTTCTTTGATGTAATTGGCTTGAGTGCCTTTGCCAGCACCTGGTGCTCCCAATAAAATAAGACGCATTTTTCTATTTCCTAAGACGAGTTTGAATTTATTTTGGGCATGTACCAAGCAGGTACATACTGAATTTTTACTGCTTTTATCTGCACTTCACCTTTTTTCAGCACGTATTTATTTTTTCTTTTGGCGCTGAAAAGTCAGTAATAGCACAGTTTCTTTTCACGAAACTTACCACAATTTTCTGCATTATTGATGCTTTAGCATGAAATCGTGGCGAAGTTCTTTCATTTTTTAAACAATTTTTGAGAAAAATTGCCTGACTTTTTCTAAATCTTCGGCAGTATCCACCCCTGGCGCAGGGCTGGCAGCGGTCACATGCACCGCAATAGAGTAGCCATGCCACAATACACGCAACTGTTCTAAGGCTTCGATTTGCTCCAAAGGCGATACCTCAAGCTGCGGATATTTTTTTAGAAAATCGTTGCGGTAAGCATACAACCCGATGTGGCGCAAAGGCTGATACTCCGTTGGGAAACGCTGACGATTGGCACCCAAGCCATCAGCAAATCCATCGCGGTGCCACGGAATCGTCGCTCTGGAAAAATATAAAGCACGTGCCTGCTTATCCAACACGACCTTCACTACATTCGGATTAAACGCGTCCTGCACATCATGAATTGGATGCGCGGCCGTTGCCATAGGCACAGTCGCATTGACCAAGGCAGCCGTAGCCGCAATCAACGCAGGGTCAATCAAAGGTTCATCGCCTTGCACATTCACCACCACAGCATCGTCGGCCAGATTCATACTGGCAGCGACTTCGGCAATCCTATCTGTGCCAGACGGATGATCTGCACGGGTCATGCAGACAGGGATACCATGCGCTTCGCAAGCCGCCACAATATCCGCGTGGTCAGTCGCCACCATAATGGCACTGGCACCGGAAGCCAGTGCACGTTCCGCGGTGCGGACGACCATGGGCTTACCAGCAATGTCTGCCAAGGGCTTGTTAGGAAGACGACTCGAAGCGAGACGGGCGGGAATAATGGCAACAAAACTCATGCGGGATTCCTGATTTCTTTCAAATTATCGGGCGTCGATTTCTTCCGTCGTCAGCGTGCGCGCCTGTTCCGCCCACATGATAGGAATATCATCACGAACCGGAAATGCCATTTTGTCGCCATAGCAAATCAATTCTTGCGCAGGTTTGTTATACACCAATGGTCCCTTGCATAAAGGGCAAACTAAAACATCAAGCAGGCGAGCGTCCATGCTTTTTCTCCGAAATCATTTGTAGAAGGGCTGTCGCAAAACCGCTATCAAGTTGTGCCAGTACCGGCACGACCCAGATCCGCGCATCGTTTTGCAACACTGGAATTTGACGACATTTTACTGCATCCTTTTCTGTGATCAGAATGCAATCGGCATCTATCTGCATAAAAGTCTGCGCATCGAACTCAAAATGGTCAGCTAATGGCAGACTTGAACACCTCAGTCCGGCAGCACTTAACATACTAAAAAATCGTTGGGGGTTACCAATACCTGCTGCTGCAACCATTTTTTCAGCACGCAATTCTGTTAGCGGTTTGCGTACTTTTGGGTCGCACAGTTGATAGACGTGCTGTGGCAATAACTGCATACGCACCGTATCTGCAGGCATACCAGGAACACTGGCAAATGGCACATCAGTCCCGGCATTGAGCACCGTGAAGTCTCGACGACGCTGCACAGGTTCGCGCAGAGGCCCGGCAGGCAGCATCCAACCATTGCCCGTACCGCGCTGATCAAACAGCATGATTTCAATATCTCTGGCAAGAAAATAATGCTGCAAGCCATCGTCAGCAACTAACACATCGATTTCCGGGCGTGTAGCCAACAAACAGCGTGCAACGGCCACACGGTCACGCCCTACTGCGACCGGCACATTGGTGTGCTGTGCAATCAGCAAAGGCTCGTCACCCACTTGCGATGCCTGCGATCCGGTATCCAGTACGACCACACTTTCAGCATGTGCGCCATAACCGCGAGAAATCACACCAGGATTGAAACCAGCAGCCTGTAATTGCTGCACCAGCCAGATGACCAAAGGCGTTTTCCCGGTCCCGCCGACAAAAATATTGCCGACCACCACCACCGGCACTTCGACTCTGGTCTGTGGTTTGTAACCAAGTACGAACAAGCCAAAGCGGAATGAAACGATTAATTGAAATAACCTGGACAATGGCCATAAAGCGCAAGCCCAAAGACCACGCTTTTGCCAATTTTTCATGATCCATGACTGTAGCCATGATTGTAGCGAGGAGCCCAAACGCGCTTGCATGCAAATACCTACCCACATTCCCGGAAAAAACTTACTCCCCGGCAGTATTACTATAAAAATTTAATCTCGCATTGAAATTAAACAATCTCAGAGCAACAAAACCAGATACTCCCCCCTCTTTTTGCAATCGCTTCAGAGAAAAGGCCATCTGGTTTTGAATTATTGACTGCATTTTTTGCAAGTTGCTCACGTAAGCGTGCTC
Organism: Undibacterium sp. Dicai25W; assembly: GCF_049340505.1. NCBI lineage: Bacteria > Pseudomonadati > Pseudomonadota > Betaproteobacteria > Burkholderiales > Oxalobacteraceae > Undibacterium > Undibacterium sp. Dicai25W. Next base: position 79,107 of record NZ_JBMPOQ010000012.1, on the reverse strand, counting down.
TAACTTGCCTTATTTAGGACTCGAAGCCTGCGCAGCAAACGTGACTTTCGCCATGCCTGCAATGCGGGCCGCTTCCAGCACATCAATGACTGACTGATGCGTGGTTGCGCGATCAGCGTTGATGATCACAATCGGGTCAGGTCGAACGCCAGTCTTGCCTTCATCCAAAGCAGCAGCGGCTTTTTTGAGATCATCTGCCAAGGTAGCCGTATCCAAAAAAGAAACGGCCTGATCATTGATCTTATAACGCCCCTGAGCATCAATACCGATGTTAATCTGATTCGGCTTGGTATCTTGCGCTTTCTCAGCATCAGCAGTTGGCAGCGTGATTTGTAATTCGGTAAAACGACTATAGGTCGTTGTGACCATCAGAAAAATCAATATCACCAGCAACACGTCAATAAACGGGATCAGGTTGATTTCAGGCTCTTCCCTGCCCTTTCCTTTGCGAAAGTTCATGCTTACTTCCTGGCGCTGTGAACAACATCAACAAATTTGACCGCTTGCTGTTCCATATCGACCACCAGACTGTCAACCAGAGCACGGAAATGACGATAAGCAACCAGAGATGGCATCGCAATCAACAAACCAAAACCTGTGTTATACAAGGCCACCGAAATACCATGCGCCAATTGCGCCGGATTGGCACCCGTTGCGGTTTGCGAACCGAAAATTTCTATCATACCAACGACCGTACCAAACAAACCCATTAATGGCGCGAGTGAAGCGATCGTGCCTAAGGTAGTCAAAAAGCGTTCCAACTCATGCGCCACAGCACTACCTGCTTCTTCTATCGATTCTTTCATTACTTCGCGCGGCGCGCTGACGTTGCGCAAGCCTGCCGCCAGTACTTTCCCTAACGGCGAATTACCCGCCAATTGATCAATCACTTCTGGTTTTATTTTACCGACCTGATAGACGCGTATTACCTCATCTAACAAGGTAGATGGCAAAATTTTATTTCTACGCAATGAAAGGCTACGTTCTATGATCAACGTCAAAGCGATCACAGAGGCAGTCAACAAAAGATAAATAGGCCAGCCGGCGGCTTGAATAATAGCGAACAAAGGTCACTCCTTGAAGGTTCAGAATTCCAACCCCGCAATGTAGCGTGTTGTGTGCCGTCGGGCAAGTGTACTTTGTTGATTTATCTTTCAACAACCGAAACACAATCAAAAACCAACGTTTTACACAAAAACTGTGCGCAAGCTTGTGGATAAGCTGTACAAATCGAGGTAAGCCTTTGAATTAAAAGACAATTAAGGTTTCGCTCAAGAATTAAGCAGGCTTTTCCGATGCAAAAAATGAGATAAAACACTGAATTATTCACTTCTTTCTGCACACTTTGTGTGGATAAGCTTGTGCACAAGGCTAGCAAATATACATAAGCGTCTGATTTTAAAGTAATTTATACCTCTGCAAATAATTTAATCAAAAGCCTGTTTTGAGAGGATTTCCGCTCAAAAATAAAGCAAAATTTCGACATGGGAATAAATCTGTTTGTTTTTCACAAATTGTGTGGATAACGTTGTGTAAAAGCTGTCACTATTCACTTAATTAATTGATTTATATAGATAATTCAATGTCGCCTATTTTTTAAGCAAAGCCTGTTTTATGCACAAAAAGTTACCCATAGATGCTAAAAATATAACTTTAAGCGTATCTCAATTGAATAAGTCTGAGCTTTTGCACAAATAATGTGGACAAGATTGTGAAAAAGCGGAGGAGATCAAATTAAGTATATGATTTATATGACTAATTTGACGGAGCTTAAATTTTAAGCAGAAGCACGAATAAAGCTTTATTGTGAGTAACTTTGAAATCACCGAGATTTTTTATGGAAATTTCCGATTTTCTACACAATATTTGTGGATAACGTTGTGTAGAAGCCGATTATAAGTAGTTAAGTACCTGATTTTATTAAAGTTTCTATTACTGCATAGATTTTAATCAATCCACAAAATCCAGAACTCCGGCGAAGATATCCACTGTTTATGCACCAATTCTGTGGATAAGATTGTGCACAAGGCACTGGATAAGCTGCAAAGCCCTTGATTTGTAAGGAAATTTTCATATTGCTCAAGTTATTTGCATTTGAAAACCCAATGAAAATCAATGACTTATAGAAGATATTTGCATTTGTTTTGACATCTGTAGCACACAATGACATCCTGATGACCATTTCACGCTTCTGTGGAAAGCTTTTTTGTTTTTTAATCTGATGAATACTGACTTTCGTTCACTGAACTCAAACGCCACGCCATCTGTCTTGACAGTTTCGGCGCTCAACAACGCCGTTGCACAGTTGTTGGAGCGAAATATGCCACTGACCTGGGTTTCCGGCGAGATTTCCAATTTTACCCGCGCCACCTCTGGGCATTGGTACTTCACCCTCAAGGATAATGCGGCCCAGGTGCGTGCTGTGATGTTCCGCGGCCGCGCCCAGTATGCAGACTTCCAGCCACGTGAAGGTGACAAGGTCGAAGTCAGAGCATTAGTGACACTATACGCCCCGCGTGGCGACTACCAACTGAGCGTCGAAGCTATCCGGCGCGCCGGCGTGGGCAATTTGTACGAGGCTTTCTTGAGATTAAAAGCACAACTGACACAAGAAGGCTTGTTCGACCCGGAACGCAAACGCGGTTTGCCTGTATTTCCCAAGACCGTTGGCATCGTGACCAGCCCACAAGCAGCGGCGCTAAGGGATATTCTGACAGCCCTGAGGCGCCGCGCGCCGCATGTGAATGTGATCTTGTACCCCACTCCGGTACAAGGCGATGGTGCTGGCAACAAGATTGCCCAGGCGATTGCCACCGCCGCTGACCGCGCCGAATGCGACGTGCTGTTAGTTTGTCGTGGTGGTGGCAGTATTGAAGACTTATGGGCATTTAATGAAGAAATCGTCGCCCGCACGATTGCGCATAGTCCCATCCCCGTGATCGCTGGTATCGGTCATGAAACCGATTTCACGATTGCTGATTTTGCTGCCGATCTGCGCGCCGCGACCCCAACCGCCGCCGCTGAACTGGCCGTCACGCCACGCAGTGAATGGTTGACTCAATTGCAAAGGCAACAAGAGCATCTGCAACGTAGCATGCAAAGGCAAATGGCGACCCAAAGCCAGACGCTGGATTGGTTGTCACGCCGTTTATTGAGTCCCAAAGCGGCGATTGCCGCCAAACGCCAGCAATTGCAGCAAAGTGCACAAAGTCTGCGTTACGCGAGTGAAATGCCCTTGCAGCGCGCACGACATGAACTACAGCAACTACAACAACGTTGGCATACGGCACGCCCTGATCCGGACAGGCCGCGTCAATTGCTTGCGGACTGGCAACGGCGCATGACCCAGGCGCAACAGCAAGGCATACGCCAGCGCCAGCAAAGCCTGGCGGGCTTACAAGCACAATTAGAGCTGCTTAACCCGCAACGCACGCTGGAACGTGGTTATGCCATTCTCAGTGACAAACATGGCAAGGCTTTGCGTTCAAGCACTGAGCTGCAAGCAAATACACAGCTCCACGTCAGACTCGCACAAGGCAGCGCAGACATCAGCGTGACTAGCGTACAGCAAAGCCTGACCGATTAAAAATTGCGCTTTGGCCAGATAGTGAAAAGACAGAGATAAAGGATTTTCATGTCGGGTAGCTGCAAGCTTTCGCACAAACGCTTACAATGACAGTTTAGCACCACGTATTTGCCGTTATTTCGACGGTAACCTCTGAAGAAAACTAAAGGACGCAACATGGAACATACCCTACCGGCATTGCCCTATGCACTGGACGCTCTGGCTCCGCACATCTCTCAAGAGACTCTGGAATACCACTACGGTAAACACCATCAGACTTACGTCACTAATCTGAACAACCTGATCAAAGGTACAGAATTCGAAAATTCCACATTAGAAGAAATCGTTAAGAAATCTTCGGCTGGCATTTTCAACAATGCAGCGCAAATCTGGAACCACACGTTCTACTGGAACGGCCTGAAACCAAACGGCGGCGGCGCTCCTACTGGTGCATTGGCTGCAGCTATCGATGCAAAATGGGGTTCTTTTGACGCATTCAAAGAAGCATTCACTAAATCCTGCATCGGCAACTTTGGCTCTTCCTGGACATGGTTGGTGAAAAAAGTGGACGGTACACTCGACATCGTCAACACATCCAACGCAGCTACACCGTTGACAACAACAGACAAGCCACTGATCACATGCGATCTGTGGGAACACGCTTACTACATCGACTACCGCAACGCACGTCCAAAATACCTGGAAGCATTCTGGGCATTGGCAAACTGGGATTTCGCAGCAGCAAACCTGGCGTAATTCTGATCATTTCGGTGCCCACACCGGAATCGATGAAAAAAACCTGCGTATGCAAAAGCATCGCAGGTTTTTTTTCATCTATCGTCTGACGTATTTATGCGAATATTTAACGATGCACACATTCAAAAAAATTATTTCGAGACAGTTTTAACATGACAACATCTGGCAGCTCTTTTTTGCATCGATCCTTACCTGCCATATTTATTTTTATTTGGGCATCTGGCTTTGTAGCTGCCAAGTATGGACTTCCCTATGCCGAGCCGCTGACCTTTCTTAGTATGCGCTATCTTGGCGTCGTGATCCTGATGTTGACGCTGGCATTGGTAATGCGAGCGCCGTGGCCTGCCCGCAAAGACTGGCTACACATAGCAATTGCGGGGGTACTGATGCAGGCCATCTATCTGGGTGGCATCTGGTGTGCGGTCAAATTGGGTATGCCGGCTGGAATGGCGGCGTTGATTGCCAATACTCAACCCATTCTGACAGCCATCATGGGTCCGATCATTGGTGAGCGCATTCGTGGCAAGCAATGGCTGGGGCTGGCTTTTGGCATCGCTGGCGTCGGACTCGTCGTCGCCAATAAAATATCCGTGGTGCATTTGTCAGTGGCAAGCGTAGCGCTGGCGATCATGGCGTTGTTGGCAATGACGTCTGGCACCATTTACCAAAAAAAGACGTGTCCGTCTTTTGATGTACGCACTGGTCAGGTGATCCAGTTTGGTGCCTCGTTATTAGTGACGATTCCACTTGCTTTGCTACTTGAAACACAAACGGTTTTATGGACGCCGCATTTTTTCATCGCCATGGCATGGTCGATTTTTATCTTGTCAGGCGTTGGGATTTCCGTGTTGTACGTGCTGATACGCCACGGTGAAGCAACCAAGGTGACTAGCTATATGTATCTGGTACCCGCAGTAACGGCACTCATGGCGTGGTTGATGTTTGGAGAAAAATTTACGCTGACGGCGGTGGTCGGGATGGTGATTGCGTTGATGGGTGTAGCTTTGGTGGTGCGGCCTGCGAGGTGAAGATTAGTTATAAATCTCTTTAAACGTAATGAAAGAGGATAAAAACCAGGCTCATCAAAAATGAATTCGATGAGCCAGTTTCAATGTTCATTTACAGAAATATGAGGTTGCCAACTTCAAAGCAAGACATGAACTAATCACCTCTCCCGCGACGTATTCTGGCGGCCATGAATAGCATACCTATGCCAACAATAACACCTATCCACAGATCAGACGTTGCAAAAATATCCCAAGACGACAAATCAGCCTTAAGCACAACATTTTGTATCGACGCTGGGAGTGATAGTGTTTGCTCATACTCAGTAAGATAATAGTGATAGCTCCACGAATCTGGAACAATACTAAACACCCCCCGGAACAATAAGGCGTACGCAACATCCCTTACAAATTTCACACCTACCACGTCATTCGCAAATGCTATACACGCGAAAACACCAACTGGAATCAGAATGGCCCACATACCAGGGCGACTTTTTACCCACGATGAAACGAGTATCATCCAACCTATCGTCGGCAAAGCCCAAGCGACATATATAGGAAAAGACTTTAGCGTATGTCCTACCTGTCCCCATATTCCGTTACTACTGAAAACGAAAGAAAATAAACCTACACCATGAGCAGCATAAGCACCGCATAAGGCAAACATCGATATCAAGTTAGTCAGGACAAGAGTAAGCATTCCCATTAATGGAAACAGAATCAGCGCAACAATGACTTTAGAAAACACAGTCAATTCGTCCGATACCGGCAAAGATTTCCAAAACAAAATACTGCGATCTTTTCTTTCATCGCTTAGGGATCCCGTTGCATATGAATACACCGCAAATACCATAAGGATAGAAAATAAAATTAATCCCGATGTAAAGTAGTGGCCCACCGCCGTTACCAAATCATTCAACTGCACATCAGCCTGGAGATCTACTTTGATTGCAGCATCTTTTAAACGAAATATGCCGGATAAAGTAAAGATCAAAATCAATCCAGCCAGAGCCAAATTAGACCAGATTAACATTGCTTTATTTTCCCAGATCTCACGCTTCAATAACCATTTCAAGGTCATCATCTGTTTCATTATTTTACTCCCTTCATCGTAGCGACAAACAAGTCCGCAATACTAGGCCGGCGTAGTTCGCCCAAGGCTTGCAATATATCAGCGTCAACACCATCAAATAACATCACGTTTTTGCCAAACATCGAACGTTGATCAATGGGATGCAATGCCTGCGCTTGTTCGACATGCATAGGGCTGACTGCCACTTCGATGAAACGTTGTTCAACTTCTTCCATACTTGCTGACAAGCTGATTTTGCCGTTTTGGATAAACAATAAATCAGTCAGAATATGCTCCACCTCTTCCACCTGATGCGTCGTGATGATGATGGTTTTGTTCTGATCAAAATAGTCTTCTAACAAATCCTGATAGAACTGTTTGCGGTACAAAATATCCAGCCCCAAAGTCGGTTCATCAAGCACTAATAATTTGGCATCAATTGCCATCACTAAAGCAAGATGCAATTGCACCACCATGCCTTTGGACATGGACTTGACTTTCATCTCCGGCGTGAGCTTAGTTTTAGCTAAAAAGCGTTGTGCTTTTTCACGGTTAAACTTGGGATGCACACCTTCGACAAAATCGACCGCATCTTTAACTTTGAGCCATGACGGCAAAATCGCCACGTCAGCAATAAAACAAATTTCTTCCATCAAGGCATCGCGTTGTGTGTGCGGATTGAGTCCAAGCACGCTGAGTTCACCTTCATACGAAGTCAGCCCTAAAATCGCTTTTAAAGTCGTGGTTTTGCCAGAGCCATTCGGGCCGATCAAACCGACGATGCGTCCAGACGGAATATCAAAACTGATTCCATCTACGGCGACTTGCTTGCCATAGGTTTTACGCAAGTGTTTTGCTGAAACTACCGCATTCATTCTTGTTCTCCTTGTCGGTCTGGTACTACTTTGGATACGTTAAGGCCAGGCATTAAATCATCGAGGGACAAACCCAAGCGACGAATACGTTGGCATGTCGCAGGCCATTCTTCTTTTAAAAAACGTTTTCGTTCAGAAATCAATAATCGCTCAAACGCATTGTCGGTAACGAACATACCTACACCGCGCCGTTTTTCTACCAGTTCTTGTTCCAATAATTCCTGATACGCTTTTGAGACAGTGATCGGGTTAATCTGGTATTCGGTCGCGACTTGTCGCACCGAAGGCACAGCATCGCCCGGTTTTAAAATCCCATCGAGTATCATCGACAGGACCTTTTGCTTCAATTGCCGGTATATCGGCGATTGATCGTGCCAATCGACAGCCATACATCCCCCATAAGAATTTGACCTACACCGCAAACAATAGTCATCAGAACAGATCAAAGTTAGTGTTATACATAACCAACACACCAAATCACTATACATGAGCAAAAAATCAATTTCAACTTATTTCGTTAAAAGAATAATTTGTCTTGAAACCAATTCAGCAGACTTTCAACAGTCTCATAAAAATTAATGAAAATATTTTTCCACTTTTCATTTCATTTCGAGGAACTTAAAATCATCAACTTCAGTCAATACAGCTCACTTTCAGGCTATTGGTCTGAAATTCATCCAGAGATGAACGATTCTTGTCGGCCAAGTACTGCTGACATGACGTTCCGGATGCGAAACAAGGCACCACAACGGTGCTGCGACAGCTTTTTGTCTTACCTTCAAATAATTATCAATAAAAAAGCATCTCCAGGAGCCTTCCACCCATGTCCCCGAAAATTATTACCCTAAGCATCGCGCTCGCCTGCAGTGGCGCGCTGGTCAGCCTGACCCCGCAAAACGTTGCCGCGGCAGTCTCGAACGGCAATATCAGCACAAACAGCGTTGTTACCAAAATCAATCCCGCTGACCTGACACTAGAACAACTGTACCGTGCTAAATCCTACGCGGGGCAACAGGCTAAATTGCTCAACTTCAGCCACGACGGACGTTATCTTGCTTATGCCTGGAATCCGTTTGATGAGTTGGGTTCTGATTTGTACATTTACGACACGCAAACTGGGGCCAGCAAACGTATTACATCACCAGCAGTAATGAAAGCCTACGACGCCCCTGAGGTGTGGGACAGATTCGATAAAAAGGCCAAACAAAAAGAAAAAGAAGAAGCTGAGCGTCAGGCAAAGGCTGAAACCCAGGCCGCCTATTTACGTGGTGAAAACGTCAATCTCAAACAATGGGAAGATGCTGATTTAGCCCTGATCAAAAAAGAACTGGCAGAAAAGAAAGCCAAAGAAGTGATAAAAAAAGCCGAGGCCGATGCGGAAGCTGCGAAAGAAAAAGCCGCTGCAGCTGCTGCGGATAAGAGTGCGAACACCGCCAGCGTCGATGCAAAAAAAGAAGATAAAAAAGAAAATAAAAAAGACGATCAGAAAGACGCTAAAGCCGATACAGAAAAAGAAATCTGGGAATTGCGTGACGAGCTGAAAAAGAAAAACGACAAAGAAAAACTCAAACCTAGCGATCTTTATCCAGGCATCGATAATCTGGTCTGGGCCAACAAAAAGAATGAATTAATTTTTGAATATCGCGGTGATTTATTCCGCCTCGACGCCAGCACCTATAAGGTCGAACGCCTGACGCAAACTGACAAAAAAGAACGTATCGTCGCTTACAACGCGGACGATAGAGGCTACATTTATATGGACGAAAAAAGCTTATACAGCGCCAGCTTTGATCACAGTACCATTCGCCAGTTAAACCGCGAATTGATTCATCCGGATGATGCCGATAAGAAGTACAAAATCGTGAGCACGGTTCTGAGCGAGAACAAACAGTGGATGGCGATCTCTGCCGAGGCACCGGACATCAATCCAGAAACAGGCAAAGTCAATCCACCATCTGAGCGCAAAGTCGAGATCATGGATTACAACACCCGTTTCGCTACTGCTAAAAAAGTCGATCGTGAAGTTGCCGATGACAAGCGCAAAGTGTTACCGACTGCCTTATATATCCGTCGTGTGAGCGATAGCAATGCCCGTCAACCGCAACCAGTGTTCACAAATGAAGGCGGCGATGTGTGGTTTGAAATGAGTGATGTCAGCTGGACAAAAGATGGTAGCCGTTACACATTCTCGACTTGGGAACGGGAAAAGAATTTGTTGCGCATTTACGTTGGTAAAGCTGATGAAGCTAGCAAACCAAGCTTGGTATTTGAGCGCCGTGGCAATGTCGGTCATGAAGTCGTCGGCTTCATATCACCGCAATTCACCCCTGATAGCAAACAATTGATCGCGATTCTGGATGAACAGGGTTACCGTCAACCTTACGTGATCAATACTGACACCGGTGCTGCCAAACCAATCTTAAAAGGTGATTTCGAGGCGCACCATATTGTCGGCTTCAGTCCCGATAGCAAATCCATGTTTGTCCTCGCCAACAAAGACGATTTTGCCGCAATGAATGCGTTCAAGGTCGATATGGCAACCGGTGCGATGACTGCACTGGGTCAGGCGGGCGACTACCACCGCGCCAGCGCAATTGCAGATACTGGCACTGAGCTCGCCAGCGTCGCCGGTCAATGGTCTAGCCGTCCAGAATTAAAATTAATTGATACCAGAACGGCCAAAGCTAAAACACTGACACAAAGTAACGACCCTTTGTGGAACGCCGTCGATATCATGCGTCCGATCCGTTTCAGCTATCCAAATCGCCACGGTGACATGATTCAAGCGTATGCATTCAAACCTGAAGGATGGAAGGAAAGCGACCAGCGTCCTGCTATCGTCTATACCTACGGTGGTCCTCTGGGCGATCGCCATATTATTGAAACCGATAGCTTTCAACAAACCGCCTACCTATTTGGCATGTATATGGCCGCTAAACATGGTTATGTCACCGTTGCTGTAGATCCTCGTGGCCATTCAAATTATGGTAGAAAATTCAGCGACGCTAACTGGGAACAACCTGGCAAACCACAAACCGAAGATCTGGAAGATCTGACTAAGTACATGCAACAACATTTCGGTGTAGATAGTAAGCGTATTGGTCTGACTGGCTGGAGTTTTGGCGGCTTCCAGACGCAATATACGATGTACACTAGTCCAGACACATTTGCCGCCGGGATTGCCGGAGGTGGCCCGACAGAATGGGAAAACTACAATAGCTGGTACACCGGACGCACGCTCGGCAAAACCGAAAGAAGCAAACTCAGCTTACGCCGTTTCTCTTTATTACCTTTAACATCCGGTTTGAAAAAACCTTTGATGCTGGTACACGGCATGCAAGATCCTAATGTGCTGTATCAGGACACGGTCAATGTTTATCGTGCCTTGCTGGAAAATGGCAAAGAACAATTGGTCGATTTATTCCTCGATCCTGACGGTGAACATGGCATGGGCGGTGCGATCAAAGCCAAGACCTGGCATAAAAAATATGAAAGCTTTTTTGTTCAGCACCTTGGTGAAGGAAGCCCGGCTAACAAATAATGTTCTTCCTTTTTATTGCGTTTTAATCTGATGAACAGCGCCCTACCCATGGGTGCTGTTTTTTTTACCCAATCTCTTTCTCAAAACCATCAATATAAATACAAAAAATATATCGGATGGAAAATTAAATTAACGGTATAAAATGGCAATTCCAGCTCCGTATCAATCGAATACCAAAAGATTTTTACGGGACTACTCAACATCAAAATTGAAGGAAAAGGTATGTACACACAGCTGCGTGGGCCTGAAAGATTTTTTCGATTTGGACAGTGGGCTATTGCCTTATTATTTGCATTTTTCCTCATCAACGTCGGTGCGAGTCTGATTGCCGATTTACCACTTTTGTCAAAATCACCAACACCGGAGGATTTTGTCGATCATGCTGCAAATCAAAAAATTGAATTACTCATCGCTCCTCAGCGTAAGCAGATACTTGCGTTCGAAAATCAACAACGCCTTCTGACCAATCAACTGAACACAAGTCGTGAAAACTATGCAAAGGACAAGCAGAGTTTCGATAATTGGCGTGCGGCACGCAATAGCACTGAACAGTCAGATCAAAATCCAGAAGTTGTCGCGAAAGCACGCAAGCTTGATGTGCAGTTGCAAATGCAACAGCAACTCGAAGATAAAATTAAACAGATCGATCAACAAAAACTAGTGATCGAAGAAAACATACGCCCACAGCAACAGCAACTCGCAGACCTGGAAGTCATTGCAAATCGCGCATACGAAACCGCACTCTACAAAGATTCGCTCAAGGCATTCGGCATTCGTTTGTTATTCGTGGCACCTCTGTTAGCAATCGCCATATGGCTGTTTCGTCAGCATCGCAAAAGTCAGCAATGGCCTTTCGTTTGGGGCTACATTGTTTTTGCACTGTTCGCATTTTTCTTTGAACTGGTCCCTTATCTTCCGAGCTTTGGTGGTTACATCCGCTATGGTGTTGGTGCGGCGCTGACATTCATCGGCGGAAAAGCATTAATCAAATCGCTGCAAAATTATCTGGAGAAAAAAAGTCTGGAGCAGGCTGCTCCGCAGGAAGAACGTAAGCACGAGATCCGCTACGAAAAAGCGCTTGAATCTATGGCGCGCGGACAATGTCCCGGGTGCGACAGAGCAATCCCGGCAATTGAAGGCGTGCAGGTTAATTTTTGCATGCACTGCGGCCTAACAACCTACACCAAATGCCATGCATGTGGCTTGCGGCACAACGCGTTTTACCCCTATTGCCCAACTTGTGGCGTACCAGCCAACGATCAGAAAAATAAAAAAACATCCTGACGCACAAGCCGATAGTCGCAGGGGATTGTCCAGGTAGCATCTGGTATTGAGTTACACCACGTCGTTGTGCGTCGCGTCGCCGCACTACATTTCCTTGCAACGTTTCAAATAACAGACAGACTCATTCCTCAGGATGAGTCTGTCTGTCTCCAGAATTTTTCACAGCGATTGAACAACACTTATAAAATATTTAGTAGTATTTTTATAATTTTTAATGTAAAAATGCTAAATCTTGTAAGCCATTTGAAGAACATTCCCGCTTTGAATCAAGATAGAAAAAAACGTTGCCACATGGAAATTTTGTACTATCCTATACAATCAATACCTAGTAATTTACATTTTTTAACACTATCATCAGATCTCAATGTTTCGAGGGAGGCCTTTCATGGATCGCTTAGCCATCTATAAAAATATTGCCGAACAAGCCAATCAGGGTGATTTAGTATTTCCTACCCATGTTGAAGAAACCTTAAAGTTAAAGCGCATCCTCGACAACCCGGATTGTCATCTCGAAACAGCCGCAAAATACATCATTGCAGATCCTGTACTCTCAGCCAGAACAGTAGCCATGGCCAATTCATCGGCATTTAATCGCTCTGGCAACGATATCAACAACGTCCCCATGGCGATCAGCCGTCTCGGCTTTCGCACCCTCAGAACACTAGTAAGCGCGACCCTGGTACGTCAGCTTAATAGTCAGCTACGCGATCCGGTATTAAAACAAAAAGCCAAACAACTATGGGAACATTCAGCCCACGTAGCGGCATTAGCGCAAGTTATCGCCAGACACATCACCAGAGTCGATCCGGATACAGCGATGTTCGCTGGCATCGTGCATGAGGTTGGCGGTTTTTATTTAATTTCGCGTGCTGAGGAGTTTCCCGGTTTACTTGATGGTGAACCTGAAATCTGGCGTGAATACGGTGAAAAATTAATTGGCCGTGGCGTGATGAAGCAATTAGGTATTCCGGAACACGTGATGAAAGCGGCTGAATTACTCTGGCAAGGTATATCTGGTGTGCCACCAGTATCATTAGGTGATACGCTGATATTGGCCAATGATATTGCGCCTGTCATTTCCCCATTACATGAACAAGAAGGCTTGAACACCAAAAAATTCGCCGCCAATATCGATTTTGAAGTCGACGATACGACACTGCAAGAAGTTCTTGATAATGCCGACGACGAAATCGAATCTTTATCGGCTGCATTATTGGTATAACTGCAGTAAAGCTTGAATGGCTAGGACGAGCGCCTTACTTTTTTGTGGATAAAAAATGAAGGGCAGTGTTAATGTAACCGCCCTCTATTCGTCAGATCACTATACGCCAACCCTTGCGCGCCATCCCATACATGAGCGCGGCGAACACTGCGGTAAATACCAACGCAAACGCAAACGACGAAAAGTCCTCACCGAATCGCGCGCCCAACAATGGCAAGAAGACATGTTTGTAAATGGCGTCTCCCCAACCGCTGAATGCAAGCAAACAAGTCGCCACCCATGAACCAGCATAAGCAGCGATGGAATTGATGCCAAAACTACGCCCAATGCCAGGGAAATTCTTGAGATCAATCAGCCAATGAAACGCAGCGATGACGAGATAAGCGGCGCCACTGGTCCAAAACACAAATGAAGCCGTCCACAATTGCTTATTCATTGGCAACCAGTAAGACATCAAATAGCCCACCACCAACATGCCGACACCGATCAGACATAAAGCAGATAATTTGCTTTGACGCAAAAACCAGGCGGCCTGAACACCCAACAAAACACTGGCGAAAGCCGGGAATGTAGAAAAGATACCTTCAGGGTCATGTGCCAGCCCTGTCACCGCATCAAAGCTATAAGCGAAATGACCTAATAACATCGTATCAATATGGTCTGCCAGGTTTTGTCCTGGCAATAAAGATCCGTATGTCAACAGTGCCAAAGTAGAAGTCACCAGGATCAAAGCAGTCAATATCCAACGCTGCATGAAGGAGCGTATGTACAATACGCATAAACCTGCAAAAGCAAAACAAATACCAATTCTTTGCAGCACGCCAAGCAGTCGGAACGCACGCCCATCAATCGTTAACGTAGCAATCAAATGTAATGCCAAGCCCAGACAAAACAAACGTACAGCGCGCCATAGCACGGAAGATCGCAAGTCATTCACGTTGACGCCGCGTTCTAATTGTGGGCTCAATGCAAGAGAAACCGATAATCCGACGATCAGTAGAAAGAAAGGGAAAATAAAATCTGCCGGTGTACATCCGTGCCACTCAGCATGTTCAAGCCATGGGAATACGTGCTCCCAATCACCAGCATTATTGACCAATAACATGGCGGCGACGGTGAGGCCACGAAATACATCTACCGATAAAAAACGACCTTGTTTTTGTTTTTCCACGTACTTTGTCTCCATTTTTATACAAGTAATTTTATTGATGTACTAGAAAGTACTAAAAAAACTACCTTCTTGTCTTTATCAAATAACCCGTGCAAGCTACCTGGCTCTGTGCAGCACAAAAGTCAGCAACAACAAAATTCAGAAGGTCTTACAGTTTCGCATTTGAATTAATTCCAATACCAATTACCGAGAAAATCATCTTCCTGGCATCCTGAAAACAGCAAAAAATAATCTTAGCGATGACAATACCAGTTAATCAATCAACACATGTTAACCCAGCAAATGCAACATCCAGACAGCGCGCTGATAATCGGCGATTTATGGAAGATTCTCAGTGTATTAAAGTAAAAAATATGCTCGATATTTAAACCAAACAAATAATACTGGCACTTAAGTGGCATTGCAAATATAAAACCAGTTGACCTAGGTGACAGGCACTAGTATGTTCTGAATCCTAAGCTTTGCTGTCGACGTTATAAAGATGAAAATTCAAGCCGATCAGCACCATAATAATTTATGCCATTGAGACTATCTTATGACTACTGAAAAGACAGTAAGCGTCCACCCTATGCGTTGGGTACCCACCTTATATCTGGCAGAAGGTTTACCCTTTTATGCCGTCGCCTTGGTCGCAGGTCTGATGTATAAAAGTTTAGGTGTTCCCAATGATCAAATTGCCCGCTGGACTGGCTTGATTGGTTTGGCTTGGGTATTTAAATGTCTATGGAGTCCATTTCTGGAAGCTGCGAGCAGTAAAAAACTGATCGTTGTCTCGTTTCAGCTCATCGGCGGTGTCTGCCTTGGACTAGTCGCATTATCGTTACAAATGCCGATGTATTTTGCGATGAGTATTGCACTACTAGGGGTAGTAGCAATCGCTTCGGCAACCCATGATATCGCTGCCGACGGTTTGTATATTGCCAGTCTCAGTAATAAGCAACAAGCCGCCTACGCAGGTTGGCAAGGTGCTTTCTTTAACGCAGCAAAATTTATATCGCTCGGTGGGCTGGTGATTCTGGCAGGTCATTTAGAAAAGCAAATGGATGCGCATCATGCCTGGATGATCATTTTTGGCATACTCGGTATCATGCTGACAGCGCTCGGTTTATATCATAGCTGGGCATTGCCAGGGACTAAAAACACTAATACTGAAGCATCAATGCGCAGTGTATTCACGACCTTACTCGATGTGATTATCGATTTTTTTAAAAAACCGGGTATCTGGCTTGCAATTACTTTCATCATTTTATTTCGCGCAGGTGAAGGTCAAATTCAAACAATAGGTCCCTTGTTTTTGCGCGATTCACGGGAACTCGGTGGATTAGGTCTGAGTACAGATCAGGTTGGTGTCGTCTATGGAACGGCAGGTACAGTCGCGTTTCTCGGGGGGAGTATTCTCGGTGGTTATTTCGCGTCGTGGCTGGGCTTACGTCGGGCACTGCCTTGGTTGATTTTGGCGATGAATGTACCAAACCTGGTGTTCTTTTTTCTGAGCAGCACGCTGCCCGACAATATGAGCGTGATCGCGACTGCATTGAGCTTTGAAATGTTTGGCTATGGTTTTGGTTTTGTCGGATTAATTCTTTTCATCATGCAAGTTGTGGCGGTCGGCAAATACCAGACTGCGCATTACGCCTTAGGTACTGGTGTCATGCAACTGGGTTTTGTGTTCTTTAAAATGATCAGTGGCGATATTCAGGTTGCTTTGGGATACAAGAACTTTTTTGTATGGGTATTAATCTCAGCTATTCCTGTTTTGATACTGACACGCTTTGTCAAGATTAAGGACGGCACACCAGCGACCAATGATACTGTCGTCACAGATCAAAGCATGGAAGCAAATAGCAAAGCTTAATCGGCAACCAATAGCGCCCTCAGATTGGCGCCTTTAACGGGATGTTGAGAGTAAATACGGTACCCTTGCCATAAATGCTCTCAACACTCAAATTCCCCCCTAAAGTTTTGGTGGCAATATTGTGTACGATGTTCAAACCTAAACCTGTTCCACCACGCCCTAATTTGGTAGTGTAAAACGGATCAAAAATTCGTGATAGGTGATCTGTTTCTATCCCGACGCCATCATCCGTAAAAATAATTTGAACCGTATTGTCGTCAAGTAGAGATGCGCTCAAATACATCTCGCCTTGATCTTTATCCTCAAATGCATGCGCCAGAGAATTGGTGATTAAATTTGTCACGACCTGCTCTAACGGACCAGGGTAACTATCCATCAATATCCCTGAAGGAACCTCAAAATTAAAACGGTAAGGCGTTTTGCGTAACATCGGACTCAATACTGCAACCACATCGACGATAACGTCATGCAAATCAAATGGCCGGCGTTGTTCTGTGGTCTGGTCGACAGCAACATGTTTAAAATTGTTAACGAGATCACTGGAGCGATTTAACGCACGGATTAAAATAGAGGTTCCCTCATCAGCATCGCTCAGATACTCACTGAGACTCGATTTGCGTAAGCCACCTTCAGCAAATAATTGATTCACATGTTTGGTTTTTTCACGCAAAGTGCTCGCCACTGTCAGGCTATTACCAATCGGCGTATTGAGCTCATGCGCGACTACGGCAACGATATTTCCTAAAGCTTTGAGCTTTTCTGAGCGTATCAACTCATCCTGCGCCAGCTGTAATTTTTCCATGGCTGCAGCTAACTCATCGTTGGCTGTTTTCAGTTCCGCGGTTCTCACAACAACTCTTGATTCGAGTTCATCATTAAGCTTACTCAGTGCAGCTCTAGCCTCAACTTGTGGCGTAATGTCTCGGGCGATCCCCAAAAAGCCGACGACGTTTTCAAACTCATCGCGCATCGTTGTGACGACAAGGGAAACATTAATACGTTTGCCGCTTTTGTGAATATACGTCCAGTTAGTGAAATCAGAACCATCTCTAATCGCTATCGCGGTAAAAATCTCGATACCAGAAATATGGCGCGAAAATTGTTTAGATAATTGCCGGCTCCGTTCGCGCAATTCTTCTTTGTCGTGAAAAGGTGCTGGTGTCAGTCTGCCCAAAAACTCATCTGCGCTATATCCCAACATCTTTTCTGCGCCACTATTGAACATCGTTATTTTGCCGTAGACATCCGTCGCTATGATCGAGACTTCTGAAGCTGCATCAAGCACTGCCTGAAGTTTGCGACGGCTCATCTCCACCTTCACTTCGGATTCAAGACGCTCCGTAATATCTTTACAGATAGTGACAATGTGAGGAACTCCATCAATGTTCAGAAGCTTTGCTGACAACAGTATCGCTTTTACCGTACCATCCTTAGCCAGAATGGATGTCTGATAATCACTCACATAGCCGTTAACTTTAACAATTTTTACCCAACGTTTGCGATTTTCTATATCGAGCCAAATTCCCATTTCCAGGCTGGTTTTACCCATGGTCTCATTACGTGTGTAGCCAGTTATTGCTTCAAAACCCGCGTTCGCATAGACGATCATGCCATTGTCTAATTTGCTCAGTGTCAGGTAATCAGGAACTGCTTCAAATACCGACTGCAATCGTTCGGCGGTTTCACGTTGTTGCTGTTCACTATGCTTTAAGGTGAGAATATCGCGCTCTAATTGTTCTCCCATAACATTTAAAGCGCGTCCTACTATCCCAACTTCGTCATTACCTGTATGCGCAATGCGCAGTCCATATTCACCACGAGAGATTGCGTTTGCAGCGACTTCAAGACGTTTTAAATGACGTGTCAGCCAAGAACCTAGTAAAGCGATAAAAATAAAAGACAGTAAAATCTCTACCGCGGCAATCAGAATAGATTCTTTCAACAAATTGTTACGTGCATCCAGTACAAATTGGGTATTCACGCCAAACATCAAATCACCATAGGGCAAACCAGCCAATGTGACAGGCAAGCGTGCATCAATGCGCGTTGGGCTTTTTGCGGCTTGAAAATGGGAAAGGTCCTGTGGCAATTCACTATCCCAACCATTCGAGACGATCAAATGATGATCATGATCAAACAAAAGAAAATAAACAATACCGTCTTTGCGACGACTACTGCGAAACACATCGTTAATCGCAGCGTAATCTTCTTGAGCGAGCGCTGGGGCGATGGATGCATTCAATAAGACTGAGACTTCTTTCAACCGAAGATCGACCAATTGCACCATGTGATCATGATTGAGCCGTAAACTATTAGCAACCAAAAAGCTCAGCATGACCACTTCTACCAGTACGCAGCCTAAAACCAATTTCCAACGTAACGACAATCTCATTGCAAATCCAGATACTTTAAGGTTTTAGGAAGAAATTTATCCAATTCAGGCATACTCGACAACTCAATTTTTTTTACCCCACCAAACCGACTATTTTTTAAAAATTGCGCGCCAGCCTCAGTTTCTGGCAAATTGAGCAATGCCGACGTCAAGGCCAGCCTTTGTTTCTCAGATAATCGCGAAGAAAACGAGATCATCATATTTGGCAAGGCCTGAGTACGAAAAATTTCACGACAACAACGCGCTTGTTCTTCAGGCATTTGATCCAAGGCAAAATGAGCGGCTATCGCAGCGTCATTTTCGCCTTTAACTATGGACAACAGAGCTGCGTTCTGATTCAAACTTGGCCTGACTATCAAATCACCTTCACGTATATGGTCTTCTTGAAGCGCTTTGAATACCGCTAAATTAACCAACACTGCCCGGTCAGTGACAGCCAGCTTCTTCCCCCGCAAATCGGCCAATTTAAGCATATTGGAATTATCCGCCACAAACACGGAACCATACAAATCATTAGTAAATTGAATAGCGGGAATATAACCAGCTCTTTTTTGTAGCAATCTGGAAAGATGTGCAGACATGATGAGCACATCATAATCTTGGTGTAGCGATTTTTTTAAGATACCAGGTACATCAGTAGCTGTATAAAGTTCAACCGGGATTCCAGTTTGTTGTTGCAATTGCTCACGAACCGGAGCAAACAAGGTGATTAGAACCTGAGGGGAAAGGTATGGAAGAATGCCGACCTTGATATTGCGCTGCAATTCAGCGGCATCGGCCATAGACATAGCAAATACAAAAAGTAAAGCCAGCCAGCGTAGACGGATCAATGTCCAGGACATCTAACAAGCTCCATCAAAAATATGCTTTAACAATAAGATATTCAGCAATAAACTTGCTGCAAAGAATGTCCAATTATTGCATGCAGGCGAATCGCGGGCTATAAGTCTTGGATCGCAGTGTAGTGAAAAGCTAGAAAATGTATTTTTTTGATACGTTAGCATGTTAAACATAAAAACGGTTACCCAGCAAGCGCATCAATAGCAATAAAAATAACAAGCTGGGACACCCCACCCGACGAGTCCAATATAAAAATTGAACAAGACAAAAAAGGCAGAATCTTTAAAAAAATTATACTCAAGCCTGCCATTATTACATTGTCACAATTTTAATTTTAATCCTAACCTATTCAAAAACTTTACGAGGTAAATTAACAGCCCGACGTAAATAAGGCTCGATAGCATTCCAAAGATGCCAGTCCGCAATATGGGTAACAATTCGAGTTGCAAGTACTGTGAAGCACTATAAATCAAAAACGGCAACAAATAGATCAGCAGCGAATTTTTTGCCGGGGAAAGCAAAAACTGATACCAGTTTTCCCATCGCATAACATCAATTACCAGATAGAGTAATGAACTAATAGCGCTGCAAAAAGCGATTGAAAACCACGCCCACGAGGGTGTTGCATGAATTTTTGAAATCGGAAAATAGCGATGCAAGATCGTCGCAATCATGAATGCACTAACACTCCAGATCAACAATAAGCGCAAACGTTGATACTGTTCTGCTACAGTTGTCGCGGGCAAACCATACAACATCTGCGAAACACATGCACCGCATAGCACCAACATGGTATGCGTGAACTGATTCGCTTCGTCTCGCAGACAATGCAGCGCCGGAATTTGAGACAAATACTGTGGCTGGAAAAGTATAAATCCAAGCAAGCACAGGAGTTGACTAACTATGATGGCCGGTAGCGAAAGACCAAAGAAAATCGCCACTAAACTGGCAAATAGCGACGCCCAACCTATCAAGCCAAGTATACCCCACCATTGTACTTGCAATCCTGATTGGCCATCCTCACCGCCGCGATAAATCAGAGCTAAAGCCACCAATACGGCAATGCCTAGCCAACGTAAGAACAAACTGCTGCGCGGAGACAATTTACTCGCAACATGCCACACCATTATCATCGCGACTAATGAAAATGCGGACCATAAATGGATAGAGACAGGCATGGCTTTTTGCTGGAACCCCTCTTCAGCATTCACCATCATCACACCAATGACGATCAGCGAAAGTGAACGCAGCAGCTGATGCGCCAGCAGGTTAGATCGATTTGCGCCAGCCCGCTGCCGCTGCTTTAGCGCCAGCGGCAGAGATAAGCCGACGATGAATAAGAAGGCAGGAAAAACCAAATCAGCCAAAGACATGCCGTCAACATCTGCAGGCATATGATTCAACCAAAGCGGCACGCCAGAAACTCCCGCTAAGTCGTTCACAAATATCATCAACAAAATCGTGATACCGCGAAAGACATCAATGCTCAGACTTCGATTACCTGTGCTAATACAATTGACGGTAGCCGTATTCATCAAACTTCACTCACCAGAGTCGAAGTCAAACGCGACAACGCTGCACCCGCTTTAGTAAAGGCATAACAATGCTCTGCTTCTACTTTCAGGCACAATTTTTGACCCGCCAGTAAAAACTGATGCGTTGCCGGGAATTTTGCAGCTAACAGATTTTCGGCACCAGGAAAATTCGCATAAACGATATACGTGTCGCCTAAATGCTCAACAAAATTCACGTTAACATTCAGTTGATTTTGCTCTGTTTCACGAGCATCACTGAGGGACAGATGTTCCGCTCTTATTCCTATGGTCAGCTTATCGCCAATTTGTATGTCACTAGCATCGACCAAGACTTGCAAAAGACTACCATCCGTCAATTGCACGATTAAACCTTGAGCGCTGGCAGTCATCGCAGAGGCAGATAAAAAATTCATTTTTGGTGACCCGAGAAAACCAGCCACAAACAAATTAGCCGGATGTTCATACAATGCCAATGGCGTACCAACCTGCTCAATAACGCCGCCGTTAAAGACGGCGATACGCTGTCCCAGCGTCATTGCTTCTACCTGATCATGCGTGACATAAATCATGGTTGACTGCAATTCTCTATGCATTTTGCTGAGTTCTATACGCATTTGTACGCGTAGGCTGGCATCAAGATTAGACAATGGTTCGTCAAACAAAAATAGTTGCGGTTGACGCACGATCGCGCGGCCGATAGCAACCCGTTGTCTTTGTCCACCTGACAGGTCGCGCGGCTTACGATCCAGCAAATGTATGATTTGCAATGCTGCGGCGGCTTTGTGAACGGCGTTGGCAATTTCAGACTTAGCCATTGCGGACAAACTCAGACTAAACGCCATATTTTCAAATACCGTCATATGCGGATATAGAGCATATGATTGAAACACCATGGCTAAACCACGTTGTGCTGGTGGCGTGTCGTTCATTCGCGCACCACCTATCAGTAACTCGCCTTCATCGATTTCTTCCAGACCCGCAATCATGCGCAGCAATGTCGATTTACCGCAACCAGACGGTCCCACGAATACCATGAACTCGCCATCTTGTATGTGCAAATCGATATGTCGCAATACCTGATTATTGCCATAGGATTTTGCGAGTTGTTGAAGTCTGACGTCGGCCATGATTTGTCTCTGATGATTTTATTTTTTTTAAACGGGTTTTTCAGATCAGCAGATTGAGCCTCAAAGGCCTGGCTCAATCTGCTGATCTTCTCTGTGCAAGGATTTGAAATATGCTCAGTTAAATCCGTGAACAGGAATTTTTCCGTCTGCACTGATTTCACCGGCAAACCAGGCGCGCGCAGCATCCACCGCGGGTGGCGCAAAGCCATATGTCATCAAGGCTGGTGCCTGAATATCCAACATTTGAAACGGATTCCACAACACCAGATGCAAATCAGGCTTCCAGCTATCGCGGACTTGTTGGCTGTATCGAATACGTACTGTGGATGCCAGGATCACAAAGCGACCATCTTGCGGCAAAGCGTTCCAGTCAAAGCTATTGGCGTCTTCAAAACAAACCGTCTCAACGTCGTACACGCTGCTGAGCATGGCCGTGACTTTTTCGGCAGGAATACCTGCTTCAGAAACGCCATCACTCACCACGTCAGCACTGATGACCAGACGCACCTTACTACCTTTGGCTGGTGCGACTGGATTGCCGCTGACTGTCAATCCACGCTTCCAAGCGGACGACATCAAAATACGGTCTGCCATGTCTGATTGATATGCAGTAGATTGACATGGATAAGCATCGGTCAGGCTACGCACACGCGCCAGGCGTTGAGCAATTTCTTCACGGGTAATCTGACCACTCGCAATGACTTCAGTTAAGGCTTCGAGCGTTTCAATTTGCGTTTCTGTTGTACCCAAGGCCATCACCAGATCAGCACCAGCTAACAAGGCTTTCACTGCGGCATTGCCGACGCCGTAGCGACCAGCAATTGCATGCATGTCCATACCATCGGTAATGACAACGCCTTGATAATTCCACTGATCACGCAACAAGCCGGTCAGAATAGGCTTAGACATCGTTGCCGGGTTGTCTGCATCCAAAGCTGGATAAACGATGTGTGCGGTCATCATTGCTGGCGCGTTGCGGCTCACTGCAATCTGGAATGGAGCTAATTCCAAAGCCTGCAATTGTTCCAGTGATTTATCCACGGTCGGCAAGTCGCGATGTGAATCGACATTGGTATCGCCATGGCCTGGGAAGTGTTTGACGCAGCACGCCACGCCTTCGGACAAACTGCCGTCCATCCATGCCAGCGCCAATTCGCTTGCGCGTTGTGGATCAGAGCCAAATGAGCGTTCCGAGATGACTGGGTTATCGACGTTATTATTCAAATCCAGTACGGGAGCAAAATTCCAGTTAAATCCTAAAGCCTTCACACCACGTGCTACGGCTGCACCAACCTGACAACATAATTCTGGATCATCACTAGCACCGAGTGACATTGCTGCAGGTGGTTGCGGTACCCAGGTGGCACGGACTACCGCCCCACCCTCTTGATCAATAGCGATCAGCGACTCCGGGCCCATCGCTTCACGCAAATCAGATGTCAATTTTTTGAGCTGAATTTCATCTGTCATATTGCCGCGGAACAGGCAGATGGCACGGATGTGATGTTGCTTCAAATAATGTGCTGATTCTTCATCCAGACTGGTGATTGGCATGCGTATCATCACTAACTGGCCCGCCAACTTACGTGCTTCTTCAAGGCTCATTACATACTGTTTGTCTTGCGTCATTTCACTGCTCCATCCATACCGCGCATAAAAAAGCGCTGAGTAAATAAAAAGGCGACCAGAATTGGTGCGACTGTCAAAATTGTTCCCGCTGCAATAACGCGGGTGCTGCTGCCGTAGGTGCCGCGCAAATATAAAACACCTGCTGACAAAGGAAAATCTTCCGGCTTAGCAATGATGATCGATGGCCAGATATATTCATTCCATGCTTCCACCGCCGTCAAAATGCCGACCGTTGCCAACCAAGGCGTAATCAATGGTAAAACGATGCGGTAAAAGATCGTCCATTCTGTTGCACCATCCACCCGCGCTGCATCTAACAAATCCTGCGGCACCTCATCAAACGCCTGCTTGAGCAACAAAATAGAAACGGCGGTCACAACATTGGGCAATACCACACCGGTATAGGTATCAACCAGACCTAGTTTTGTCATGCTAATAAAGTTGACCAAAAAATTCACTTCAGAAGGCAAGATCATCGTTGCGAGAATGATGCCCAGTATCAATTTACTGCCGCGAAATTCCATCCTCGATAAAGGATAAGCGGCCAGCGAACAAATCACTAATTTCCCGAGTACCGTCGCAACTGTAATCAACAACGAATTTTTATAAAACGCCAGGATGGGTATGACCCGAAAGACTTCAATAAAATTATCCAACGAGATGCCTTGCGGCCAAAACGTCGGCGGGAATTCAAACATATTTCCTTTGGTAGAAATGGCGACGACAAAAGTCCACCAAAACGGGAAAACGCAAATCACAGCGATCACGCCAAGCACCAGATACTGCGACACGATACGGAAAATTTTATGATGATTCATTTTGGCTGCCAATTTCATTCGCGGTGCCTTGGCTTCAGATATTTCAGACACGTAAAGGCGATACCTATGCAGCACACAGACACCACAAAACTGGCAGCTAAACCGCGCGGCAATTTTAAATGTTTTAAACCTTGATCATACGCATAGTAGAGCGCAGTAAACGTCGAGTTCATCGGCCCGCCTTGCGTCAGCACATCGACTTCCTGATACGCTTTTAATGCCGCCAATACGGACATAATGCTGCACACCATGATGGTTGGATATAGCATAGGCACGGTGATGCGCCAGAAACGTTGCCAACGATTTGCGCCATCGAGTATGGCGGCTTCTTGCATCTCTGAAGGCAAAGATTGCAAAGCCGCCAGATACATCACCATATACCAACCCAGACCGCGCCAGAAAGACACAAACATGATGGCAAATAAAGCTAATGCATCATCAGACAACCAACCTAAGGGCGTGTGTATCAAATGTAATTGCAACAGCACATAATTGAGCGTGCCTTGCTCATGAAACATAAAACCCCACATAATGCCCACCACAGAAACGGTCGTCACTACGGGTACATAATACGCGGCACGGAACCAGCGAATCGCAGGCAATTGATTGTTGACCAGCACCGCCAGACTGATCGCACCGATCTGGGTAAATGGCACGACCAATAAAAAAATCAGTGAATTTTTCAGTCCGGTTAAAAACATATCATTGCTAAACAAAGCCTGATAATTATCCAGGCCAACCCAATGCGTGGTTCGCATCAGACTAAAATCGGTGAAGCTTAAATACGAACCGTAAAACACCGGCCAGAACGAAAACGCCGCCAGCAACAGCAATGCGGGGGCCAGAAAGGCGTAGGCTAATTTAGATGAATGGCGGTAATGACTCATGGCCTGTGTACCTTGGCTAATTTCTTGTTCCAGATCACAACAGCTTCATTGAGGGAAGTCTGGATGTCGGCTTTTCCGGTAACGCCAGCCTCAACTGCTTTCACCAGAAAACGACGTAATTCGTCATAATCATCGATACCGGCAACATATAAGCTACGTGCTGAATTCATCGAGTTTGCGGCCACGGCAGATGCTAATTCTGCCGCACCAGCATTGACTGGCAATTGTTTGAAATACGGATTGGCTAAGGCTTGCTTCGTGATTGGCATGACGCCAGCCAAACGAGCAAAAGCAAGTTGACTGCGATCACCGGTCAGGTAACGTGCAAATTCTGCGACTGCTGGTACGTCTTGTGACTTCACACCTTTAGGAATCGCGAAGTGAAACATCCAGCCACCGTCGTTAATACCTGTGGGGCCTGCTGGCATAGGAAAAATGCCGGTTTGCGCATAGATGTCAGGTGCATCAGTTTGTATGCGTTTGATCGCCGTGGGAGCACTCACCATGACCGCTAATCGCCCTCCCAGATAAGCATCGACGACAGCTGGAAAATTGTCTTCAGCGAACAACTTATCTTTTAAAAAACCATTGGCTTTGTAGGTTGCTGCCAGTTTTTTAACTAAGGCTACATGCGCTGGCGAATTAAAAACCGCCTTGCCATCAACGATCAAATCCAGCCCTTGCTGCATCATGAAGCCGTCGATTTTACCTAAAGCGGGTGCATAGCCTGGTTTGCCAGTTTTGGCGGCCACCTTTACGGCCAGTGCTAACAGCTCATCCATATTTTGAGGCGCTTGCGTGATGCCCGCTGCTGCCAATAGTTGGCGATTATAGGCAATCACATTGACGTTGCTGTAATGTGGGAAGCCATACACTTTTCCATTGAAGCGCAAATCTGCTAATGCCGCATCCGTGTATGGCATCGCTTGACCCGGCATGGTTAAATACGCATCCAAGGGTTCCAGCAAGCCATCGCGTGCCATTTCCTCAGCCCAGGGCACACTGAGATTGACCAGTGCTGGGGGTTTGCCTGCGGCAATGGCGGTGATCAACTTGAGCTGCAAGATGTCCCAAGGAAAATCCACCCAGACGATCTGAACGCCGGGATGAGTAATCTCATAGTCACGCACCAGATCATGAAAATACGGAATAAATTTGGGCTTAAGACTCATGGTCCAGAATTCGATTTTCTGAACTGCAAAAGCCGAGGTCTGAAAAGAAAGCAGCAAAACAAAGGTGCTGATGATCTGAGCGAAAACAAGCCTGCCGTCTCGCTTGCGACTGGCAACGATTTTGCTAGAAATACGCGAATTAAATATACTCCCCCATTTTTTTAAAAAATAGTGCATCTAACCGATACCTTTATTAGAATATTTTTTAATACTGAGAGGGAGTATGTTTTTATACATTAAAAAAATTTCACACCAACCTGAAGATGCTTAGTTGGGTTTAGTTGGGTTTAGTTGGGTTTAGTTGGTTTTAGTCACTTTGCTCAAATGACGTGGTTTATCAGGATCAAGTCCGCGTGCCACTGACAAGTTAGCCGCCATCACATAAAACGCCTGAATCGCCACGATAGGATCAAGGTCAGGAGTCGCTGCAACAGGCAAAGTAAGATTACGTTCTTTAATATTATCCGGTGCTGCCAGCAATACATTCGCACCGCGGCCACGCATTTCTTCGGCGAGCTTGATCAAACCATCTTGTGCCGGCCCACGCGTTGCGAAGATCAACAAAGGATAACCATCATGAATCAAGGCCATAGGACCATGCTTGATCTCTGCACCACTAAATGCTTCTGCTTGAATAACTGAGGTTTCTTTAAACTTCAATGCCGATTCCAAGGCAACCGGGAAACTGATACCACGCCCCACCACCATAATGCGTTGTGCTGGCGTCAGCACTTCTAATGCAGGTGACCAATCTAATTGAGTCGCTGCTGTCAGCGCTTCAGGCAACTGTTCTATCGCATCTAAAAATGCCGCGTCGTTTTGCCAATGACCTGCGAGACGAGCACCAGCGACCAACGAAGTGATAAAACTCTTGGTGGCAGCAACACTCAGTTCTGGACCGGCATGTAAAGGCATAGTCCATTGTGCTGCTTGGGCTAAAGGCGAGGTAGCATCATTCACGAGCGCTACCGTGGTGGCGCCACCCTGACTGAAATAGGAGATAGGCTCTACCACGTCAGGGCTCTGACCAGATTGGGAAATAGCAATTGCCAATGCATCTTTTGCCAGCAATGGTGCTTTATTCAAAGTCACCAAAGACATCGGTAAGGATGCGACGATGCGTCCCAGTCTTTGCATGATCAGATACGCAGCGTAATTCGCTGCATGGTCAGAACTACCACGCGCAACAGTCACGACTGAAGTCGGCGGTTTGGCGCGCAGATGAGCACCAAGCTCAACATAGCGTTCACGATCCTGGGTTAATTGATAAGCGACACGTTCTGCGGAAGAACAGGCTTCTTTAAGCATTTGCGAGGTCAATCTTTTCTCCTTCTACATACACAGCAATGAGGTTGAGCTGACGATCCAGCACAACGAGGTCGGCAAACGCGCCCGCTTTCAAACGGCCACGTTCAGATAATCCGAGGTAATCAGCGGCGTAAGTAGAAACCCGTTTGGAAGCGTCTTCCAAATCAAGTCCGATACTGACCAGATTGCGCAAAGCCTGATCCATGGTCAGGGTACTACCTGCCAGCGTGCCGTCTTCGAGGCGCACACCGCCCAAACATTTATGCACCACCTGACGACCGAGCATGTATTGCCCATCAGGCATACCCGAGGCAGCCGTAGAATCAGTCACGCAAAACAAATGAGGAATAGCCCGCATTGCGGCTTTAATTGCACCAGGATGTACGTGTAATAAATCAGGAATAATTTCCGAAAACTCGGCATGAGCTAGGGCTGCACCAACCATACCCGGAGCTCGATGATCAAGACGCGACATCGCGTTGTACAAATGAGTAAAACCCTTAGCGCCATTTTGCAAAGCAGCGACACCATCTTCATACGTGCCCAATGTATGACCAATCTGCACCTGCATACCCATCGAACACAGTTCGCTGACCAGTTGCAAATGCCCTTCCATTTCAGGCGCAACGGTAATGAGTTTAATCGGCGCAATCGCATCCAGATGTTTTACTTGTGCGAGCGAACCAATATCAGCAAAATCGGGCTGCGCACCAAGCTTACCCGGATTAATGTACGGCCCTTCCAGATGCACGCCAAGCACTCTTGCAGCACCAGCGGGTCTTTGCTCGATCACAGGTTGTATCGCACGCAGTGCCGCTTCAATATCGGCCATTGGCGCGGTCATGGTGGTCGCCAGCAAACTGGTCGTCCCATGTTTAGCATGTTGACGTGCAATCACTTGCACTGCGTCTCCGGCTTCCATGGTGTCTTTACCACCAGCGCCATGCACATGCAAATCCACAAAGCCAGGCAAAATAAAATACTCTGGTTCAGCAGAAAAATCACTCGCCTCGATGCTTTCAATTTTTTCCGAAAACTGAATTTCACCATTTACCCAGCCTTCTGGCGTGAGTATTTTTCCTTGCAATTGTTGATTCACACTCATCTGAACAACTCCGCCACGAAGTCGTAGTAATCGCTACGGCAGTACGAATGCGAAAGCTCAATCGCGGTGCCATTTGGTAAGTAGCCAACGCGGGTGATAAACAACATGGCAGCGCCTTGTTTGATATCTGCCAATCGGGCTTGTTCAGGTGTCGCATTTACTGCGCGAATATGTTGCAACGCGCGGGTCGGCGCAACATTGTGTGACTCCAAATAGCCGTACAAACTATCTGTGACCAATTTTGGGTTTGGCATATACATCGCTGGCACGGTGGTACTTTCAATCGCCATCACCACGTTATCTGCTGTACGCAGACGCTTCAGACGCGATACAACGGTATTTGGCGACAAGCCCAGAGATAAAATTTCTTCCGGCGATGCAATGCCAGTTTCACGGGAAATCCAGCGTGATCCAGGCACAAAACCGCGTTGACGCAACTCTTCACTAAAGTTGGTCAGACGGGATAAAGGTTGCTCCAACTTCGGCGTAATATAAGTGCCAGAGCCATGTTTGCGCGTCAGCAAACCACGCTCACACAACATATCTATGGCTTTACGCGCTGTGACGCGGGAAATCTGCAAAACCTCGGACAGCATACGCTCTGAGGGCAGTGCCTCATCAGGCTGCCACTGTCCGCTATGGATGCCGTTCGCCAGCTTATTTGCCAATTGCAAATAGAGCGGCGTAGAGCTCTCGTTATCAGGTTTAAAATCGTCCAGTTGTGTCAGCATTTTTTGTCTCTCTTGTTATATTTTTTGCAGATAATGTTGAATCAAAATCAAAGCACCGCTCGCTGAATCTCCCTGCGGTTTTTGCGCTCTTTGTTGCAATTCCAATGGTAAATAATGCGTCATCACCGCGGCCAGACCACCACACAAGGCGATCGGCAATTGTCCGCTAGTGTCGAGTGCATGCGCCATTGCTTGCACCTCGCGACCTGCGGCCAGGATGATATTACGCGCCACATCTACTTCTGCGGCACAACGAATCACGATCGGCGCCAATTCGGCATAGCGGGTTTGGTTAGCACTGGCAAGCCACGCAAAAACCGCATCTTTATTGCCACCACAATGCGCCAATACCGCAGCCGAAAATGGATTCGCAGTAGCCCGGCCATCGAGCGTACGTTGCAAGTGATTGACTGCATGCAAGCCCAACCATGCACCACTTGCCTCATCACTGACAGGAAAACCCCAACCACCAACCTCGCGCCGCTGACCATCCGCTTGCAGCACTTCACCAACACTACCCGTCCCCAATGCTATAACCACACCTGGCTGTCCAAGATGTGCGCCGAGCAAAGTGGTATAAGCATCTGTTTCCGCTTTTAGTACGGCGAAACCAGGATTAAGCGCGATAAACTCAGCAGCCCATTGAACATTATTCACACCAGCCAAGCCGCAACCGATGGCCATTGCAGATAATTCTGGCATCGCCAGATTGGCATCCTGAAACGCCTGACGAATTGCAACCAGAATAGAATCCCACGCTTTTTGCCGTCCATGAACCAGACCAGATGGCCCACCAGCGCCGCGCGCCAACTCAGTACCATTTCCATCAGCTAACACCACTCGCGTGCCAGTACCACCACCATCGACACCAATCAGATAGCTTAACTTGCGTGCTTGTTCAACGCTCTTAGTCTGGCTCGGTGTTACCAGAGTTGCCTGCGGTGTGTGTAAATTATTCATTGATATATTTATAGCGAGCAAATTTTCCGAAACGCAATTTACGCTTGAAGTTCTGTTAAACTAAAGTACTTCACTGTAAAGTTTTTTTATAGTGGTTGTCAATAGGTATTTAAGTGGTATTGTATCGAAATAATGCTAAGCTCAAATACCTCTTTGCTTTTTATGTGTCCTAATAAAACAAAAATACTGTTTGACGTATAGCGCTTCTCCAACCACCTCCCAATCAAACCAGATCCGTTTATCATCAGAAATCGTAAAAGGTATTCACCGTCAGACGTCCAGAATCTGGATTCGCATTGATACTAATTACCGGATTGATGCACGCAGAATGCAGTAAGCTGCCGCGATAAACCACCAACCGGTTAAATTTTGCTGGGATCATCCCCAGAAAAGTAAACTGAGAGTTCGATTCATCAAAATATCTTTGCGGTGGTCGTTCCGCATTAATTTCTTCGTAATAAATGTCAAGGTAGCTTTCACGATTGCCAGCAGTAATTTGCTGCAGACCAGTCTTCTTATGCCGATAGAAACCAGTCCCTCCATGCTGCTGATCGCAAAGATAAAGTAACACTGCCATATGATTTGGCGTACTGGCATCAAAATGTGGCGTGCATTGCAAGGGACCCAACTCGTTTGCTGGCGTGGTCGTCAACGAAAACATGCAGATACTCTTGCGTACAGCCAATACCTCTGGCACATCAAAATTTGCTTTAATAACTGGTTCTAGTAACTCGGTCAGGTTGAACGAATACTGCTCTGGTGCTTTAGCGCGCACGCCAGGATATCCTTTACCGTCCCGCACTCCAGGATAAGGTTCAAACTGACTTTGCATCGCAATTTCTTTTAGAGCCTTCGGATCCTGCAAAAAATTATCGATGATCAAGGCATAATGCTCGCCTATCTTCACTGACTCAATGACGGGCGGCATACTAATTGCAAAACGAGTGTCCATATAATCGTCGATGAGGTATCTGAAAATATCGGTATTTCTTCATTATATGAGGCATCCACCGGCACCGTAATTGCGCAGTGATCACCACAGTCATACGTAAAAATCACAGACTAAAGGAGGGACTATATTTTGACAATCCCACGCATCAATCTGGCATGGGTTTCAAAAAAAGCCCGGCATAAACCGGGCTTTTTTATACATCAAACTTACATCAGAACTTAGCGCTGACACTCAGACGATAAGTTGTCTCTCCCTTGAATGACCATGCTGGATAGCCAGCTTGCAAAGGCACTTTTACTGTAGTGGTGGTTGATGCCGCACCATATTGAACATCGTCTGCTTTCAGCAAGTTTGTTGCTTCCAACGTCAAGCGAATTTTGTCAGTAACATTCCAACCAATACTTGCATCCAATGTGCCATAAGAATCATGCATACGGTTACCGTACCAACCAGTTTCACGCAACATATACTCAGAACGCCAGTTGTAGGCAGCACGAGCAAAGTACTGCGGGCTTTCCCAGTAACCGAGCAAGTTCACATTGTGCTTGGAAGACTGCGTAAATACGTTCAACTGATCCTGGTAGCTAGTTGCTGGTGCAGTGGCGTTTGCCAGCGTGTAGTTGGCAACAACACCGAAGCCATTATCAAAGGAATGATTAATTTGCGCTTCCAATCCATCGATTTTACCGCCGCCAGCATTGACATAGCGATTCACTGTCCAGCTATCTTTTCCACTATCCGGACTAACCACACCAATACTTTGATTAACAGCAGTCTGCGTAGTGATGAAGTTATTGATGTCTTTGTGGAAGTAAGTCAAAGACAACAGGTTACCCTTACCATAGTAGTACTCAACACTGAGATCCAACTGTGTGGACTTCATTGGCTTCAGAGCTACACTACCGTAAGTAATTGTTTCATTACCGGCCGTTTTATCCTGATAACCAGTTTCTGTCGCCAGGAACATGTTATCAAAATTAGGACGAGTAACCGCCTGAGAAGCTGCTAAGCGCAAAATCGTGTTTTTGTTGAGGTCATAAGCAATATTCAGACTTGGCAATACGTCGTTGTATTTTGCCGTCTGACTAGTCAGACTATTACTCCAGCCATTGTTATTACCAATGTCACCAGCAGCCAATGGCGTGCCGTTAAACGCATATCCGGTCCCAGTAGCATCGGTACTAATATAACGGGCACCAAAGTTACCATGCCACTGTTCTTTTTCGAAGTTAAACATACCGTAGATCGCGGTATTTTTTTCTTCAAGTTTGCCGTAACCGCTACGATCATAAGTCCAACCAGTGATGTTTTGATTGGTGTTAGCCATCATTGCATCAATATTTGGTTTTGGATTTGACCAACCGTTTGGACCCATCGCAATCGTGCCGCTGTACAAACTTGCAGTTGGAGCGTTGATGGTAGTCGCAGCAAAATTAGCACGGTAAGAACTCTTTTCAAACGTGTGATCCGAGACGCGGAAGCCAGTTTTGAAGGAAGAAATACCGCTAGCCCAGTCCAGGTTCAACAACAAATCAGCTTGCGCATAATTTTCTTTGTCAGTGTTAGGTCCTTTAGACGTCGCCCAAGAACCTGAAGGACCAATACTTCCAGGCAAATTCGCCAAAGCAACATCCTGAGGCGAACTTGGTGTCATAATAATTTGCTTACCTGTAGCATTGATATTACCCGTCCATTTTGGCAGATTTGGACCAGTCGCATCACCTGAATAGTAAGCGTAGTTAGTTGTTTCAGAAGTACCACCGTCTGCCTTGGTAGAACCAGCAACCGCATCCAGTTTAAAGCCGTTACCCTTGTACGTACCATTCAGATTCAAACTATCAGACGTCATTTCTGCAGTACGCGCCCAAGTCTGCAAGAATGCATTGTTTGCAGTTGCCGCCGTTGTTGTACTGCTTGTACATACACCAGCAGCATTCAAAGATGTACAGTTATTGAATCCTGTTTTCGCTGCAGGATCGTAAGTGTTTTGGAAAACGTACTGACTCGTGTTCGAGTTATCGCCAGTCAATTTCAGTTTTAAGTAATTCAGACCAAGATCCAGATCTTTGGTTGGACGAGCTTGCAAGTTCAAGTTAAACGCTTGACGCTTACGCTCTTGCACGAAGGTCGTTGGCGCAACGTCACCAGACCAGCGTGAGTCAGACTCAATACCACGGCGAATATATTCACCATTTTCGACCGCACCACCAACTAACACACCAAATGTATTGGCTTCATTCTTCCAGCTATAAAGACCAGACACATCTTTATCCAACTCAGTGCTGACAGTGCCCTTACCGATTTTCGCACCAATAAATGCAGAACCAGATGGCATATCCAATGGCTTACGGGTTTTAACAATCACCGTACCACCAATACCACCTTCAGTCAGATCTGCCTGAGAGGATTTGTACACTTCTATGCCACCAATCAATTCTGAAGGCAACAAGGAGTAGTTAAATGAACGATCAATAGATTGCTGGTCATACCAACCAGTAGAAGCAATCGTCTGACCATTCAATGTTGTGTATGTCATTTGTGGATCAGAGCCGCGCACAGATACAGATGCACCTTGACCAAAAGCACGGCCAACAGAAACACCTGGAACACGTCCCAGTGATTCACCAACGTCGGTATCTGGCATCTTACCGATGTCTTCTGCAGAGACGGCGTCAACGACGGAATTTGAATTTCTCTTAATATTTACTGCATTTTGCATCGAAGCACGGATACCCGTTACAACGACCTCTTGTGCAGCAGGCTGTTGCGCCTGCTGTGCTTGCGCTGACATCGATGCACTCAGAACCAGCAGCGCTACTGCCGAAGCAATAGGTGTCAAACCAGATGTTGAATTATGTTTCATTTACTCCCCCAAGGATTTTTTTAAACAATTTTTTAGCTAAAGTACTTCAATTTAATGAAAAGCCAAGTCCCCACCGACACAAAAACACCAACTTTTTACAACAAAAAAAAATCCACTTAGATGCCACTACAAATAAAGGAGGCAATATTCTTTTTTTGTAAAATTGCCTTATAACTTCGTCCCAAAAATCATTTTAAATTTATTTTTTTACAAATAAATTATTGAGCCAAACCGCAAAATTCACCTCAATTTAAAAAGAGTTTTCGGCAGTTACACCACCCATTTGCATCCGGAATTGTCGATTTCAAACCTGGATATTGCGAGTGAAAATCAGACAAAAATTTCGAATGAGTCTCACTTTAAGGACGGCAAAAGTGGTTGTCAAGCGGTATCTACGTGGTATTAACATGAGCGACATTGGTATTAATTATATTGATCAATAATTAGATGTAAGCATCTGTTTTTAAACAACTATATTTAATTTATTTTAAATACCAAGATAAAGTGGTCTGTTTAGTTTTTCCAACAATGACATATAGATATTTACTTAATGCATATCAGATTCACATGAACCAACACTACATTTCTGCGACCATTTGAAATCAAAACTTCCAGTAAATTGGCGCCTGAATTGACGGTAATTTCCCAGGAAAGATTGCCGTTAAAAATTACTAGGATTTTTTATACACGGAGATAAAAAAGTAAAAGGACGAGCAAACTCAGAAGAAGAAAATTTCCATCAGAAACCGATTTTTTCGAATAAGATTAAGAAAACATATCTAAGTGGTATTAAGGCGTTATTTGGCAACACAAAACAGTAAAGAACTGCACGCAAAAGTAGGGATAGTAGGGATTCATAAAAGGCGTGGAGCTCCTGTTTTTCGGGGTTTAGGTTTGCAATGAGCCAGAAAAGCTTAATTCACTGACGAAAATCAAAGACATTATGAGCAAGCGGATTATTTCACCGCACAATTGCGGCAAGATCTCGACTACACTTGAATTCCGACTCGTAAAAATGCGCGCACCGTTATGCCTATCAACTACCTGTCTGCACTGACTTCTCCAAAGCGCTCTGCGCGAACAAACCTACATCTGGGTGTCAGCCTTGCCGCGATTGCCGGCGCTCTCAATGCCGGTGGATTTTTAGCGGTTGGTCAATACACTTCACATATGACAGGTATGTTGGCAGCAGCGACAGATGATTTGGTATTAGGAAGAATATTGCCAGCGATAGCGGCCATGTTTTCATTACTAAGTTTTGCGACTGGTGCCGCATGTACTGCATTAATTGTGAATTTCGCCAAACGCAATCACCTGCGCTATATCTACACGCCAGTATTGCTTTTTGAAGCAGCGTTGCTGCTGATGTTTGGACTGGTAGGCACGAGACTTCAACAACATGAAGTCATTACCGTTTCATTCACCACGGTATTACTGTGTTACACAATGGGATTGCAAAATGCTTTGATCACCAAAATCTCTAACGCAGAAATCCGGACGACACATGTCACAGGATTAGTTACAGATATAGGGATAGAACTAGGGAAATTGGTTTACTGGAACAAAAACAAAGATGAGTTGCATCCATCGGCAGAAGTGGCGGCAAATATGGATAAATTGCGCTTGCATCTCTTGTTAGTTGTCTGGTTTTTTGTTGGTGGAGTCTTAGGCGCATCCGCGTTTAAACATCTGGGATTTATCTCGACTGTACCGTTGTCGATCGCACTCATTATTTTGTCATTAGCACCGAATCTGAAACGGCGATTAAAACAGAGTAAGCAAATCCAATAAGACTTAAGCTTCTGCGCCAGCAATTACTATTTACCGGCGCAGCGCTTGTAAAACCACGTCTTAAAATTGCGGCAGATCTGCCAGTCGACTACCGTAGACAACATCTACTTCAGTACTTAACCCTGGCATGCCATCTTCATACATGATTCCGACCACCTTCGGCCCAAGAATAATGGCATTGTCACGCTGAAATTTCGTCACGACCTCATCGCCATTCGTGATTGTTTCCCAAACCGCCGACACATCCGCCTCTTGCAGCTGATCAACGACTGCAGGTGGCATCACCTGTCCCCCTTTGCTTCGACCCCAACGCACTTTAGCGACACGCTCGCCACTATCGTCAAACCGGACTGCCTCAATAAAGAAAAGTGCCATGACAATACTCCTTATTTACAACGAACAAAAAACAGAAGAAGGATGGTGTGGGATGAAGAACTTACCTCGCAACTGAAGCCGGACAAACAAGTCCTCCTCTGAACCTCAGTAACGGGAATATTACCAAAGAAATTCGACGCCGGGTTTTTTCAGGAAAGCTAATTACAGAGCGGCTCTTCAAGACAAAACCCCTTGTAAGGCGCATAGACGCGAGAGGAAATTTATTATTTCATCTCGCGTTTAGGTATGTACGCAAAGAAAGATTATCGAAGAAAAATTTCCGAATAAGGAAAGGTTTTCTGATTCCGGCTAGGATTGAAAAAAGTTACTCCTAGACACTACTATCCATGGCAAGCTTTTCCTTACAGCGCAGGCTGGAATCCAGGAGTATTCAGTGTCGGTGTAATATGCGCAAGATCCTAAAGACACTGGATTCCTGCTAAAAACACGTAGGAATTACAATACCTGATGCGAGTTGGCGGCTTGCACCCGCCCTACAAAAGCAGTAGCTACGGGTGAAACAATACATCAACTCAATTTTGCGGCATGCTCACGAGTCGCATGGAAGGTGATGCCAGGCCAACGCTCTTGTGTCAATTTCAGATTGACACCAGAAGTCGCCAGGTATGCCATGTTGCCAGCGGCATCATAGGCAATATTGGCGCCGGCGGCAGAACGTTCAAAGTCAGCCATCATTTTCTTGTCGTCGCAAGTAATCCAGCGCGCGCAACTGATACTCGTACCTTCAAACACAGCGTCAACACCGTATTCATTTTTGAGGCGGCTTGCCACCACTTCAAACTGCAACACACCTACCGCGCCCAACACAAGATCGCTACTTACAACTGGCTTAAATACTTGCACTGCGCCCTCTTCGCCCAACTGCTGCAAACCTTTTTGCAGTTGCTTGATTTTCAGCGGATTCAAAATACGTGCCGTACGGAAAAAGTCCGGTGCAAAATAGGGAATACCAGTAAATTGCAGCAATTCGCCTTCGGAAAAACTATCACCGATTTGCATATTTCCATGATTAGGCAAACCAATGATATCGCCAGCATACGCCTCTTCGACTTGCTCACGAGAGGACGCCATAAACGTCACGACAGATGACACTTTGATTTCGCGATTGAGTCGCAAATGTTTGAGCTTCATACCGCGTTCAAAGCGCCCTGAACACACACGCAAAAACGCGATACGATCACGGTGCGCCGGATCCATATTGGCTTGAATTTTGAATACAAAACCAGAGAATGGCAACTCACGTGATTCAACCGTGCGAACAGTTGCATCACGACCACAAGGCGGCGGCGCCCAATCCAGCAAGGCATTTAAAATTTCACGCACACCAAAGTTATTAATCGCAGAGCCAAAGAATACTGGCGTTTGTACACCAGCTAAAAAGTCTTCCAGACTAAACGGATGAGAAGCACCATGCACTAACTCGACTTCCATTTTGAGCTGTTCGATTTCCAGCGGGAACATTTCAACCAAACGCGGATTATCAATGCCTTTGATCACTTCAAACTCCTGGTCAGCGCGTTCGCTACCAGGTGTGAACAACAGAATCTCGTCTTTCAGAATGTGGTACACACCGCGGAACGTCTTGCCCATACCTATCGGCCAGGTCACTGGAGCACATTGAATCTTCAATACCGATTCCAGTTCATCGAGCAATTCCAAAGGATCGCGAGTTTCACGGTCCATTTTATTGACGAAGGTAATGATCGGTGTGTTGCGCATACGGCAAACATTGAGCAATTTAATCGTTTGCTCTTCGACACCTTTAGCAGCATCGATTACCATCAGTGCCGAGTCCACCGCCGTCAACACGCGATACGTATCTTCGGAGAAGTCCTGGTGACCTGGTGTATCGAGCAAATTGACAACGTGATCACGGTATTCGAACTGCATCACCGATGAAGCAACCGAGATACCACGTTGCTTTTCGATCTCCATCCAGTCAGAGGTAGCGTGGCGACCACTCTTACGCGCCTTGACCGTTCCGGCGAGCTGAATCGCACCAGAAAACATCAGCAGTTTTTCAGTGAGCGTGGTTTTGCCCGCATCCGG
This sequence comes from Undibacterium sp. Dicai25W, assembly GCF_049340505.1. Taxonomy (NCBI): domain Bacteria; kingdom Pseudomonadati; phylum Pseudomonadota; class Betaproteobacteria; order Burkholderiales; family Oxalobacteraceae; genus Undibacterium; species Undibacterium sp. Dicai25W. Next base: position 40,204 of record NZ_JBMPOQ010000012.1, on the reverse strand, counting down.
GTGGGAAATAATGCCGAAAGTACGACGGCGCGCCACTTCGCGGCTGATCAGATCGCTCGATGGCGAAGTAGCGTTCGCAGACTCAAGCGTTGTATCTACTACAGAGTCAGACGCTGATTCAGGACTTTCGCCTGAGGATTCGTTCATGGTGTTCATTGCAGGTGCCGCAAAATGGAAGAAAAACGTGCAAGTTTAGCTGGTATTGCGGCCGAAGTCGAATTGACAGTCAAACAATATCTTAAACACATTAGGGGACTGATCAATAGATCGGGGAAATTTCATGCAGGGATGGCGTATTCCCGCAAAAAAAGAAGCGCGATATGCTCCGAGGAGTATTTTTTGGAGCTTTGCTATATGCTAGTCATCTTTACAAGATAATATGCTTATTTTTTCCTATTTTTCTTTCCCTTTCTGACACAAATGAAAAAACTCTTGATTTGTCTTTCCATGCTGACTGCAGCGACAGTACCGCAACTCAGTTTTGCCTGGGGCGCCGATGGTCATCAAACCGTCGGAGCGATTGCCGATACGCTACTCACTGGTACTAAAGCCGGGGCGCAAGTCAAAAAGCTGTTGGACGATAACACCCTGGAAAAAATGTCAGTGTGGGCGGATTGCGTTAAGGGTATCTCACCTGAAAAAGATTTTGCCTATACGTCAACTGGTCGCTATCCTGAATGTGCACCATTTGAAACGGCCAACGGCATCGCTGCGATGGCAGATTACGTAAAGCGTAATTCGGATGATTGTCACCCTGCTGCAGGTGAAGAAAGTTGCCACAAACAATATCATTACGCCGACGTGAGCCTGCAACACTCCCATTATCAAACTGGTTATGTGGGCACCAGCGATCACGATGTGGTTCACGCTATTCGCGCCGCAGCACTGGTTTTGCAAGACAAACCTGCGCCAGCACCTTTTAATTTCAAAAACAAGGCAGAAGCTTTAACACTCATCACCCATTACATCGGCGATATACATCAACCCCTGCATGTCGCTTCCGTATTCTTAGACGCGAATGGTCAAATAATCAATCCCGACGATGTTGCACACGACCAAAACAACAATACGGTCGGTGGCAACGCGTTGCAATGCCCGTGCGGAAATTTCCATGCCCTTTGGGATGATGTCCCTCTGCTATTCAAACGTGGCCGCATGAATGCGACGTTAAGCAAAAAAGCCCGTACACTGACGCTTGCCAGTGCAACTATCGATCAACTACCGGTAATATGGGCTGACGATGCCATTGCCGATGCCAAACTGATTTTTGCCGGAACTCAGTTTAGCAAAAGTACGCAGAACCAATTTGGTAGTAATTGGTCTATAGGCTTGCCGTTAGAATATGAAAAAACGATGCAAAATGTTAAAGAAGATGCGCTAGCCCGTGCTGGCGCCCATCTGGCGCAGATATTACAAGCCATCTGGCCTGAATAGTTTTTAAGACAATAAAGGACTGACTATGAGTTTCCCACTGTTTCGCTGGATAGGCACAGGTTTCAAATTTTTATGGAATGCGCTCGATACCAGCCGTAAGATCTTTTTAAATGTACTGACCTTTTTTATCTTAATTGCGATCGCGATCGGCATCTTCGGTGGCGGTTTGAGCAAGTTAGAGGACAAAACATCACTGATCCTTGATTTCAAAGGCCCGGTCGTTGAGCAACATTCTGGAAACGCGCGCGACGCTTTGCTGGCTGAAGCACAAGGCAATGCCAAAAAGTCGACGCAATTACGTGACATCTTAGCGGTGCTCGATAGTGCTTCTAAAGATAACAAAATCAATAGTGCGGTGTTGCTGCTCGATGACATGGGTCCGACTGGACTACCGATGTTGCGCGAAGTTGCGGCCGCGATCGACCGCTTTAAAGCCAGCGGAAAAACCGTGGTTGCCTGGGGCTCGAGCTTTGACCAGCGTCAGTACTTTTTAGCAGCACATGCCAATGAAGTGTATATGCATCCGATGGGCTCAGTGATGTTGACTGGGTTTGGTCGATACCGAAATTATTATCGCGATGCATTAGACAAAGTGGGTATCACCGTTAACTTGCTTAAAGTCGGCACCTACAAAAGTTTTGCAGAACCGTATATCGCCAATGCCCCCTCCGAGGCAGCTACAGAAGCCGAGAGTTTTCTCTACAATGCAATGTGGAAAACCTATACCAACAACGTTGAACAAGCACGCAAACTTCCAGTTGGCAGCATCATGCAGGGCATCGACCAATTACCAGAGTTAATGAAAGCAGCTGGTGATGATAGTGCCAAACTGGCATTGAATATGAAGTTGGTCGACGGTTTAAAAACACGCGATGAACTGCGTGAGTTAATGCTAAAACGTGGTGCACGTGATGACCAAAATCATACTTTCCGTCAAATCGCATTTGATGACTATCTGAGCCGCCAGAAACCAAAATTGTTTGGTGATGCGGTCGGTGTGATTGTCGCCTCCGGTGAAATTGGTGATGGCAAAGCGCCACCGGGATCTATCGGTGGTTTATCTACTTCCGCCTTGATCCGCAAAGCAAGGGAAGACGATAGCATTAAGGCCGTTGTGTTACGTGTAGATTCCCCTGGCGGCAGCGCATTCAGCTCCGAATTAATCCGTCGCGAATTAGAACTGACGCGTAAAGCAGGCAAACCTGTGGTCGTTTCTATGGGCAATGTGGCAGCTTCTGGCGGTTATTGGATTTCGATGTCCTCTGACGAAGTGATCGCCGATGAAGCGACCGTGACAGGTTCTATCGGTGTCTTCGCAATTCTGCCAACGGCAGACAAGGCGATCGAAAAATTAGGTATTCATACTGGCGGCACGACGACAACCTGGCTGGCTGATCCGTTTAATCCATTGCGTCCTCTGAATCCTAAATTTGGCGAATTAGTACAATCGAGTATTAACCATATTTATTCCGAGTTCACGACTAAAGCAGCAGCGGCGCGTAAAACGACACCAGAGAAAATCGATGCGGTAGCCCAAGGACGCGTTTGGACAGGTGCTCAGGCAAAGGAACGTGGTCTGGTAGATAAAGTCGGTAGCTATTCCGATGCGATCAGCTCGGCTGCAAGCAGAGCCAAGTTAGGCAATGACTACCGAATCAGCTATGTCGAGCCGGAACTGACCAAGTTTGATCGTATCTTTGATCTGATCGGCTCGCAAGCGGCACATATTTTACAAGACCAATTTAAAGTTGCTTTAGTACCGACAGGTATTCCACCTGTTGCAGCAACACAAATTATGTCTGACTTCGCATGGTTGGCGGATGTCAATAAAGATGGCAAGGGTTACTCAGCGATTACCCATTGTTTGTGTTCAGCACCATAAAAGATGAATGAAAAATGAATGGGCAGCGGAGGAAACTCTGCTGCCCTTTTTTTACGGCAAGAGAAAGAAATAAAATGAAAAGCTATCGTATTTATTTTTGAAAAAGCAGGAGAGTCAGACGTACTTTATGAGACGTTCACGAACATAATCTTCAACCACGCAGATCAAATATTACGTCACTCGCAATGATTGATTTTATACAAAACGACCTGTACTCACTTTTTTATCTCCACGTAATTTGAGGATAATATGACGTAAGTTCAGGAACATAATAAATGGCTCAGCCCAGCGCATTTCTCGCCACCATAACGGATACCACAACCATTTTAACAACCCGCGATGGTCTTTCGCATCTATCGCACGAAATACATCCTGTGGAAACAGAGGCACAATATTTTTTCTGACTTCTTTTTGCATAGGCATGTGATTGCCATTGGACGTATCCATGTTCAACAAAATTCTGATTGCCTTAGAAAAATCAACGCCGACACGTCTGCCTAAATCCATCGTCAAAGTTGGACGGAAATTTTGCTCTAGCAAAACCAGCTGACCGGTTTCTTCCTGTTCAATAAAATCAATTCCGCACAGCCCATTAAAGCCAGATAAGTTTCCCAGCTGGGTCAGTAACTTTTCAATTTCTGGAAACACTTTAAACTCGATCGCTGCTGAAGGACCGAGATCGCCCCAAGTACGTGAGCGATAATACGAAAACCATGCGATTGGTTTTCCTTCTCGGTAAATGGCCGCAGCACTTGCCAGACGGCCATAAATAAATCGCTGCGCAATCACTTGCTGTTGGAGATGAATCTTAGACAGAGCGGCTTCATTCTCAACAATATGCACAGCCAAACCAGCGAAACCCTGAGCATCTTTTAGCACGATGGGGTAACCGAGACGCTCTCCAGCAGCGCGCAATTCGTCGAAATCGGAACACAAGTCAAAGTCTGGCACTACAATTTGCTCTTTTTGACAATGCTGAATAAACACAGATTTTGACGTAATAAAATCAATTCCCCTATTTCCCACTATCGTAGGAAAAATTGCCTTGACCCATGCTTCATTGCGACGCTTTTCTAAAGCATACAACAAAGGATCGTCACCTATCACAATCCAATCATATTTATTCTTCTGACCTTGTAAGTGAACATTCAAATCAGCGACGACAGCATCAACGTCATTTGGTGAAATAAACTGATGCTTTACAAAGCGAGAATACGTAGGAAAACTGTCAGGAACCCCAAGCACACTAATTTCACAACCAGCTTCATGCAACAAAGCTGGGAGACGGGAAAGTCCCTCCCAATGTGCATACGTTACGATCAGAACTCGATAGTGATGCTGAGAATTCAAGTTAGTTTCCTGGAGAGTTTCATCATGTTAATATTTTCCAGCTATTAGTTGTGTATATATTAATGCAATTTAAACCACATGTATACGAGAAGACCCATGAAATTTTTATATTACTCTCCAGGCCGAAATTTAATGCCATTAAGATTTCACATGAAAAAGAAGCCGCTTTTAAAATGCTTACTTCGCAAGAAAAATTTTCATTTAAATATCAAAAATTTACCTACTTATTGCTAAAGATAAGCCATTCATATTGCATACAAAATAGTCGGGTACGATTTGAGTTCAACAAAAGTCTTTGGAAAATGTTCCAACCAATCGATGCTTATTAATGAAAGAGCGAATTATTATTGTCGAACCTCAGCCTATGGTGTCCGTCGCACTAACGGCCTTGCTCGATCTGAAAACAGACTTACAAGTTATTGCAATAAAAAATAATGGGCGGGAAGCACTCAATCTCTATCAGCAAGAAATGCCAGATACTTTAATCACTGACATCGAAATGCCGGTAATGACGGGTCTTGAACTGGCCGCCACAATTCAAGAACAGGTGCTCACCTGTAAAGTCATTATGCTTACGACTTTTGCGCGCACCGGGTTTCTTCGTCGCGCTACGGCGAGTGGGGTTCGCGGTTATATACTCAAAGATGCGCCTGCAGAGACGCTGTCACAGACAATCCACAATGTGCATGCTGGCGGTAAGACGGCAGCACCAGAGCTAGCCATACAAAGCTGGAGAGGGTCACTGGATCCCTTAAGTGAGCGCGAAAGTCAGGTTCTTCGGTCGGCGGGTACAGGCTCGAGCACCGCAGAAATCGCTCGATTAATGTTTTTATCCGAGGGAACTGTGCGCAATTACTTGTCTGAGGCAATCAACAAATTAAGCGCAAAAAATCATGCAGCAGCTTACCGTCTTGCAAGGGATGAAGGTTGGTTCCGACAAACACGGTAGCCGCCAGCTCAGTGAAGATTCAATTCATAGACCTGGCAAGAATGATCCGTTAAACTTTAGCTGATCGTGAACGACGACGCATCGATGCATGGATCGCAGGCGCGATGTCCTCTCCTTTGATCAGACGCGAAATATTCATCGCATCAACAAAGCGTGAAGAACTAGCACTAGCATTCAATAACACTAAGGTCGCTTTTTTCTCTGCCAGCTTAATACGCATGATCAGACAATTGCCTGCTTCATTCGTGAACCCAGTCTTCGAAAGCAAAATATCCCAGCCCTTTTTACCGACGAGACGGTTGGTATTGTGGAACAGGCGCTTACGACCTTTAATATCAATCACATCTGATGTGTCGGTCGTAATATCAGTAATCTGTGGATAATGCGATGCTGCCACGGCCATTTTTACCAGGTCGGCTGCCGTAGACGTATTTTCTGGCGATAAGCCAGTTGGTTCTTTGATCACAGTATTGGTCATTCCTAATGCTTTGATTTTGACATTCACTGCCTTCTCAAAAGCGACATTTCCACCTGGATAGGTTCTTGCCAGTGCTGCGGCAGCGCGATTATCTGAGGACATCAACGCTAATTGCAGGACATCTTTCCTCGGCAAGGTAGCACCAACCGGCACATGCGACAAACTATGCTTGAGCGTATCCATGTCAGAATTTTCTATGGAAATCATTTCATCCATATTTGGCTTGCTATCTAAAATGACCATCGCTGTCATCAGCTTGGTCAAAGAGGCGATCGGTGCCACCTCAGTCGCATTTTTTTCCAGCAACACTTTACCCGTGCCATCTTCGACCACGATCGCGTGCTGTGAATTTAACTGCACTGCCGAGACACTACCTAAATGTAGCACCAGGCATAGACCAACTAAGCGTTTCAACATTGCTTCACACCTGACTTATTAAATATAAATGTTTTCTAATGCCAGTCTCATTGCCACCTGATCTCACATCGCAAAAATCAGAGTATCAAGGTTTTACACAGAACGGGAAATAGGTTAGAACAAGGGCGTTCAGTACATTTTTCTGAACATCCTAAATTATGACGCATTAAAAACTTTTTTTCATAGTAATTAATGTCTTTGGAGATATTTTTAACTTCTGAGCGAATTGAATTGCAAAAGGTAGGGGTATAGCGGAAGTGCGATGGTAGAGCGCCCAATGACTGACGAGAGAAATGTTGGGGTTTGCAAATTTTTGTTGCAGTCCGTTACTTTACTGAAAATTTAAATGCGTTGAAAGGGGTTTTGAATAATAATAAATTTAAATATTCACAACGCAGGGTTGTCATCATTCTGTCATAAATTATCTGTAAGGTTCGGGGCTCCAAGTTTGGAGTTTAAGGATATGAAAATGAAATTCTTTTTGAAAACTACACTCGTTACTGCAGCAACTCTGTTGACCCTTTCTTCCGCAATCGCCGCTGAAATTACCGGCGCCGGATCCAGCTTCGTCTACCCTATCGCTTCTAAATGGGCAGAAGCTTACAAAAAAGCGACTGGCAACAGCCTCAACTACCAATCCATCGGTTCTGGTGGCGGTATCAAACAAATTAAAGCAAACACAGTTGATTTTGGCGCGTCTGACATGCCTTTAACAGTTGAAGAACTGGACAAAGAAGACTTATTGCAATTCCCAGTAGTTATGGGCGGTGTAGTACCTGTCGTTCACATCGATGGCATCAAACCAGGCCAATTGAAATTGACTGGTCAGGTAATCGCTGACATCTACTTGGGTAAAGTAACAAAATGGACTGATGCAGAAATTGCTGTTATCAATCCTGGCGTTAAATTGCCAACGGAAGACATCACTGTCGTTCACCGTTCTGACGCATCCGGTACCACTTTCTTGTTCTCTGACTACTTGTCTAAAGTGAATGCAGAATTCAAAAAAGTTGTTGGCTCCAGCACAGCAGTTAAATGGCCAGCAGGCTTGGGCGGCAAAGGTAACGAAGGCGTTGCGGCTAACGTTCAACGTATCAATGGTTCTATCGGTTACGTAGAATTTGCTTACGCTAAGAAAAACAATCTGTCTTACACGCAGTTGAAAAATCGTGAAGGTCAGTTTGTTACACCAGATGCAGATACATTTAAATCTGCTGCTGCTGGTGCTGCATGGGACAAAACACCAGGCTTCGCTGTGGTATCAACAGACCAACCAGGTAAAGCAAGCTGGCCAATCACTGGCGCGACTTTTGTGTTGGTTCACAAAACTCAGCCTGATGCAGCTAAAATCAAAGAAACTCTGAAATTCATCGACTGGTCCTATAAAAATGGCACAGCAATGGCCACAGAACTGGATTACATCCCAATGCCATCTTCTGTTGTTGAGCTGATCCAAAAAACTTGGAAAGCACAAATCAAAGACGGTTCCGGTAAAGCTGTTTGGTAATTCAGCAGAAGAAATTTAATTAGTTTCTAAAATAAGGGCTTTCACGACAAAAGTGAAAGCCCTTTTGAATTTGGCTCCACCAAAATCAGTATCAGTATCAGTATCAGTACGAAAACTTAGGGTTGCAAACGATTTTTCAAACCATACCGCTTTAAAATTTGTTCGTACTCTCCTGATTGAATGATTTTCGCTAATCCTGAATTAAACGTATCAGCCACGACTTTGTTTTTAAAGAATGCCTTGTATGGTGAGTTTTTAAATTCGTAGCTACAGCTAATTTTCCCACTCTTCACCCTCCCCCGCTGTGTCAATTCAGTAAGCTTATATTGAGCGATATATTGATCAGCAACAATTGCATCCGTGTGTCGGGACATCAACATTTCCAACTGGGCGGCCTGATCATTCAATTCTTGGTAACGAGGACTTTGACGCGTTACCGCAAAAAACTGCTCCCCAAAAGAGACAGAAGCACCTTGAAAAGCCACGATACTATAATTAGCCATATCAGCAATTTCCTGAATTGATCGATGCTCATCCAAGGTAATGAAGCAGGCTCTGTAACAAATATAGTCGTTAGTAAAAAAACCTTTCTTCCCTACTTCGGTCATGCGAGCAGAGCCAGCAATATCCGGCCAATCGAAATTAATAGTGACGCGGGCTAAGGGAACGAAAACAAACACAGGATTAAAGTCGCTATCCCTGAAGACAGCCTTGATAATATCAACTTCAGCACCTTGACTAATTGGGTTATTTTTGACGGCATAGGGCTCAATATTGTCACCCTCTAATATCTTGATGATTTCCGTCGCGTGAACGGGAGTCGCTGCCAGAAAGCTGGAAATTAGTATGGTAAGTAGCTTATCCATTCGCGATTCCTCTGTGCAGCGAAAAGTTTTTCCAGTCTATTCTGAAAAAGCTTCAATGAACCAGTCATTTTATACCTCGCCTCTTACGGCGATAAAACACCTTCAGTCAGCCTACAATTGAAATGATGAGTATCTTTAACGTCGGTAATTGATTATAGGATGAATTTCGCCTTCATTTACTACAATTCCGCTTGATACAATGTGCCTAAAAAATTTTTTCTTTGCCGGAACTCCATGAACTATTTGCATACTTCAAATACCCATTTCAAACCACTGAAAAAACTACTGCAATTAAGTTAATTATTTTTTTGCAATGTCTTTGAATTCTTTGATACGAACTATCACGTTCTTTTCTGCTCACTCTTACGCAAGACATCTCCGTGACACTACAAATAAGTATAAATCAAAATTAATTTAACTTAATTTTTACAGCCAGACGCCAGCGATAAATTCTACGAAAAGTTACGCGAGCAAGAGATCGTATTTTTACAATACAATTTCTATCAAATTGACTAATATGAGGTTATCACTCAAAAAGGAGCATAAATTTTAAATGTATCGGTAATTCATACCCGACTTCCTGAGTCACCCGTTACCGATACATCCAGCACGAATTTAGATACGTCTCACAGCACGCCTTTTTTCCTCTTCATCATACAACTCTTTTTTAGATAATTTTCCAACCGACGTTTTCGGTAATTCTGCCCGAATTTCAATTTCTTGAGGCATTTCATGCTTGCCTAATTTGTCGCGCAAGAACTCTTTCAGTTCATCAAATAGCAGTGTACTTTGCCCGGCTTTGAGTTTAATAAACGCCTTCGCCGCCTGCCCGCGATAATCATCCGGAATACCGATCACACTGACCTCAGCAACGGACGGATGCAGATAAATTGCTTCTTCAATATTGCGTGGATAAACGTTATAGCCACCAGATAAAATCATGTCTTTGGTACGATCCACAATGTACACAAAGCCATCAGCATCCATGTATCCAACATCACCAGTACGGAAATAACCATCGGCCGTAAACGCCTCTTTAGTGGCATCTAGCTTATTCCAATAGCCTTTCATAATGTTGGCACCAGAGACACAAATTTCACCACGCTCACCTAAACCTACATATTTCCCGGGCTCATCGATGCTTTCAAATTTAAAACTGACCCCTGGTGTCGGTAAGCCACATGAACCTGCTTTTCTCAGCCCACTGGCAGGTGTAAAAGTACCAGTAGGAGAGGTCTCTGTCATACCCCACCCCTCAAGCAAATTACACGAAGTCAATGACTGAAATTTTTGCAAAACTTGAGCGGGTAAAGGCGCACCGCCCGAATTGCAAAACTTCAATGAACTCAGATCAAATTCGGCTATCTGCGGATGTTGAATAATCGCCGCATACATAGTTGGCACACCAGGGAAAACCGTGATTTTTTTTGCGGCTAACTCTTTAACAACAGCATCAACATCAAAGCGCGTATGCAGAACGATTTCTGCTCCCATGCGGATGCCAAAAAGCATATCAACCGTCAGCGCGTAAATATGAAATAACGGAAGCACAGCCAACACGCGCTCTTTACCTTCTTCCAGTATGCGCGGCACAACATTGGTGGTTTCTAAAATCTGGCTACATGCGGTTGTCAGATTCGCGTGGGTCAGCATTGCGCCTTTTGGCAAGCCGGTGGTGCCGCCCGTGTATTGAAGTACGGCGATGGTATCCGCGGGATCGGTTTCTGCGATTGCCTGGTAACGACCATCATTGTCGATCAAACTGGCAAATAATTGATGCTGTGCATTCTGAGGGATCGTGCTGAGCTGTCCTGTGTTTTGTAAATGGGCGTTGACTACTTCTGGATATGGCGACATCTCAGCAATGTTACCAACGATAATTTTTTTCAGACGCGTATGAGACAACATCCCTGCCATTTGCGGGTATAGCATAACCATATCGAGGGTCACCAGCAAATCAGTCTGGCTGTCTTCGATTTTATGTGCCAACACTTTTTCTGCATCGAGTGGCGAGTAGTTCACCACCGTTCCACCCGCTTGCAAAATCGCAAAAAAACAAATCACGTAATGCGGCGTATTTGGCAAAAACAAGCCCACATGCACGCCGGGCTTGACGCCCAGTGACTGAAAACCTTTGGTCGCTTGATCAACCAGGTGTTGTAATTCACGATAGGTGATTTGCTTGCTCATGAACTCGAGTGCAACTTGATCTGCCCAGCGCGTTACAGCATCATGCAACAATGTTGGTACAGTGCTGACAGGTAAATTGGCATCCCAATGTACACCTGCCGGATAAGATTTGACCCACGGTGTTTCGCTCATTTTTGTCTCCTGAATTTTTCATTTTTTTGGAAAATTAAGCACAACAAATCAACTGCAAATCTTTCTGAGGTTCTCTACGTAGCTTCCTGATTAGCACGCAGTGATATTTATCGTTTTTGATCATACTCCCGAAAGCTGATTTACTCTGCGGCTACTATCTTTAGATGTGTGCCATAACAAAAAAAACGACAAACCAACAGTCTGATATTGGCTTGTCGCATTCAACATGCGTTACTTATTGCTGGTATATTTTTTTAATTCCATCTTGCCGATCTGGTTTCTATGCACCTCGTCCGGTCCATCCGCCAGTCGCAGTGTACGCGCCTGAGCATACGCATAGGCCAAACCAAAGTCATCTGAAACGCCACCACCGCCATGCGCCTGTATCGCCCAATCAATTACTTGACATGCCATATTTGGTGCGGCGACTTTGATCATGGCAATTTCTTTGGCGGCAGCTTTATTGCCTACGGTATCCATCATTTGTGCCGCATTCAACACCAGAAACCGTGCCTGATCAATCAAGATGCGGGCGTTGGCGATGCGTTCCAGCGTCACGCCTTGTTCAGCCACACGCTTACCAAAGGCGACACGACTCAAAGAGCGTTTGCACATATCTTCGAGCGCACGCTCAGCCAGACCAATCAAACGCATGCAGTGATGAATCCGACCCGGGCCTAAACGGCCTTGTGCGATTTCGAACCCACGGCCTTCACCAAGCAACATATTCGATGCTGGGACTCTGACATTGTCAAATAAGACTTCGCCATGACCATGTGGCGCATCGTCGTATCCAAACACTGGCAAGGCGCGCAAAATCGTCACACCTGGGGTATCGCGCGGTACGATGATCATTGACTGTTGCTTATGACGATCAGTATTCTGTGGATCACTTTTACCCATGAAGATGAATACTTTGCAGCGAGGATCATTGGCACCGGAAGACCACCATTTGCGACCGTTGATCACGTACTCATCGCCGTCGCGGCGAATTGACGCTTCGATATTCGTTGCATCTGAAGAAGCGACTGCAGGTTCTGTCATCGCAAAGCATGAACGAATTTCACCACGCAGTAGCGGCTTAAGCCATTGCTCTTGCTGCGCTGGCGTGCCATAGCGTGCGAACACTTCCATATTGCCAGTGTCGGGTGCCGAGCAGTTAAAGACTTCAGCCGACCACAATGCGCGTCCCATAATTTCACATAACGGTGCGTATTCCAGATTGGTCAACCCTGCGCCATGGCCTGACTCTGGCAGAAATAAATTCCATAGCCCTGCATCTCTTGCCTTTGCTTTGAGTTGTTCGACAATCTTCGTCGGCACCCACGCGTCGCCCGCCTTACGATTAGCAGCAATCTCACCAAAAAATGTCGCTTCATTTGGATAAATATGCGCATCCATAAACGCCTTTAAGCGCGACTGTAAATCAATAACCTTAGGGCTGTATTGAAAATCCATGTGGTTCCTCTTTGATTAAATAAGATTCAAAAAAATGACGGTATCAACGTTTTGAAAAAATGGCGGCACTAAACATAGGTAATATACTTGGGGTCATTGAGCAACTCGAGGTGAGAGAAATTATTGAGATATGCCAACGCCAATCGCTGCGCTTGTCCGTCACGCTCTGGTTGAACATGAATCCGCGTGACACCGCTATTGACTAAGGTCCAATTCAATTCAGAAAATTTGCTATCGGGTAAATGAAGAAGATGCTGGCAAATCGCAGAAATCGTACCGCCTGACGTAAAAACGGCAATGTTTTTGGCACCATCATTCAATACCAATTGTTTATGAAAAGCGGCAATACACCTAGTCTGAAATGCATGCCAGGTTTCGGTATAGTCAGTATCAAACTGACCTGACATCCAGCGTGTAATAGCCGCAGAAAAGATGTCCTGAAATTCGCGTACGGCATCGGGTTTGCTTTTTAAAAAATGTTTAACAAACGCTGGATCCTCGAATTCTGGTACATGTTTCACTAACACCTCATGGTGATGATATTCGTTAAAACCAGCATCGGTATACCAACCGACGGTATCCAACTTGCTTTCTTCGCAATCCCGGAACGCGGACATACAAGCCAATGCTGTTTGCTGATGTCTATGCAGGGCACCGGTAACAATACGATGCGCAGAAAAGTCCCGTTCCGCCCACCATCTTCCTAACTGGCGTGACTGCTGCGTGCCGAGTTCAGACAATTGATCATAGTTCTGACTACCAAATGAGGCTTGTCCATGCCGTATCAGATACAGTTGCGCCATTGTATGTTCCACTTTCTTTTGAGTTCAAATTACCAATTGCTCAGCGTGCTGCTGATTTTCCACAGGTCAGTTACGGAGTGTAAGTCTGGGGCTATAATTGATCAAATGAATAGTTGTTATCAATTAATATTAATTTCATGCATATCTCTCGCATTGATCTAAACCTGTTTATTGTATTTGAAGCCATTTATACGGAAGGCACGGTCACGCGTGCCAGTCAACAACTGAACCTCACGCAACCTGCGATCAGTCATGCGCTAAATCGCCTGCGCAACATGTTCGATGATCCCTTGTTCGTACGTCAGGGAAATAGTATGGTCTCAACACCGCTGGCGCGCAGCATTATTGAACCTGTCCGACAAGCGTTGCGTGGCTTAGAAATGACGCTGACTGATAACGGCAAATTTGATCCATCGCAGGCACGCAAGCAATTCAATCTGGGGCTGCGCGATGTACTGGAATCGACAGTGCTACCACCAATCGTAGAAAGCATTACCCAACAAGCACCAGAAATTAATCTAGCGGCTTTTCAGGTTGAAAGGCGCGAATTAGCGAGCGAATTAGCGGCAGGTACACTCGACGTTGCGATCGATATGTTATTGCCCTTACCGCCTGAAATCCGGCGACAACAAGTCTCGCGAGATACCACCGTTGTGCTGGCTCGCAAAGATCATCCTTTGATTAAGCGCAGCCTCAATCTAGAACAATATTTGGAAGCCGAACATATCCTTGCCAGCTCGCGTCGTAAGGGTATGGGTTTGGAAGATTTTGAACTCAGCCGTTTGGGGTTACAAAGGCGCATACGCCTGCGTTGTCAGCATTATTTTGCCGCCTGCAGGGTCGTCAGCCAGAGCGATTTGTTGTTGACCATGCCAGAAGCCTACGCACGTATCGTCAACCAACAATTTACCAATCAGATATTAGCCTTGCCTTTGACCATGCCCTCATGGGATGTCTATCTCTACTGGCATCAGAATTTGGATAGCGATCCGGCTAATTGTTGGCTCAGAGAGCAAATAATGCAGGCTTTTGGATAGCTTCTGAATAAAAATCGATGGCAAAGAAAGCAAAAAACCGCCAATTTAAAAGTTAGCGGTTTCTTTTATACCAAGATAGCATCCAATATGCAGGCTACGACATGCTGGCTGACTTGATTTTCTCTGCTTATTTTTTCTTTTCTGGCTCATCAGGCAACAAGCAAGCATCGACAATTTGTAAATCATTATCTTTAGCAAAACTGACCACAAAATGATACGCCAGCGGTTCAATCTCACGAATGGCTTCATTCACGACCACAGAACGCACGCCATTTAACAAAATCGGACGGACGTAGGGTGAATACTGTAAATGTGAATTACGTCCACCATCAGGACTAAAACAAGACATGGCGCCACAAAGCCGCTCCGCCCAATCGCTAGGGCGGAACTGTTTTCCATCGCTGGTAATGCCTTGGATGAAAAATTCTTTAATTGGCTCAGAATGAATTTTATTGGAATCGGCCATGTGCTCGGCTCGCTGTGAAGCAAAATTGAAAAAAGCAAAATATCATTATGTGACACTCAGCTTTCTAGATAATCAGTATTATATCTTATAGAAGACTTGGATCGAAACCTCCGATACATTTTAATACGGTAACAATGCACGTTAAGCAAGACACGCACTCAATATAGTGTATTTTGACGCTTAGTAAAGCTCGCGCAATCAACGAAAAGCAAATTAAGGTAACAACCTGGCAATGACAAACAAAGAAGCCGCTTAAAAGCGGCTTCTTATTTCACTTTATCACGATAACTTAAATCCAAATCGCAAACGAGAGCAACAGCAGCAACAGCATCCATAACAATAAGGCGCGCCACACCAAACCAACAGCACTTTGCAAAGCCCGTGGCGATGCCTCTGCCCCAGGCTGACTTTCTAATTCCAAACTATCAACATCGACTGCACTGGCATCGGCTTGCAGTACCATGGCCTTTTCTTCTGGCTCACCCAGACGCACTCCTAAGGCGCCACCACCAGCAGACAAAATAATACCGACCACCTCATCCGCCCAACGATCAGCATAGTTACGCCATGAATAAACCGCATCTTCAAAATTACCGACAACGGCAAATGCGACAGCAGTAAGGCGTGCAGGGATCCAGTCTATCCAATAAAACACTTTCGTCGCATAGATACCAAACTCTTCATTTTTCATGTGATCTGGTTCTGTCCAGGCACGCGCCAGATATTCTGCAACTCGATACATCACGGCACAAGCCGGACCTACTGGCATTAAAAACCAAAAAAACACCCCAAATACATTCCTGTGCGTCGCAATTAATGCACTTTCTATCGTAATCCTGGAAATTTCGGACACATCCATATCACTAGTGTCACGGTGCGTCCATTCAGCGAGAAAACGACGCGCAGCATCTTCATCTCCAGAACTCAGTGCCAGTTGTATCGACGTAAAATAGTGACTGTAGCGACGAAAACCGAGAGTCAGATAAACAATGATGACGTTCCAGATAAACGCTGCAAACGGACTAAAACGCAAACACAGATAATGAATCAAAGCTGTTGGCACAGTTAGTAAGCCCACCATAATCCACCAGCCCAAACGCCCGTGCTTGGCTTTTCCGGCATTAAACGACGCTTCAATTTTCGTCGCCAATGTCTGGATTTGCATGTAAATCACATTATCTGCACGCAAAGGTTTAAGCTGTTCGATCAGCAGGGCAAACAAGATAGAAAGAAATGTCATGGTAGGCTAGGCAAAAGTCGCGGCAAACGACAATGGTCAATGAGTTTGCTAATGCGGCAAGTGTAAACGGAATTGCGTAGATTATGAAGCTTTGTTCCGAAACGAAATACAAACTCGGTCGAAACTACATAGAATCACGACCAAAGCTCAGCAAAAAACATCATGCACGCAGAAAATGAAACAGGTTACGTAACATGCCTGCCGTTGCCCCCCAGATAAAATGCTGTTCATACGGCATAGCATAGAAACTACGCTGTCCACTACCATCCGGCATCTGAAATACGCGACGCTGGTGGTGCTGTCCATTCATCAAATACGCCAGTGGGACCTCAAAGACCGCCGCCACCTCAGCCGGATCAGTGATTAAGTCAAATGGTGGATGCACCAAGGATACGACGGGTGTTACCAGATAACCAGTGCCAGTCTTATACTCAGGCAGGTTACCCAGGATATCAATATGCTTTCGAGAAAGGCCAATTTCCTCCTCAGTTTCTCTCAACGCCGTTTCAATTGGGTTCACGTCACTGGTTTCAAATCGCCCACCAGGAAAACTAATTTGCCCGGCGTGATGATTCAAACTCGTCGCGCGTTGCGTCAGTAGCACCGTCAATCCACTCTCACGCAAAACCAGAGGTATCAATACCGATGCGGGACGAAATGAAAGATCCTTAAATAGGCTTTCTTCCATCTGTATTTCTGGCGTCCAGAGGGGCGCTTGTGCAAAACGTTGCTTTAAATGATCTGGCGTCAGTCTCACATGTGGCAAGGGCTCTTCACTGGCCACTGATAGGATAGGTAAAATTTCCGGGTCAAAAATTAATTTGCTCACTGGGTTTCAATTCTGCATAGAAAAGGAAAATATACGGTTTGCACAACAAGATAACGGTAGTGCATTACGATCAATTTGCGACTGCATTGGCGTCAATCTTCGTATTATGAACGAGTTATAGTGAACTGGGAGAATCAGTCAATAGGAAGATTAGATTTGTTTTGGCGGGTGTAACCGGTCATGTTTGACTCTTTATTTAAACGTACCGCAGATCAAGGTCAGAATACACGGCAATCAAACAAAAAAAGGGATGCACAAGGCATCCCCTTTTTGAACAACGCAGGCAGATATTATTCTGCTTTTGCTGCTGCCACTTTACGTGCTGGCAATTTTTCTTTGATACGTGCAGATTTACCTGAACGTTCACGCAAGTAGTACAACTTAGCGCGACGTACGTCACCGCGACGTTTCACTTCGATAGAAGCGATCAAAGGAGAATACAACTGGAATGTACGCTCAACGCCTTCGCCGGAAGAAATCTTACGAACGATGAAGTTAGAGTTCAAACCACGGTTACGACGGGAAATAACAACGCCTTCGTAAGCCTGTGCACGTTTACGTGTACCTTCAACAACGTTCACGCTAACGATGACTGTATCGCCAGGTGCGAAGTCAGGGATGTTTTTGCCGAGGCGAGCAATTTCTTCTTGCTCTAATTTTTGGATCAGATCCATTTTTATACTCCGATAACCATCTTGCCGACGCCGCAGACTAGGTCTGACTTCTGCCCGGTAGAGGATGGGGTTTAACATGCATACCGAGGTATGCGCTTTACATTCTTATTTGCAACGCAAATAAGAAAACTTGTAGGACGAACACAAAATTATCCCGGCAAGGTATGGCGACGAAGACAGTACAAATGTACGGCCAAGAGCCATAACGCCGCTGGAACAATGTTGCGTATGTCCTGCTATAGACTACTATAGACTGCTTAAAAACTTTTCATCAGTGCGACTAAGCAAACCAGCCTCACGCGCAGCTTGAATTAAATCAGGTCGCTTTTGCACACTGGCTTCCAGTGCCCGCTGACGCCGCCATTTTTCAATCTCAGCATGATTCCCGCCCATTAACACAGCGGGGACTGCTTGTCCTTCGAAAATTTCTGGTCTGGTGTAATGTGGACAATCAAGCAGCACATTCACAAAGCTATCTTGCACAGCCGACATGTCGTCATGCAATACGCCTGGAATTTGCCGGATTACCGAGTCCATCAATGCCATGGCAGGTAGCTCTCCACCAGACAAGACAAAATCACCAAGACTAATTTCTTCATCCACACAGGAATCCAGCAAACGCTGGTCAACTGCTTCATAACGGCCACACAATAACACCATGCCAGATAAATCTGCCATTTGCATAACACGTTGATGCGTCAGGCGCTTGCCTTGGGGCGATAAGTAAATCACTTTGGGTTCAGCCTTTCCCAAGGCATTCTGACGCGCTTTCGCTGCCTGAATCGCTTCTTGTAAGGGCTTCGCCAGCATGACCATACCTGGTCCGCCGCCGTAAGGTCTGTCATCCACAGTCCGGTGTCGGTCTGTGGTGAAATCACGCGGATTCCACAGCTTTAATTCGCACTTCTTTTGTTCAAACGCACGCCGCGTCACACCAGATTGGGTGATCGCTGCGAACATTTCAGGGAACAGAGTGATGACATCAAACTGCATAGCTATGCTTTCTGATTCCATCGGACTAATAATCTGTACCCCAGTCAACCTGTATTTTTCGCGCTTCCTGATTCACTTCTTTGACGAATTGATCGACAAAAGGAATTAATCTTTCATGCTTTTGCAACTCAGCTTCAGGAATATCGGCAGCTGCCACCCGTAAAATCGGATGCGCGCCGTTATCCATCAAATCTCTGACGATACCTAAGCTTTCGCCTTGCAAATTTTCAACTTGCAAGCCAACCAAATCTACCCAATAAAACTCGCCATCGGATAAAGCCGGGAATTGTTTGCGCGAAATTTTGACCGTTGCACCTCTCAGTGCTTCAGCCGCATTTCTATCTGTGACACCTGCCAGCCTTGCAACCACATCTTCGCCATGGATTTTTGCTTCCATACGTGCAATGTTTTGCAATTCAGGCTTATCTATCCACCAGTGTTTGGCGGAAAGCATAGCATCAGCATCTGGCGAGTAAGGACGAATCTTTACCCAACCATGAATGCCAAATGCTCCCGAGACATAGCCAACCAAGACTAAATCTTCAGGAACATCGATTCCAACTGACATCGCGAGCAAACTATTAAGCTGCTGCTTTACCAGCTTGAGCAACCAGACGTGCAACTGCCGGAGACAATTGTGCGCCTACGCCTTGCCAGTAAGCCAGACGGTCAGCTGCAACACGTACGGATTCTGCATTGCCAGTTGCTACTGGATTGTAAAAACCGATACGCTCGATAAAGCGACCATCGCGACGATTACGGGAATCAGTTGCAACGATGTTGTAAAAAGGACGCTTTTTTGCGCCACCACGAGCTAAACGAATAACGACCATAATATTTCCAAAAAATGTTCTAAACGCGGAAAAAGCTGTAGATTATAGCCCGCTTAAATCCAATCACGCAAGGATTATCAACGATTTCGACGACAAGCGTATGCTTTTCGCCCGTAACAGGCACATCGCGCTACAATCATGACTCTTCATTAATCATAAAATCGCCCTCAATGACGTCGCCACATAAGAATAAAACCATCACGACCCTCCTCGCCGTCCTGACTGGGAGTATCGGCGGACACCGATTTTACATGTATGGCAAAAGTGACAAATGGGGATGGTTGCATTTTTTATCATTGCCAATCTCTTTTATCGCCAGCCACCTGTTTATTGGCCAGCCCGGACTAGTCACATATAGCGCCCTCGTGTTGTCGTTTCTAGTCTCTTTATTAGAGGCGCTGATCATTGGCTTAACTCCCGATGAAAAATGGGATGAGCGACATAATAAGCTGTCTGAACACCCAAGCGAGTCTTCCTGGCCACTGGCATTGATTCTGGTATTCACCGTCGGCTTCGGTGCAATCGCACTGATTGGCACGATCGCCCGCGCTTTTGACCTGTTTTATACCGGTGGGGCTTACGGATAAATTCAAATCAATACGACTTACAAAAAACGACCCAGAGAATATTTCAATGGGTCGTTTTTTTTGCGCGTCATCGCAATGCAGCTGAGGTCGTTTTTCGAAAGCACACCCAACGGACTTTCGCAAACCCACCCCAGCAAGGCACGACGACGCAGGCGATACTATAGGTGCGACTTTTCGGAAATCCGAATTAGAACTGGTCTTCCGATAAGCCCAATACCCCCGCACTACCACTTACAATCGCTGAACGCAAACCTTGTGCTGCAGACAAAATATGATCAGCAAAGAAACGTGCTGTGACGATTTTTGCCTGATAGAACGCTGCATCACCCTCACCTGCTTGCAATTTTTTGTGCGCAATCAATGCGGCACGCGCCATTTGCCAGCCACCTAAAACGATACCTGCCAGTTTCAGATACAACACGCTACCTGCAAATACCGCTTTGATATCTTGCTTCACGTTGGAAACAACGAAGTTAACAACATCTTCCAACGCGGCTGAACCTAGGGCTAATTGCGCTTGAATTGCCAACATATCTGGCGTGCCAACGGCTGCCAATTCCGCTTCAACGGCACGTACTTGAGCAATCAACGCTTTCGCAGTTGCGCCACCATCACGCACGGTTTTACGACCGACTAAGTCATTTGCCTGAATCGCTGTCGTACCTTCATAGATAGTCAGAATTTTGGCATCACGGTAATGCTGAGCTGCACCTGTTTCTTCGATAAAACCCATACCGCCATGCACTTGTACACCAGTTGAAGTCACATCGAGTGACATTTCTGTGGACCAGCCTTTAACGATAGGTACCAGATATTCATAGACTGTCTGATTTGCTTTACGTGTTTCTGGATTTTGATGATGATGGGCCACATCACTCAAAGCTGCCGCTACGTAGGCCAGGGAGCGAGCGCCCTCGGTCTGAGCACGCATAGACATCAGCATACGACGCACGTCTGGGTGATGAATGATAGAAACAGGGCCAGCAGAACCAGCCAGATCGCGCGATTGCACGCGATCACGCGCATACTGCACGGCTTTTTGATAAGCGCGCTCAGCAACACCGATACCTTGCATACCAACGCCAAAGCGTGCGGCGTTCATCATGATGAACATGTATTCAAGACCACGGTTTTCCTCACCAACCAGCGTACCGATAGCACCACCATGATCACCAAACTGCAATACCGCTGTCGGGCTGGCTTTGATACCCAGTTTGTGTTCGATGGAAACGCAATGCGCGTCGTTACGTGCGCCTAAGCTACCGTCAGCATTGACGAGGAATTTAGGGACGATGAACAGGGAAATACCTTTCACGCCTTCTGGTGCGTCCGGTGTGCGAGCCAATACCAGATGAACGATATTTTCTGCCATATCGTGCTCACCGTAAGTGATGAAAATTTTGGTACCAAACACTTTGTAAGTACCGTCACCTTGAGGAACAGCACGGCTACGCACCATCGCCAGATCAGAACCAGCTTGTGGCTCCGTCAGATTCATGGTGCCTGTCCATTTACCGGAGATCAGGTTTTCAAGGTAAATTGCTTTTTGTTCGTCGCTACCAGCCGTCAACAAGGCTTCTATGGCGCCATCCGTCAACAATGGGCACAGTGCGAACGAGATACTGGCGGAATTGAGCATCTCTATGCATGGTGTCGCGACTAATTTTGGCAAACCCTGACCACCAAATTCTTGCGGATGCTGTACACCTTGCCAACCGGCTTCACCAAATAATTTAAACGCTTCTTTGAAGCCTTTTGTGGTGAATACCTGACCATCTTGCCAATAGCTCGGTGCTTTATCGCCTTCCCAATTGAGGGGCGCAACTACTTCGCCTGCAAACTTGGCGTTTTCTTCCAAAACCGCTTCAACTGTTTCTGCGGTTGCGTCTTCACAGCCTGGTAAAGCATTGACTTCAGACAGACCTGCGAGTTCATTAATCGCAAACAACATGTCTTTTACAGGTGCTACATAACTCATAGTATTTCCCCAAAAATAGTTAAGACTGACGCAAAATGGTTCTCATAAAAACGAGGCAAGCACACGACGTTTTTAAGCAATAAGGCAATGCCTTCATTAAGAATTAAGAGCAATTTTGTATCAAGCTTTTATACAAAGCCATTTCAACGATAAAAAAAAGGCATAAAAAAAGACAGAACGAGCAATGTGTCACAACAACAAACTGTTTGCTGTTAATAGCGCGACAAACGACTCATTCTGTCCTGTTCAGATCAATAAATTGATCGGTAATTACTGACAATGACTGGTGATCAGCCTAATTCAGCAACCAGTTGCGGTACGATTTCAAACAAATCGCCAACGATACCGTAGTCAGCAACCGAGAAAATTGGCGCTTCCGGATCTTTGTTGATGGCGACGATCGTTTTGGAATCTTTCATACCAGCCAGATGCTGAATCGCGCCAGAGATACCAACAGCGATATACAGTTGTGGCGCGACGATCTTACCGGTTTGACCAACTTGCCAGTCATTTGGTACAAAGCCAGCATCGACGGCTGCACGGGACGCACCCATTGCCGCGCCCAAACGATCAGCCAATGGCTCAAGCACTTTAAATGCATCGCCAGAGCCCATACCACGACCACCAGAAACGATGACTTTAGCAGCAGTCAATTCTGGACGATCAGATTTAGCCACTTCACGCGAAACAAAAGCAGATTTACCAGAATCAGCAACCGCAGCAATCGTTTCTACAGCAGCGGAACCACCTGTCGCTGCAGCAGCATCAAAACCTGTTGTACGTACAGTAATCACTTTCACTGCATCAGTAGATTGCACCGTTGCAATCGCATTACCTGCGTAGATTGGACGCTCGAAAGTATCTGGAGAATCAACTTTAGTGATTTCAGAAATTTGTGATACGTCCAGTTTAGCTGCCACGCGTGGCAGAATGTTTTTTCCGTAGGCTGTTGCAGGAGCCAAAATATGGCTGTAAGAACCAGCAATCGCCAGAACTTGTTCAGCAACATTTTCTGCCAGTCCGTCAGCAAAGTACGCTGCGTCAGCATGCAATACTTTGCTTACGCCAACAACTTGTGCTGCGGCTTGAGCCACTGCGCCAGCATTAAAGCCAGCGACCAGAACGTGTACATCCGCGCCACATTGTGCAGCAGCAGTGATGGTATTTAAAGTGCTGCCCTTGAGGCCAGCGTTGTCGTGTTCAGCGATGACGAGTGTAGTCATGATGTTTTCCACTTAGTAAATCACCAGCAACTTGGTCTGGTGAAAAATTATTCGTAAATATTCTCAGCGAAACTAAAAAAGAAGCCAAAAAGAAGCTAAAAAGTTGCTAAAAATTAGCCGATTACTTTTGCTTCATTTTTCAGTTTAGAAACCAGCGTCGCAACGTCTGGCACGATAATGCCGGCGCTACGTTTTGCAGGCTCTGCCACCTTCAAGGTCTTAACGCGGGATGTCACATCGACACCCAAATCCGCTGGCTTGACGTTATCCAATTGTTTTTTCTTTGCCTTCATAATGTTAGGCAAAGTTACATAACGTGGCTCGTTCAGACGCAAATCTGTGGTTACGATCGCTGGTAAAGTCAGGGCCAAAGTTTCCAGACCGCCGTCCACTTCACGTGTCACCGTTGCTTTACCGTCAGCAACGGTCACTTTAGAAGCGAACGTTGCTTGTGGCCAACCCAACAAGGCTGCCAGCATCTGGCCGGTTTGATTGCAATCGTCGTCGATCGCTTGCTTACCGAGGATGATCAATTGTGGTTGCTCTTTGTCAGCCAGTGCTTTGAGCAACTTAGCGACTGCCAGTGGTTGCAATTCTGCATCGCTTTCCACCAGGATACCGCGATCAGCACCAATCGCCATCGCAGTACGCAAGGTTTCCTGACATTGTGCTACACCACAAGAAACCGCCACAACTTCAGTCACAACACCAGCTTCTTTCAGGCGGGTTGCTTCTTCAACAGCGATTTCATCGAAAGGATTCATCGACATTTTGACGTTGGCGATATCCATCCCTGAGCCGTCAGATTTGACGCGCACTTTGACGTTGTAATCGACTACTCGTTTGACTGGTACCAGGACTTTCATAGTTCTGCCTTTATGAGCTAATTTTGGGGATACTGAGGGTATTGCTAATTGAGTGTATTGCTTAAATAATGCTTAATAACACTTAAGCGAATTGATATTGAATTAACATCAATCCTAATTCGAATTCTGCTTACGCTTTCTCTGACAAACACTGAATACTAATCCTTAAATTGCATTAGTGAGTACTAACAGCAAATTAAGTGGCACTTCAACGCGTTCAAATTGACGTATACGTAAATCTTAACGATTATAAATCGAAAACAAGAACATTTTGCATAATTTAGCACGATCGTTCCTTTTTTACTTCAATTGAGGCTAGAGCGAATCACCTAAAGATACTGTCACAAACACTAAAAGAAGAATAAGAAATGAAAACAGGTAACTAAATAAGCAGATTACTTCTATTTTTCATTCGGTCAACCAAATTAATTCCGGGCGAGGTCAAATACAGCCCACCAACGTCGATATGAAATAAATAGCGTTAAGCTTCTGACTGACACCTGCTCAGGAATTATCCGGCTGCATCTCGCCGGCAATGATATGCTACCTGCGATGAACTAATGGGTTTTGAAACACGCATTTTTCTTCCGATCTGATACAGGAGTTTCCTGATGCTGAACGTCAATGTCCGCCTTCAAAACATAGCACACTTTCTTTTGCTGTCATTGACATCCGTATTGATGTGCACATTGCTGTGCGACTGCTCCGCCCCACTTCGTCCAGACCTGTCCCGCCTATACCGGATCAGCGATCAGACGACAGACAATACCCCCGTCATTCTTATTCCCGGTTTATTTGGATCTAAACTGCGCGACAAACAAACCGGTAAAGAGGTATGGCCCGGATCTGCAACCAATGTTTTGTTTAGCGACTACCAACAACTTGCACTGAAATTCGATCGTGAGACCTTGCAAGTGCTGCCAGACAATCTGGAGGCCTACGATGTTGCAGACCGTGTGCTTGGGCAAGATATTTATGGTCCTATCATTTCTACTCTAGAAAAAAGTGGCGGCTACCAACGCGGAGGGCTGGGGGCACCAGCATTAAAAAACGATCGACGCTACTATATTTTTCCGTATGACTTCCGTCAGGATAACAGTCGCCATGCGCTTGCACTGGAAGCCTTAATCGATCAGATTCGACGCGACTATAGCAACCCAGATTTAAAAGTTGATCTGGTGGCGCACAGTATGGGCGGTCTGGTCGCAAGGTATTACTTACGCTATGGTGTGGCGGATGTGTTGAATGGGGATCATGAACAAGTCACGCTCTACGGTACAACACGGGTGCGCAAACTCATCCTTCTCGGCACTCCCAATCTTGGCTCAGCATCTTCGCTGCATGCTTTTTTGAATGGGGAAAAGGTCGGCTTCGGAAAAATTGCCCCTGAGGTGTTAGCGACAATGCCGAGTGGTTACCAGTTATTTCCTCACCCTTTGGTTAGTTGGCTCATTGATGTCAATGGCAATACACTCAATGACAATTTGTTCGATGTTGCGACTTGGGAACGCTATCGCTGGAGCATCTTCAATCCGAGTATTCAGCAGCGAATGCTTAACTCAGGAGGCGCTATGGCGGGCGAGAGTCTCGCCGATTTACAACGTTTTTTCGCCTACCGACTGGAACGTGCGCGACGCTTTATGTGGGCACTATCCACACCGGAGCCGGAAACACCGATACGCTATGTGCTATTTGGTGGTGACTGCACTCTGACACCGGCACGACTGCTGCTGGAGCCGGAGGGCGATCAACTCATGACCAGACTCAATCCGTCTGAGATCCACAGGCCAATCACAGGGATACGTTACGATGAGTTGATGCTGGAACCAGGCGATGGTCGCGTCACCAAGCCCTCTTTTTTAGCCAGAGAAACACTTGACCCGTCTACCGAACAAAGCGAAGATAGTTTTATTCCGGTGGCGTACTGGTTTTTCTTATGCGAAGACCATGTGCAATTGACGAATAATATTAATTTTCAGGACAATCTTTTAAACGTTTTGCTGACGCGCTCTTTGCCATGGGAAAATGCTACGTCATCAATGAAAACTAAATAGTCGCGGGCATCGATGACGGAGGCGGTGCCAAGCGCCTGCAAGTCGAAGAGCCAAAGGTATTTGCTTTAGTAAACATCAAGCAAAAATTGTCGATACCTGTCGGCTGATCGCAACCAGATTTTTATCATCATCCCAGATATGTGCCTCCGCATGAGCGTATCCCGACTCTGCAAAATCAGTTGTGACCTGATATTGCCACCAATTCTCGCTCGTCTTCTGAAATTCATGAGAGAAAAATTCGATATTCCAACTAAGCGTACTTGCGTTGCCATGGCCCTTAAGCATTGGCAACACTGAAGGTGGCCAGGAGTCCGTCAATCCAAGTAAGTGCGGGAGCGTCATACAAGGAAAATCGTCAACCCAACGCATCCAGCCGCCAAAATCAGCGTTATTCGATCCACTGAATGGTGCATCGCCGTGCGCCCAGCGCAGATCCACTTGTTGCATAAATTCTGGCGTTAAATTTGGGATGTATGGCAGTCTAAATGCATCCCCAGGCGCTTTAAATTCGGGAGCAATACTGCGGGGCGTGACATGAATGCCAGATTCGCGAGCACTGCCAAAGCTCGCCAATAAAAATGCCATGACCTCACCATTTTGAATTAATTTTGCCGCCGCTTGTGTCACTGATTTTCCGCTACGGAAAATTTCGGTACTGACTTCCACTTCGCCTTG
Source organism: Undibacterium sp. Dicai25W (assembly GCF_049340505.1). NCBI lineage: Bacteria > Pseudomonadati > Pseudomonadota > Betaproteobacteria > Burkholderiales > Oxalobacteraceae > Undibacterium > Undibacterium sp. Dicai25W. Next base: position 13,283 of record NZ_JBMPOQ010000012.1, on the reverse strand, counting down.
CGTTACCGCACCAATAAAAGAAATAGTCGCTGATCGCAACACCCGGTCTTCCGCTAATTCACCTAATTCAGCAGTCAGACGGCTTAACATTAAACTGCCGATCAAGCCACCGAATGTGGCACGCCCCTGCCCCCAGTTTGCAGGAATAATTAATTTGGACTGCGTTTGCGCTTCTTTCAGCAACAGGTCAATTGACATCGTTTACCCTTTTTATTTTGATGCTTTTAGTTTAGGTTCCCATAACTCAATCTTATTTCCCTCTGGATCAAGTATCCACGCAAAGCGACCATTTTGATCATCATCGCTACGCTTAATGATTTCTACACCTTTAGCGTTTAAACGAACGATCACTGCGTCCATATTGTCGACCGCGTAATTGATCATCATTTCACTAGTCGCCGGTGCAAAGTATTTCGTACTCGAAGGGAAAATGCTCCATCCAATTGCAGGTGGATGCTCTGGCGCATCATAGCGCATGACTGCACCACCCCACGCTGCCACAGGCAAACCCAACACATCGCGATACCATGCCGCTAAGGCTTTAGGGTCTTTGGCTTTAAAGAAGATGCCGCCCACGCCGGTTATGTGGCCAGCAGCCCCATTGGCTGACTCTGGTGTTTGTGACCATGATGAAGATGATGCACTCAGCATCACCGTGATAAGTATACACTTGCTGATTAGTTTCATCCTCATCACCTTTGCCTGTGTTTTACGTTGATTTGTTAGTGTAAATGTATTTAGCTAACTTAACAGCGGACCGAAAATTTGCTGTTAAATAAAAATCATTTCAATTGCTTTTAAGACCAAATTTTTACAGAGCGCTTTTTTGTTGTGCCAACGTCAATTCATCTCATTTGATGCAAGTGCAGCAAACTCTACAGACGTAAAAAAACCCGCTAACAATTGGCGGGCTTTTAAATAATATCTAATTGAAAATACGTCTACTAATTTGGCTACGCTATCTACCGCTTAGCCAGGGCTTATTTTCGCTTAATAAAATATTCAAACTCATTGGTGTTTTCTTGGTGAGCCAGCAATTCGTTGCCGGTCTGTTTAGAAAATGCCTTGAAGTCGCGGACTGAGCCCGGGTCTGTTGCCAGCACATGCAGTACCTCACCGGTAATCATTTCTGCGAGTGCCTTCTTGGTCTTTAAAATGGGCAAAGGACAATTGAGTCCGCGTGCATCCAGTTCTTTGTTGAATTGCATGATTTTTCCTGTAGCAGCAAATGAGTTCAGCTCATTTACAAAACATATGATGCACCAATTCTACCGGAAATTTCTTTGAGATGGTGCAACGCAACACTCTAACAACATTTTCTTAATTTAATGAAAACTAAATGCACCAAATTTATGCATTAAATTATCATTTAATCATGAAAAGACCACTTTTTCTATCCTGAAGGCCACTCTGTATACACTGGATCGTATCCATTTGATCGCATCCAATCTGCCATCGCATGACCTGTTCCGGCATTCCATGGGCGCAATTTTTGCGGCTCAATTAATCGGTATTCAACTAACTCAGGCGATAGATTAATGTCCCCGCTCGCTCTTACATAATAGGCGATAATGACTTCATTCTTTTTGATGAATTCATAGACGCCGATCAGACTGATGGTGTCGGCATCAAGATTGGTTTCTTCTTTGAGTTCGCGCGCCACGCCCTGCTCTGGTGTTTCTCCGCGTTCCATAAAACCGGTGATTAAAGCGAAGTTTTTTTCTGGCCATGCAGCATTGCGCGCAAGCAAAATTTTTCCGTCGACTTCAACTAAGGCTGCCAGAACCGGCAATGGATTATCCCAATGCGTCCAATGGCCATCAGGACAAGACAGGCGTAGCTTTTGCGGATCTTGTTCATCCGCACGGGTAGCTAATGTGCTCGCGCACACCGGACAAAATCGTAATTCCATCAAGTTTCGCGCAGAGGTATCAGAGGCTGATGTGGATGTAATCGCGCCATTGAATACGAATCAGTGAAACGCCCATTGCGCATCGCATGTGCTCTGTGCGTTCCTTCGATTTCAAAACCAAATTTTTTATACAAATGAATGGCTGGTGCATTGTCACAGAATACCGTCAGCTCAACCCGTAAAATATGAAGCCAATTGTCTGAAAGATTGAGTAACTCTGTCAGCAAGGCGGTCGCCACGCCACGACCGGTAAATGCATCAGCAACCCCTAGCCCCATACTTGCCACGTGCGAACGTCGCTGCTTCTTCTCTAAATGCAAACCAGCATTAGCCACAATAACACCATCATATACCGCTACCAACATAGTGCTATCAGGGTCAAAATTTCGTAACCTTTCCTGCCACATTTCAATTGAAGGATGCGGTAACTGCAAAGTACCGGAATACGCACCGGTACTTGCATAGACCCGTTGGATCTGGGCCGCATCAGAGAGTTCTGCGCGACGTACGTGGATCATAATTTTCCGTTCACCCATTCATTGACGCTAGCCAAAGCCTGAGACAAGCCTGCTGGTTCAGTACCGCCAGCCTGAGCCATGTCCGGGCGCCCACCACCTTTACCGCCAACCTGTTGAGCAACAAAATTAACCAGATCACCTGCTTTAACTTTCGACGTACTATCTGCAGTCACGCCAGCAATCAGACTCACTTTACCGTCGTTGACACTTGCCAGTACGATCGCCGCGGTTTTCAGTTTATCTTTAAGCTTATCCATGGTTTCACGCAGGGCGGTTACATCAGCACCTTCCAGCACAGCAGCCAGGACTTTGATGCCTTTGATATCAACAGCCTGCGCCACCAAATCGTCACCCTGACTGGAGGCTAATTTCGATTTCAATGCCGCCAATTCTTTTTCTAAAGATTTAACGTGATCCTGCACCTGAGTGATACGTAGTGTCAATTCCTCTGGCTGCGCTTTCAATGCCGCTGCAGCTTCATTAACACGGTTATTCAGACTTTGTACCAGATTGAGTGCCACCTCACCGGTCACAGCCTCGACGCGACGAATACCAGCGGCAACGCCACCTTCAGCAACAATTTTAAACAAGCCTATATCGCCTGTACGGGATACGTGGGTACCACCGCATAATTCACGCGAAGTACCAATATCCAATACGCGCACTTCATCGCCGTATTTTTCACCAAACAAAGCCATAGCGCCGTGCTTAACCGCATCATCATAGGCCATCAGTTGAGCACGCGTGGCGACGTTGGCTAAAATTTCGCGATTGACAATGGTTTCAACCTGACGAATATCCTCGGCTGTCATTGGTGCGTTGTGGCTAAAGTCGAAGCGGGTTTTTTCAACGTCAACCAGAGAACCTTTTTGTGCAACATGACTACCTAATACTTCACGCAATGCTTTGTGCATCAGATGTGTCGCGGAGTGATTGCGCATGGTCTGAGCGCGGATCTCAGCATTGACTTCGGCTTTGACACTTTGCACGATAGTTAAACTACCAGACTTCACAACACCATGATGTCCGAATACGTCAGCTTGTACTTTGAGTGTGTCATTGACTTCAAACACCGCACCATCACTGCCGATCAGTACCCCGGAGTCGCCGCACTGACCACCAGATTCCGCATAAAACGGCGTAGTATCCAGAACGACAATCGCTTGTTGTCCGGCCTTAACTTCATTCACCGCGCTGCCGTCAACATACAATGCAACGATTTTTGCTTCGTGTTGTAATTGTTCGTAACCGACAAATTTGGTTTTATCACCGCTGTAATCGATGGCAGCTGCCATTTTAAATTTACCGCCTTCACGGGCTTTTTTCCGTTGGATTTCCATCGCGGCATTAAAGCCTGACTCATCCAGCACCACATCGCGCTCACGGCAAATGTCAGCAGTTAAATCTAATGGAAAACCATAGGTGTCATACAAAGTAAACGCTGTCTCGCCATCGAGCTGCTTACTGTCTCTAGCCAATGCGGTTTCCAGAATTTTCATGCCGTGTTCCAGCGTTTCGCCGAAACGCTCTTCTTCTTGCTTAATCACTTGCGCAACGCGCTCTGCAGCATCTGCCAGCTCTGGGTAAGCGGTACCCATTTCTTTGACCAGATCAGCGACCAGTTTAAAGAAGAAAGGCTGACTCTGACCCAGTTTGTGACCATGACGTAACGCGCGGCGAGTAATGCGACGCAACACATAACCACGGCCTTCATTGCCAGGAATGACGCCATCGACAATCAGGAAGCCAGCGCAACGAATATGATCAGCAATGACGCGTAAAGAATTGTTTTCCAGATCGGTGCAGCCGGTTTCACGCGCAGCTGCCTTGATCAGATTTTGGAAGGTATCAATTTCGTAGTTGGAATGCACGTGCTGCAATACTGCAGACAAGCGCTCCAAACCCATACCAGTGTCAACGCATGGTTTAGGCAAAGGATGCAAGACACCTGCTTCATCCTTGTTAAATTGCATGAACACCAGATTCCAGATTTCAATGAAACGATCGCCATCTTCTTGCTCAGACCCCGGAGGACCACCCCAGATTTCCGGACCGTGGTCGTAGAAAATTTCTGTACATGGGCCGCAAGGACCAGTATCAGCCATTTGCCAGAAGTTGTCAGACGCGTAGCGGCTACCTTTGTTGTCGCCGATACGAATAATACGTTCGACAGGAACACCAATTTCATTCTTCCAGATATCGTAGGCTTCGTCGTCTTCTTGATAGACAGTGACGGTCAGCTTGTCTTTTGGCAAGCCATAAACGACGGTCAGTAATTCCCAGGCATAGTGGATTGCATCCGTTTTGAAATAATCGCCGAACGAGAAGTTACCCAGCATTTCAAAGAATGTGTGGTGACGCGCGGTGTAACCGACGTTTTCCAGATCATTATGCTTACCACCGGCACGCACGCAACGTTGCGCGGTTGTGGCGCGGCTATACGAACGCTTATCTTGCCCAAGGAAAACATCTTTAAATTGCACCATACCAGAGTTGGTGAACAACAAAGTTGGATCATTGCCTGGAATCAAGCTTGATGAGCGCACACGGCTGTGGCCTTTGGATTCAAAAAAGCTAAGGAATTTATCGCGGATTTCTGACGAGTTCATAAATTGAGATGGCTGAGCTAAAAATGGTCTAATTTTTGATTATACGGTATAAATTAAGTGCGACATCAGCTATCCGCCTGCAAATAAGTCGTAAATAGGGCGAAATTGAGTTGCCAAATTACTACACTTACAAAACCTATGCGACGAATAATATCTGACCAAGAGATTGCTTTTTATTAACATCTAAAAATCAGCAGGTATCAGGTCAATTCTGTCTGTGCAAAAAGCATCAACACCCCAACTCAAAATTTCTCTTGCCCGCTCTGGCGTATTGACGGTGTAGCAAAATAATCCATAACCCGCATCTTTGATCTGTTTTGCCATGCCGGGTGTCAGATACTTGTGGTTGGTGTGAACCGCAGCTGCGGCTAATTCTTGCATTTGGGCACGCCACTCAAAATTCATTTCATCCATCAAATAGCCGCGTGGAATATTCGGCGCAGCATGTTTTGCCGCCATCAACGCATCAAATTCAAATGATGAAAACAGCGGTAAATGCCCCAAATCTGTCACACCGACATCAGCAAACAAGGCTGTGGTCATTTCTGCGACAACACGTCCAGTTTCCTGTTCGTAACCGGGCGCTGGTTTGATTTCCACATTCATCCAAATGCTGTGGTTACGGCAAAACCGTACCACTTGTTCGTAAGTGGGCACGGGCTCGCCAGTGAATTTATCTGAAAACCAACGCCCGGCATCCATTTTTTGCAACTCTGCCGCCAGACTGGCAGCAACACTACCTGTACCAACAATCGTGCGACCAAATTCAGGATCGTGCATCAGCACAGGAACGCCGTCTTTTGATAACATGACATCAAATTCTACGGCGGCAAACCCATAATCGAGACCACATTGCATCGCAGCCAGTGTATTCTCTGGCGACAAGGTGCCGCCGCCTCTGTGGGCAATGACCTTAGGATAGGGCCACATACTGCTCTCCTGAAAATAATAAATAAACATAAGGATAAACGAAGATGACGACTGCATCATTACCTAAAACGGCACTAGGCCATATTCGTGTGTTGGATTTGACCAGAGTTCTCGCAGGACCATGGTGTGCACAAAATCTGGCGGATTTAGGAGCAGAAATTATCAAAGTAGAGCGCCCTGGTTGCGGCGACGATACCCGTAGCTGGGGGCCGCCATATTTGCGCGATGGCGAAGGTAGCAACACCACTGAGGCAGCCTACTACCTTGCTGCCAATCGCGGTAAGCAAGCGATAACTGTCGATATTGCTACGCCAGAAGGGCAGGCAATTATTCGCGAGTTGGCAGCGATTTCTGACGTGGTGCTGGAAAACTATAAAGTCGGGCAACTCAAAAAATATGGCCTGGATTACGACTCTCTGAAACTCATCAAACCTGATCTGGTGTATTGCTCAATTACCGGCTTTGGACAAGATGGCCCCTATGCGAATCGCGCAGGTTATGATTTCATTGTGCAGGGCATGGGTGGCTTTATGTCACTCACTGGTGAACGGGATGACTTGCCTGGTGGCGGCCCGCAAAAAGCTGGCGTTGCCATTACCGACTTAATGACCGGAATGTATTCCACCATTGCCGTCATGGCTGCCCTTACGCATCGCGACCGCACGGGTGAAGGTCAATACATCGATATGGCTTTACTCGATGTGCAAGTAGCAATGTTGGCCAATATGAACATGAATTATCTGACCACCGGTAATGCGCCAAAACGTTGGGGCAATGCCCACGCCAATATTGTCCCCTACCAAACCTTTGCGACTTCTGATGGACACATTATTGTCGCCGCTGGAAATGACGGCCAGTACAAAAAATTTGTCCACATTGGCGGTCAGCCAGAATTGGCGGAGGATACTCGCTTCAGCACCAACCCAGCGCGGGTACAGCATCGCGACACGCTGGTGCCGATGTTGGCAGACATGGTAAAACGTAAAACCAAAGCCGAATGGATCACTCTGTTGGAAGAAGCTGGCGTCCCATGTGGCCCCATCAATCAGCTCAATGAAGTTTTCAACGACCCGCAAGTCAAGGCACGCGCGATGCAAATTGACTTACCACATCCAACCGCAGGGACGGTCAAACTCGTTGCCAGTCCGATGAAATTATCCGCGACACCCGTAAATTATGCAGGTGCGCCACCCTTGCTGGGGCAACATACCGAATCCGTGTTGCAGCGCTTACTCAATTACGATGTAAATCAACTGCAGTTACTGAAAGAAAAAAAAGTGATCTGAGCAGCAGTGCCGGACAAATATTCTTTTAAACAAAGATACAGCTCCCGCCATACCAGAGACCGTTGGCGACATCATTCTACATGTCGTCGCCAGTTACTTGCGACAAACGCTTATTATTGAATACCCTTCAGACTTCACCACAGCAAAGAATATCTATGATGCAGATAGTCCACCAGATGCGAGAGCGGTTGCAGAAAAAATACCAGGTAATTCCAGATAGTTTACTTAAAAAAGTTATCGGCGAAATACCCAGATTACTCGTCATCAATTTTCTTTGTGCAATCCTGGTTACCTTTGTCATGCGCAATGGTAGCTCGTTATTGGAAAACCTCGTTTTTTCAAATGCTATTGGTTTTAGCTGTCATGCTCTGATTCGCGTCGCCGATCGTCTCATTTGGGGAAAGGCACAGCGCAATATGTTCGCGTTTTATCTATTGTGCATTTTTTTAGCGCCAGTGGGTTTTACATTGGGATCAGTTATTGGCGCGTTGATATTCTCTTATCCCGTTGGTGAAGTATTACATTTTCAAAGTAACTATATTTCTGCATTCATTGCTTTAAGCTGCCTGATCAGCGTCATCGCTGCATGGTCATTTTGGAACAAAATTAAGATTGCAGAATTGATCGCAAATGCAGAAAAAGAAAAAGCCCGCACGGCATCGATTGAACGGCAGGCAATGCAAGCGCAACTGCAATTGCTACAAGCACAGATAGAGCCGCATATGCTGTTTAATACGCTGGCAAATTTACAAGGCTTAATCGCCATCGATACCGATAGAGCGCAACACATGCTGGCACAACTGATTGTATATCTGCGTGCCACGTTGAGCTCGTCCCGTGCCGAAAATATCAGCTTAAAACAAGAATTTATTTTAATCCAGGCCTACCTGGATTTACTCGCGATCCGTATGGGAAAACGTCTGCGCTACACGCTCGATTTACCGTCCGGATTGGAAGAAGAGAAAATCCCACCTATGCTATTGCAACCTCTGGTAGAAAACGCAATCAAGCATGGATTGGAACCCAAAGTAGAAGGTGGAGAAATCACCGTCAGCGTCAGAAAAAATAACAATCAAATACTACTAGAAGTCAGTGATACGGGTTTAGGTCTTGCGTTTAATTTTGAGAAAAATATTTCTATCGACCGAGATAGAGCACACGTTGGCAATGCCAATATTCGCGAACGACTATTCGCATTATTCGGAGAACGAGCAACATTCAGTCTGAAATCAAACCTGCCTGAAGGTGCAATAGCCACGATTACCCTGCCAGCATTAACTTAAAGCCATTTCAACCGGACGTTAAAATATGAATCAAGCGCCAACCATCAAAGCCCTGATCGCCGAAGACGAGTCAATTTTATCTTTAACCTTGCAACGTATGCTGGGCAAACTATGGCCTGAATTAGAGTTATGCAGCGTAGTGGAAAATGGCATAGAAGCTGTACAAGCTGCGCTCAGCAATTTGCCGGATGTACTTTTCCTGGATATAAAAATGCCAGGCAAAACCGGCCTTGAAGTTGCACAAGAATTAGCTGAAGAGTGGCCAGCCGAACAGCCTTTCCCTATGGTTGTTTATGTGACTGCATATGATGAATTTGCGGTTCAGGCCTTTGAAACGTGTGCGGCAGATTATGTATTAAAACCTATCAGTGAAGAACGCTTTAACAAGACCATCAAACGTCTGCAAGAGCATTTTCAAGCGCGTGAAAAAACACAGAATGGCAACCAAAAACCGGATACAGAACTCGAACGCGTGATTGCACAATTACGACAACTACATCAAATCCAGCTGCCAAATTCGGTAGAAAACATATCACAAACAACAGAAAAATTATCTGTCATCCGTGCCGCTGTCGGTAACAATATACGTATTATTCCCATAGAGGACGTGATCTATTTCGAGGCGACAGACAAGTACATCAACGTCGTCACGTCAGAACACTCTTCTTTGATACGTAGTAGCTTACGTGATCTGCTACCGCAACTTGATAGCAGCCTGTTCTGGCAAATACATCGCAGTACAGTGGTCAATGTTAAGCGGGTACACATGGCGCACAAAGATGAATCTGGCAAGATCACCTTAAAGTTAAAAAATAGCGATGATAAACTCAGCGTCAGTCGCGTTTATGCACATTTGTTCAAACAGATGTAAAGTCTGACCAAATATTCTCGTCAGACATTCACTTCAAATATTTTTCCTATGACCTCGACTTCCCAATTGCAATGGCAATGCGTGAGCTTTAACGAGCTAAGTAATCTGCAATTGCATCAAATCTATGCAGCGCGTTGCGCTGTGTTCATTCTCGAACAAAACTGTCCGTATCTGGATATTGATGGCAAAGACCCTCAATGCCATCATTTGATCGCCTGGGATCAGGATGGTGAAGTCGCCGCCTATACGCGTATCGTGCCAGCAGGGCTTAGTTTTCCAGAGCCATCCATAGGCCGGGTTCTGAGCAGCAACAAATGGCGCGGTACCGGCATAGGAAAAATGCTCATCGCCAATAGCATTGGGGCCTTGCGCGGGTTGTACCCAAATGCACCGATACGCATCGGTGCACAAGCGTATCTGGAAAAATTCTATACCAGCTTTGGCTTTGTCACGGTCAGTGAAATGTATCTGGAAGACGATATTCCGCACGTTGACATGCTGCTCGCAGCAGAAATCAAATAAAAGCTTTGAGCAAATCAGTGACGTTTTCAACTATAATGCTGACAAATCAATGACTTACTGAATTACTTATTATGCCGGTAGCAACACTTTCCCCAGAAACGCCCTACGTTAATATCTCTGCTTATAAATTTATCACGTTTAACGACACCGCTGAAAAGCGTCAGGCGTTTATCGATAAATGCACGGAACTCAATCTGAAAGGCACGGTTTTATTGACGCCTGAAGGCATCAATATGTTCCTTGCTGGTTTGCGCCATGAAATCGACGCGTATATGGATTGGCTGCACGCTGACCCGCGTTTTGCTGATATCGTCGCCAAAGAAAGTTTTTCTGATCATCAGCCGTTCACCAAATTACTGGTGAAGCTGAAAGCAGAAATCATCACCATGCGTATGCCGCTGATAAAGCCTGAAGAAGGTCGCGCGCCATTTGTTGAAGCCAAAACCTTAAAACGTTGGCTCGATCAAGGTCATGATGACAATGGCAAACCAGTGGTCATGGTTGATACCCGCAATGATTTTGAAGTCGACGTGGGCAGCTTTGACAACACGATCGATTATCGCATCACCAAATTCACTGAATTTCCAGCGGTCATTGAAGCGAATCGTGACGCACTGAATGACAAGACTGTGGTCACCTTCTGTACCGGCGGTATTCGCTGCGAAAAAGCGGCGATCCACATGCAAAACATCGGCTACAACAGTGTCTACCAGCTCGAGGGCGGCATTCTTAAGTATTTCGAAGAAGTCGGCGGCGACCACTACCATGGCGATTGTTTTGTCTTTGATTACCGGACTGCTTTGAATCCACAATTAGAAGCTACCGATACCAAGCAATGCTTTGCCTGCCGCGCCGTAGTCACGCCTCGCGAGCAATTATCACCTTGGTATGTACCGGGAAAATCCTGCCCGCATTGCAAAAAAGAATCCAGCGGAGCCAGCACTAGCAGTGCCGTATAAATAATTATTACTGATTTGCAGTGTTAAAAAGCGCCTTGCATCTATATTGATCCAAGGCGCTTTTTTATCGACTTAATTAATTTAGTCAGTGGCGTTAGCGATCATATCTCGCTACTTTTTTGTTCAGATAATTCTACTTGAGCTACACTCGTTGTTAAGAACTAATTTTGCGTTGATGATAAGCACTTCTTACTTAAATTACCCAGGAGACACCATGACTATGCAAATTAAAAACAGAAAATTGAACAAACAAATCAACGTTTTCTTATTACTCGGCATGATGTATTTAGCTCCCACAACATATGCTGCCGATTGTGTCTCTTGCACCCCGTCAAATGCATCCGAAACCTTATCACTTGGTGCGGGTTTTGTCGTTTTAGGCACCATGTCAGTCTTAGTGGGAACAGGAGCAGTCATTGTCACTAGCGTAGAAAAAGCTGCAGATGGCATTACCGTGGTTCTTAAAGCCTCAGGTCAAGCCGCTAGCACTACCGTTAAGCTGTCAGGAAAAGTAGTAGAAAAAGCCGCACTTGTCAGCGGTGCTGCGGTCGAAGTCAGCGCTACTTCAACGGGTTATTTGTTGATTGCATCAGGCAAAGCGATCGCTTTTATTCCAAATGAAGTCGGAAATGCACTTTTACATCATAACAAGGTGCAATGATGCATACTAAGACCGTCTCATTGATTTTCAACTGCGTATTGGTCGCACTAAGCTTAGTTTATGCACCATTAAGTTTTGCAGGTCGGTCTTGTGATGCACCGGCCTACGATGCATATAAAGTCATGCAAGCATTGGAACTGGCTCAAAAAACGCATATAAGACTCGCAGATAGCCATGCTGATATCGCCATCATTGCACGCGTTGGACAAGACCTGTCCAAATACCATTTACGCTACTCCCACCTTGGCATCGTTAAACACGATGCGGATGGGCGTTGGTCAGTGATCCATGAACTCAATGATTGCGGTACCGCAAATTCTGGCTTATTTGATGAAGGATTGGGTAACTTCTTTCTCGACGATTTGTTCGCGTTTGAGACCTTGATACTGATCCCTAACCCTGAATTGCAAGCGAAAATCAGAAACCTGCTAGAAAATGGTAAAGCCAAAGCACTGCATGATCCGCACTACAATATGCTGTCCTACCCATTTTCGACGAAATATCAAAATTCAAACCAGTGGGCACTCGAAGTCCTGGCCGCTGCGCAGGCACAAGGCATCAACATCAACACGCGCGAGCAAGCGCAAGCCTGGTTAAAATCCGCTGACTATCAGGCGGACGTTTTACATATTGATACGGTGACCCGTTTAGGTGCACGTATGTTTCGCGCCAACGTCAGCTTCGACGACCATCCATTTGACCGTCGCATGTCGGGATCAATTGATACCGTCACCGTCGAATCCATCGTACGTTTTATACTAATGCGAGATAACGGTGCACAGAAAATTGTGCTTGGTCTGTGACTTACATAGGCCACATTGATACACGAATTACCAGACGACCATACATAGGAAGTAATACATAGGAAGTAACACATAGGAAGTAACACATAGGAAGTAATATTTATTCCCAAAAAAGAGTAGCTACTCAATGAACATTGAAATACCTCTTGATGCATTGCATTAAAAAATAAGTGACATAGCGTTACACATGGCGTGTAATCCATTTTCGCATTTAGTGCGTTTTTTGCTCACAGGCCACAACAGTTTGGTGGCTAATTAAAAACCGGTAGACACACTTACTTTATTGGAGAACATCATGATCAAGAGCACACGTCAATTCGCTTCCGTTGCAATCCTCGCTGGCTTTGCAGCACTGTCGATCCAATCCGCATTTGCGCAAGACAACAATTTTGCAAAAGAACATCCACGTCGCGCTGAAGTGATTAAACGCGAAAAGCATGAAAAAGCGATGACTGCCAAAGAAGTAAAAAATGGCAGTCTGACTCAAGCACAGGGCAAACAGTTGAACAAAGAAGACAATGCAATCCGCCGCGAAGAACGCGCCGATGCAGCGGCTGACGGCGGTCATATTACCAAGGCTGAACAACGTCAATTAAACCGTCAGGAAAACGCTGTCAACGCACAGCGTAAAGCAGACATTCAATCTAATCAGGCTGGCGTTTCAACCGGCAAGTAATTCCAACTAACGGTTCAACATTTGATGGGCGGCTAGCATAGGCCGCCCATCATTTTTTACAAGCACATGCTCATGCTCATGCTCAGTGATCTTGCTCAGTGCTCTTGATGACTATGAGGTTTAATCGTAAGCACCCGGTGAAGTCATCTTGAAGTTAAGAGCGTAAGCGTAGATGATCGTGTCCACTTATTAAGTGGACACTTGTACATGATGGAAGATGGAATCAATACGCCTAGACGGCGTCGGCGACACA
>NZ_JBMPOQ010000011.1:0-124501 GCF_049340505.1 Undibacterium sp. Dicai25W | reverse complement strand
GTTGATATTACTGGAATTCAAGTCGAAAATCTTCCAGACCCTACTAGGCCTGGTGCTTCTGGTGAATATCCGCCAAATATGTTTAAAAATTTGATAAATGCCAAATTGATAAATCCTGATAAGTTTTCACAAAAGTTCGGACTTAAATGCTTTGAAAATCCCAGTGAAAAAGAAGAGCTTAGATCGCTTCACCCAGACAGCTTGATAAGTGAGTTTTGTCTGGGAGAAGTTAATCGGAATGGTATTCAACTTTTCATACTTGAAGTGCATGTTCCACCATACCCGACTTGGGCGATATATCCGCAAATAAAGGCTAGTTACTACAGTCCGTTGTACGGCGGGATAAATATTTCTTGGCGCACTAGTGTTAAAAATCTTCAGTACTGGCGCCAGATTGATGAACAGATTTGGAAAAATATTGAATCGTGGAATATAGCGGCGAAATCGAAATCGAAGGATCGGTACTCAAGTGCGACCGTTGATTGAATGATCGCTAGTTAGATCCTCGATACTCGCGTTAGGGAACGATCCGGTCATCTGTGACGAGACATCAATAACCGCTCGTAAATATTGACGTTCGCGTTACGTTTGGATGTGGCACTTCGATTGAAACATTGTTGGTAAGTATTTCCTGAATTGATGCCAGCGATTGAAGAAAGTTATCAGTCTCTGAAGGAGCTGCCAAGTCCCTTCAAAGCCCCTTCAAAGCCCCTCTGAATTGGAGTCAATTGCAGCGCCGTAGGTAGTATACTTGCGAAGATTAAGGGAATTTTGGCATGGTGCGCGCACCCCAAATGCTTGCGCACCATCTGCGCACCTTGGAATTTAAGCTCAGTAATTGTTGTGCCTAAAAGAAAAAACGGCCTCCAAAAGTGAAAGCCGCTTACTAGATATTTACTAAAATTCAGCCAATCAAGCCTTAGACATTTGCCTCGTCATTATGCCAACAAAGGAATTGGCACTGTGCCGTTTGTTTGATGCCTTTTGAAATGTCGTCAGAATCTCCTTCACTGCATCAATGTCATTGGCGATACCTGCTGCTAGCAAGGTGCGCAGACTTCTGTGGCGTAGCAATTGAGGTGCAACGCTAAGCATATCGATGAGTTGCTCTGCTTCTTGCTGATCCTCATTTTGTTTGACCTTGGTTTTCTTACGCAGAGTTAATCCATGGCGCTTACCTACCATTTCGTAGCAGCTTTGATGCATGGATTTCAGCTTCACGGCATTCCCCATGACTTCGTTGCCTCGGAAATGACCATCGATGATAGGCAGCAGAATCACGTGTAGGTGTGGCGCAGTCTCATCCATATGAGCGACAGCAGAGATGATAGGGATGCCAGCAAAGAAGGTCTCAACCCAATTAAGGAAGTCTTCAAAGCAGTTACGGTGGTTGACGTCACTACGCTTTGGTAACGACAAGATGAGTTCGACGCCGCGAATTGCATCCTTTCTCCGCACCTTAGCGTTTGCTGCATCCATTAAGCGATTCATCTCAGCAATGACCCCACTAGAGGTCGCTGCACCACGCAACACGTAGTTGAGGTGCGTTTTGTCGGGGTCGATTGCGTTTGCTGCTCCCTGCATCAGTTCAGCAGCAATCTCCCTGAGGTTGTGCTTGGCGGCCTTCTGCATGATCTTTGGGTCATGGGGGTTGCTGGATAGTTTACCGACGCGTTGCATCATAATGACGAGTGGATAGCTTGTAGTCATGATTATTCTCCGTAGAACAATTGCATCAACCATGCGTCGATCTCATGCTCGTAGAAGCCGATTGCACGCTCCCCCAACTTTACTTGTTTCGGGAAATTGCCAGCCCAGATATGGTTGTAAATCGAGCTCCTGGAGAGCCCAGTTTTCAGTAACACCTCCTTCATTCGCAATATGCGCAGGCATTGGTCTTTGGTTGGTTTCCAAGAGGGGAGGGAAGTATTACCAGAGTTAGTCGCTGACTCTTGCTTGGCTTCATTGGTGGTGATTCCTGTTGTCTCCGCGAGTGATCCTTTTTTCTTTTTGACGCCACCACCATCTGCTGGCACGGCTTTGACGATCATGGCAAGGTGTTCCACTGACGGCAGTTTTTTCATGTGCTTATCGTCACGTTCAACGTGTTGGGTTCCCAAGTGGGCGGCGAAATGGTTTTTTAAAAAATTAGACATAAAAATTATTCATGAAAGGTTAGCCACACGAATCCAGAGCAGCTTCATGACTGCTTTGTTGTGCTTGTTACGTATTCTGATGTCGGTTTTTAAAAAACTTAGATTTTAGTTTGTGTTGTTTTTTGGTTGAATCGAATTTCTAACGTAGTGATGGAATATCGCGAACGGAAATGAGTGATGCAGGCGTATCTTGGTGTGTTGTTTTGCTTTATTTGCCCCTTTAAATTTTGCGACCGCTAACAGAGCATAGTGGTTGGAGATTTTTCGGGTGATTTTTTAAGAGCTTTTTGAATGCAAAGCCAGGCGTTAATTTTCTGACTTCAAAAAAATGTCCCAAAAGCGAGGGCTTTGATCAATTGATCGACGTGTTGCAAATTAAGTACAGGTCAAAAATAAAATTGGATTGGTCTTGAGAGCTAAATGGCGAAGTCAGCCTTAAACACAAGGTAAAGGCGTTGCCGAAAATTTTTGTTGGTATCTGTGTTGGTATGCAATTTTTAAAAAATGATGAAACCCTTTATCCATAAGGCTTTCAAGAGGTTATTCGAATCGCACACCTGCCAAGTAAACGTAACCCCTTGATTTTTAAGGGGTTTTTTTTCGTCCAAAAATCCAAAGTGGTTCACACAGGTGGTTCACATAGGAACCTCCACCAATGGATATTAAATCCCATCTTTGGTTATCAGGGCATGGGGCAAGTTCGCTATCTGGGACTGGTGAGAAATCAGGTGCGATTTAGCTTGATGTGCGTTGCTTACAATATTAAACGTGGTGTCAGTGTGCGACGGGAATGTGAGACATGGCAGGAGAATTGCGCCTAGAATATGGGAATACGGGGAATATTCCGTATTTTTTGGGTCTTTGGTCGAACTTTGAAGGAAAACTTCTCAAAAAATCTGACCAAATTATTTTATAGGCACGTTGCAGGGATGAATTCAGGGTCTCGTGCAAAGGTCTCTCTTAATTTATTCATGCACAAAACTTCAATATTTTTTGGAACGATTATGCGTTCTTTCTTCATGGTTATATCACTGGCGTGTGTGTTTGCCACAAGATTAGTCGAAGCGCAGTCTGATTCAAACTCATATTTGCGGGAAGAGGTATTGGTTACCGAGCGCGCTTTTGCTAAAACAATGGCCGATCGCAATTTTGATGCGTTCCTTGCTATGGTAGACGAAGAGGCAATATTTGTTCAGCAAAACAATTCCTTGAGAGGGCGCGATCAAGTCGGGGCGGCGTGGAAGAAATGGTTTAAAGAAAAGAATGCGCCTTTTTCTTGGGAGCCAGAACGTGTTGAGGTTTTAGAGAGTGGTGCTCTGGCAATGAGCATGGGGCCGGTGTTTGATAATGAAGGCAAACAGGTTGCTACCTTTAGTTCAATCTGGCGCCGCGATAAATCAGGGAAGTGGCGCATCATCTTCGACCAAGGAAATGATATCTGTTCATGTGAGCCTGAAAAAAAATAGATAGAAATTATAAGTTCCGATACCCAGTTGTTATAGTCAATACTTTGTGAGTTTCCCCTGGAATTTAGTTCCCCAAATCAGAAAATTGCGATTAACAAAAAACCGGGCGAAAGATTGATGCGAGAGCATGGTATATAGTAAGTTTTGAATTAAGTCTACAGAGGCTCTGCTTGTTATTGACTCGCCGTGTTATAAAATTAAGATCAAATTCTTATTTATGTTGCGCGTTTTTCCCAGGATTAATTTCAAGGCGTGGTACAAGTCGATGTGCACTTTGAATCGAATGGACATCTGAAACATTGGACGCCCACGTCCAGAGCATGAAGTTGTTCTCTCAAGCCATTGCGACTATGTGTGCCTGCCGCAGTGAGATTGCTGCAGTGAGATTGCTGTATGAACCAGACCAAACAGCAATTAACCGGTAAATTGAAATTTTGTTGATATTCGATAAGACATTTCCAGGCAAATACTACATATGATTTCAGCACCGATAGGTCAAAATGAGGCTGAACGCCTTGAAGCACTCAGGCAATATCAGGTATTGGATACACCCGGCTCAGCCGATTTTGACGACTTTACACGTCTGGCATCTGAAATTTGCGGTACTCCAATTGCTTTGATTTCTCTTGTAGATGCCGATCGGCAATGGTTTAAAAGCAAAGTGGGGGTGGATGCGTCCCAAACGCCGCGTGATATTTCTTTTTGCGGTCATGCAATTCATGGCGGAGAACTGTTCGAGATTCATAATGCACTGGAAGACGATCGTTTTCGTGATAATCCTTTAGTGGCTGGCGCGCCTGATATCAGATTTTATGCGGGGCAACCTTTAATTTCATCCGGTGGTTATGGTATTGGCACTTTGTGCGTAATAGACCGAGTCCCGCGTAAGCTCAATGAACATCAGCAAGACATGCTTAAAGTTCTGGGTCGGCTCGTGGTTCAGCAATTTGAGTTTCGTCTTGGCGAAAAAAAATTAGCGACTGCGTTGTCTGAGCAGCAGATGCAAAATGAAACCTTGAAAAACCTCGAGGGCCGGCATCGGCAACTATTGTATAAACTACAGGTGGGGATTGTAGTTCATGGACCAGACTCCAAAATAACTTTTAGTAATCCACGTGCCTCTGAATTGCTTGGATTAAGCGAAGATCAAATCCAAGGAAAAGTTGCCATCGATCCTGTCTGGCGTTTTTTGAATGAAGCAGGGGATCCACTCAATCTGGAAAATTATCCAGTCAACCGTGTGATGCGAACTAAATTGCCATTTAAGGAGAGTGTTCTTGGCATTGATAGTCCAGCGCATGGTGCGATTGTATGGGTGTCTGTCAGTGCATTTCCAGAAATGGATGAGCACGGTCACTTGAAGGAAATTGTTGTTAATTTTCACGATATTACCCAGCAAAAGCTCGAAGAAAAAAAGCAGCTTGCGATAACTCAAAATCTGCATGCCATTACCAATATGCGACAAGCAATATTGAATAGTGCTAATTTTTCGATTATCTCAACGGATCTGAACGGCCTCATCCAAACATTTAATCAGGGTGCGGAGCACATGTTGGGATATACGGCCAATGAGGTGGAGGGGGTAAAAACACCAGCCATATTTCACGATCCAAACGAGGTCGTTGCCAGAGCTAAGATATTATCGGAAGAGCTGAAAACATCGATAGAGCCTGGTTTTGATGTCTTCGTTGCCAAAGCGCGAATGCTGCGTGTTCCAGACGAACAAAACTGGACCTATCTCCGCAAAGACGGCTCACATCTACCGGTAATGCTGTCAATTACAGCTATCCGGAATAATGACGGTCAAGTGACAGGTTATCTTGGTATTGCGGTTGATATAACGGAACGGGTATGCAACGAACAGAAGCAAATTCAACTCACTAATGAACTGAAAATTAGTGAGGAACATTTACGACTTCTCAATCTTTCGTTAGAAGAGCGTGTCGCAGAGCGTACAGAAAAACTGGAAAGCACTTTAACAATATTGCACCAGTCCAGAGAGGCACTAGCATTGAGCGAAGCTAAAGCGATGCTAAGTACCTTGATTGCGAGTGTGACACACGAATTAAGTACACCGATTGGCAATAATATGCTGGCATCAACCACCATGACCAGTATTCTTCGACAAATGCAGCAGGCGATAAGTGAAGGAAGTCTGAAGCGGTCCGATCTTGTGAAGATGCTTTCCGATTTGGATTCCTGTGCCACTTTGGTAGAACGTAATTCAGACAGAGCGGAGCATCTGTTAACCAGTTTCCGCCACGTGGCCGCAGACCAGGCAAGCGAGCAGCGCCGCGTCTTTGACCTGGCGAATGTGATTAATGAAATTCTCGATTCTATGGCGCCCAGTCTGAAAAGGCACTCGCATCAGATCGAAATGAATATTGCCGATAATGTGATGATGGACAGTCTGCCCGGACCGTTGGGTCAAGTTATCATTAACTTGGTCAATAATGCATATTTACATGCATTTGAGGATAGAAGTAATGGTCTGGTGACGATCAACGCAATTAAAACAGAAGATCATGTGACTTTGATCATCGTTGACAATGGCATCGGAATCCCGGAAGAAAATTTACAAAAACTGTTCCAAGCATTTTTTAGTACGAAGATAGGCAAGGGGGGGACAGGTCTTGGGATGTCCATCGTGCGTAATTTAGTCACTAAGACTCTGAAAGGTGACCTTGTTGTTCAGTCTAAAATTGGTTTAGGAACCAGAGTCGAGATTACTCTACCTCTCGAATTGCCTCTTGAAGGTGCCGAATCTTCATCCTAATTTAAGTGGAAAAGCGTGTTCTTTATATAAAAAAGCCTAATGCTTCAGCATACTTTAAACCCAGCGATTACTGAGCACGAATAGATGTGAAAGAAAGACCGCACTTTGTGTGAGACGGTCTATCCTTTGTTTAATACGAATCGGATGATTACAGAAAGCTCTGGTCGACGCCGGAGCTTTCTTTCGAGCCTGGAAGTTAGTTGAGTGTCTCTTTCAGTATGCGGCCTTCAGAGCCAGAAGGTGGACGTACTCTCAGCAAATGCGCCAGAGTTGGGGCAATGTCGACCACTTCGGCGTAGTCTGCATAGGCACCAGGTTTAACCCAGTTTTTACCCATAATCATCAGCGGAACATTCGTATCGTAGCTGTACGGTGACCCATGCGAAGTGCCGTGATTGCCGCTACCGAAATACCAGTAAGGCTTAGTCACTACCATAATGTCACCAGAGACTTGACGGTTCCATCCACGTTGCATTAATTTGGCAATGCGGTTCGCTGGTAATGCGCCTTGTTCCAGTTGCGTGCGTGTGTATGCGTCTGCAATGCCTGGGTAACTGACTAAAAAACGTGCCGCTGCGGTTTCGACTTCTTCGCGTTTCAGATTTTTTTGCGCAATCAATTGATAGTCGAGTAAGACGACTGGACCAGACCATTTAACCGCCAGTTTGTCTGTGCCAAATCGCTCGGTCAGATGTTGGTTTAATGCTGACATCAGATCCTTGGCATTGATCCGCTGTGCATCACGTTTGATTGATTTCGAAAATTCTGGTGTGTTCGGGAATCCATGGTCAGCAGTTAATACGACCACCGTATTCTCTAAGCCTACTCGTTTATCGAGGTAAGTAAAGAAGTTCGCCAGCAAACGATCCAATCGTTGCAGGTGGTCATGGGACATACGACTTTCCGGTCCGAACGCGTGGTTCACGTAATCATGGCTTGATAAACTAACACCCAATACGTCGGGAACGCCAGCAGGGTTGCGACCCAAGTTTTCGCCTTCAACTGCGGCGCGTGCGAAGTCCAGGGTCATTTCATCAACGTAAGGTCCGGTTAACAACTTGCCATAATATTCGGCATCTGGTTTGCCTGATTTGCTGTCGTATTTGAACGGGAAACGATCTTTAGCGTCGCTAACGATTGCATCGTCAGCATCGTTTGCATATGCCGAGTCAGCGAGTAATGGTTTCCATTCCTGACCATAGAAGCGGTCTTGTGGCCGGCTTGCCTGATATTGCTGAACCCAGGTAGGGTGGCTTTGCATGTAGTAGCTACTTGATGCAAATGCACCGCTTTTTTTCATATACATGTAGGCGGTACCGGTTTTGCCAGCGAGCAGAATCGCGCCGCGGTCTTTGCCGGATACGGTGATGACTTTAGCACGGTTGCCAGTGCCATAACGTAATTCGTCGCCAAGGGTGCTTACTCTTAAATTAGTCGGTGCAGTACCATCATCAGGTTTGGTTTCATCACCAATGTACTGATAATTACCGTCTTGCGTACAGTACATGCTTTCGCGGCTACGTGTGTCTACCCACTCATTGGCGATGATGCCGTGTTGATATGGGTATGCGCCAGTCAATACGGCGGCATGACCGACGGCCGTGACTGTTACGCCATGCGCCTGATGTGCATCGCTAAACCAGGCACCTTGTTCCAATAAGCGACGGAAGCCGCCTTGCGTATATTGATCGCGGTAACGCATGACTTGTTCTTGTGGCAAGCCATCGACAACCAGAACGACAACCAATTTAGGTTTGCTTGGCTTTTCTATTGCAACTGCTGCTGTTGTCGCCAGAACTGTACTTGCGACCAAGCTACTGATCAGGAATAGCCTGTTTAAAGATTGAATTCCAGTTGTAGGGTGATTTTTCATTGTCTAGGTTGGAAAAGTAAAAATTCAGTTTGATGAAAGCGATGAACATAGGTGAGCAAGGCTGTTTGGCTCCACAGGCTTATTTTTTTGCGAGGTCAGGAATCGAATAACGTACTCTTGCTTTTATAACTTTATCTGAAAAATATTTCAGCATGATGATATCGCCACGCGGAGTTGTTTAAACCATAGGAGTCGTAAAAAATTTGTTTTATTGCGAAGTGCAAACTATTATTACTTCGCCAGAATTTAACATAAATCAACTTTCATTTAACAAACTTTACTGCCGTTATTGATTTAAGGAAACAATTCGTGTGCTTAGTGGTTAAGTTTATAAATCATATCCCGCTCATTTTTTATTGTTTTACGAGTCAGAAATTTCAGTTTAAGCCATGAGTGGTTTTACATTTTCAGGCCGTCAATTCTGTCGGAAGGGGAAGTGGCTGTGACCAGTCTCCTGTTTAAAATTTAAGCGATAAGTAGATTGCTTAAATGAATAAATGAATGAATGCACTAGTTGACGATAAGTTGGAATTTTGTTTCGAAAAAATGTTTTCTCTTTAAATTTGTCTGGGGAATAGTCATGAATGTGTCCGATCTTAAAATACGCACCCGCCTTGGTTTTGGATTTGGTTTAATACTCGTACTGCTGATTGGCGTCGCCGGATTAGGTATTAATGCCATGAGTAATACCGACGATTCACTACATCATATTGTTGACGTCAATGTCAAAAAAATGGCGTATTTGGAAGATATGGCGAGTTCGGTGCATATCGTTGCCAGGGTGATGCGTACAGTGGCGTTACTGTCTGACGAAAACGAAGCGAACATCCAAAAAGAAAAAATTCTCATTGCCCGAAAAATTTATAACGATGCTTTTTCTGCGTTAGAAAAAATGCCCTTGGACGATACGGGTAAAGCATTCGTTGCTAAGATTAAAGAGTACCAGACCAAGACGCGACCACTTAATGACCAGTTCATGGAACAGGTGAAAACTGACAAAGATGCGGCTGTTAAATTTTTGCTGAAGGAAGCGGTTCCTGCTACGAACGAATGGCAAAATTCGATGCAAGATTTTATTGAATTGCAGCGAGAAAAAAATAAGAAAGATGAGGAATTGGCAGCACAAAAATATCACAATGCACTCACTTTAATGTTGGCTTTGACCGGATTGACTGTGATTGTTGGCGCTGGTATTGCATGGTTTGTTACGCTCTCAATCACCGGTCCAATTTATGCCGCGGTTGCAGTGGCAAAGAAAGTCGCTTCCGGCGATTTGACCAGCAATATAGAAGTGAATTCCAAAGACGAAATGGGTGAACTTTTACAGGCCTTGAAAGAAATGAATGGTTCGTTGCAAACCATTGTTAGTGAGGTTCGCTCAGGCACTGACAATATGGCGGCGGCTACTAGTCAAATCGCTAGTGGAAATTTGGATCTATCGTCGCGTACTGAACAACAGGCAAGTTCACTCGAAGAAACTGCTTCTTCGATGGAAGAATTAACTTCGACGGTGCAACAAAATGCCGACAATGCTCGTCAAGCTAATAGCCTGGCGCAAACGGCGTCTGATGTCGCGAGCAGGGGTGGTTCAGTGGTTTCGGAAGTGGTTGATACCATGAGTTCTATCAATGAATCCGCCAAGAAAATCGTCGATATTATCAGCGTGATTGATGGTATCGCGTTTCAAACCAATATTCTTGCCTTGAATGCTGCGGTTGAGGCGGCTCGGGCAGGTGAGCAAGGACGTGGTTTTGCGGTGGTCGCAGCGGAAGTCCGAAATCTGGCTCAACGGAGCGCAAGTGCGGCCAAGGAAATCAAAACACTGATAGGCGATTCGGTCGAAAAAGTGGATGCTGGTACTAAGCTGGTCGATCTGGCAGGAACGACGATGCAGGAAGTGGTTGATAGCGTTCGCCGCGTGACGGATGTGATCAGTGAAATTACTGCTGCGAGTCAGGAGCAATCAACAGGCATTGAGCAGATTAATCAAGCCATCACAGAAATGGATAATGTGACGCAACAAAATGCAGCGTTAGTCGAAGAGGCTGCTGCTGCCGCGGGATCGCTTCAGGATCAAGCAAGAAAATTGGCACATGTCGTGAGCGTATTTATTATCGATGGCGGCCCGGCACTGGCCTCGGTTCCAACGCATGCGAATCATAAAGAGCACGAAAACCGTATATCTCGTGCAAGACCCGCGCTTACAAAATCACTGCGCCCAGCGTTTCAAATAAGATAGCCACAGCGTCAATTTTAAAAATATTTTTCTGAAAAGAATCAAGTTTAGCGATCTTCCCGGGATTTTGTGCATTTTTATGCGACAGCCCGGGATTTTTTTTGCCCTTTATCGTCATCGGCAAAATACTTACTGTGCCGGACTCTGAACCGTGCAGCCAGACTGACGGTTGAAGGCGGAAAAGTAATGAGTTGTATCAACTGCTGTAATCGCGTAGTCTTATTTGCGTAGTAAGTTTAAGTGCTTATCGGATGCTAATGGATTCGCTTTTTTGGGGGCTTCTGCAAGAATTCAAATGAGCTGCTATAGTGCTTATAAATCGACATACAAACTAGACTGTATGTTTATTTTTAGCTGTGTGTTGAGCTTTTAAATACTTTCAAATACTTTCAAATACTTTCAAATATTTTTAAATATTTTTAGATGCTTTTATTGCATTAATTTATCAAAGGAAACATAAATGAGTGATTTAATTCAAAAGCTGCAATGGCGCTATGCAACCAAAAAATTCAATGCTGCCAAAGTTGTTCCACAAGAAAAAGTGGATAAAATTTTAGAAGCAGTGCGCTTAACTGCAACTTCCAGTGGTTTGCAACCATACGAAGTTCTGGTTGTAACAAACGCTGAAATTCGTGAAAAAATCAAACCTGTTGCCTGGAATCAGGCTCAGGTCACAGAAAGCTCTCATTTGTTGGTTTTCGCAGCATGGGATAACTACACAACTGAACGCATCAACATGATGTTTGATTTGACTAATGATGTGCGCGGCTTCAAAAACGAAGGCTGGGAAAACTATCGCAACATGTTGCTGAGTACTTATCCTACCCGCGATGCAGAAATCAATTTCCAGCACGCAGCACGTCAGGCTTATATCGGCTTAGGTACCGCATTGATCGCTGCAGCAGAACAAGAAGTTGACAGCACGCCGATGGAAGGTTTTGATCCAGCGGCTGTGGATGAAATTTTGGGCTTGCGCGCAAAAGGTTTGCGTAGTGTGGTTATTTTGCCGATTGGGTATCGTGAAGTAGAAGGCGACTGGCTGGTGAACTTGAAAAAAGTGCGCCGTCCAACAGAGCAGTTTGTGACTGAGGTCAAATAAGTCTGAATGAGATTCAGAGTCGCAATATAGAAAGTAGAAAGCTGACAGAATAATTCTGGCAGCTTTTTTCATTTCAAATCCAGGTAAATGCGATTACGCTACGTCAATGCAAAATTTAATGCTCAACGTTACCATTGACTTTATTGCAGTTGCGCCCATGTGAGATAGGTGTACAAACCTCATCAAAAAAGGGGCTTTATGTGGTGGTTATTATTCATCCTTGTTTTATTGCTGCTGGCTTTTGAAGTCCCGCGTGCGCGCTTGCGCTATGTCTTGTCGCAGGCATTTCCGTTGCCCTATTCAAAAATCCTGCGCAAAAACTTGCCTGAATATTCCAAGATGCCTACTGATTTACAGATGCAATTAAAGCGTCGCATTCGGCAGTTTTTATTTCAAAAGACGTTTGTTGGTTGTGGTGGATTAATCATCACCGATGAGATCAAAGTGACTATTGCAGGTAGAGCTTGTATGTTGCTTTTGAATCGTTCTAGCGAGGTCTATCCAAAACTGACGCATATTTTGGTCTACCCATCCGCATTTGTTGCACCGCGAACGCAAATGTTGAATGGCGGGGTGGTAACACATACGAATCAGGGACTAAGTGGCGAGTCGTGGAGTGATGGCCGCGTGATATTGGCGTGGGATCAAATTATTCATCATCCTGCAAATATTGGTCACGGTCAGGATGTAGTGATGCATGAATTTGCCCATCAACTTGATAGCGAATCTGGATCTACGAATGGCGCGCCATTGCTACCTGATGCTGAAGCTTATCGCAGGTGGTCGCAAGTGATGGAAGTGGAGTACACGAAGTTATTGCATGCGAGAGAACATCACCACGCAACCGTCATTGATCCTTACGGCGCGACCAATCCAGCAGAATTTTTTGCAGTCACGACTGAAGCGTTTTTTAAGAAAAGTACAGAGTTGGCGGTACATCATCCCGCGTTGTATGAACAACTTAGAAGCTACTATCAGGTTGAACCGAGGGATTGGTCTTGAAGTTTGAACGGCCAATTTTGTAGGGCTGGTGAAACCCGCCCTACAAAAAAATCATGTATTTAACACGTCGTACATTACCTGCATCAAACGACAGCTTCTAAAAACTCTTGTTGCTCCAGCCAATCAGCTTCAGTAGTTTCCAGCTCTTTGACGAGATACGCCTGATCAAGCAAGAGTGCTTTGAGCTTTTCTTTGTTAGCATCGCTATACACGTCACTATCTTCAAGTTGCACGGCGATGGCTTGCTTTCTGGTGTTAAGTTTTGCCATTTCCTCTTCTAAACGCTTGATGCGATTTTCGATGGGCTTACGCAAGTTGGCGAGCCGTTGGCGTTCATCAGCATCGCGTTTGCGTTGTTCTTTATCATCAACCTTCGCAACTGGAACAGGCTTAGCTTGCGGCAATGCTGTTTCTTTGGCTTTGGCTTTTTCCGGTAACGCAGGAGCGGCTTCTTTTTCTAACTTGCTTTTGAAAAGCCACTCTTTATAATCATCCAGATCGCCATCAAACGGTTGCAATTGACCGTCAGCGACAATGATAAATTGATCGGTTGTGGCGCGCAGCAAATGGCGGTCATGTGATACGACGACCAGAGTGCCTTCAAATTGCGCCAGCGCTTCGGTAAGCGCTTCACGCGTTTCCAAATCCAAATGGTTGGTGGGTTCATCAAGCAGCAGCAGGTTAGGGCGCTGCCAGACAATCATTGCTAACGCGAGACGGGCTTTTTCTCCGCCCGAAAAAGGCTTGATGGGGCTGGTGACCATCGTGCCAGGGAAGTTGAATCCACCAAGGAAGTTACGCAATTCTTGTTCACGCACGTTGGGAGCGATATGTGCCAAATGCCATAAAGGTGACTCGTCATGGCGTAGCATTTCAACCTGATGCTGCGCGAAGTAGCCGATCGATAGGCCTTTACCGGTTTGCATGACACCAGATAAGGGGGAGATGTCGCCGACGATGGTTTTGATCAGTGTCGATTTACCTGCGCCATTCACACCCAAGAGGCCGATACGTTGACCAATTTGCAGTGAAAATTTGACGCCGTTAACAATGCGTCTTTCGGTAAAACTGTGATCAGTTTCAGACTCAATGCGGTAGCCGCAATCGACATCTTCCATCACTAACATAGGATTTGGTGCACTGAGAGGCTCGCGGAACTCAAAGGAAAATTCAGCTGCTGCGCGCAATGGTGCCAATTCTTCCATCTTCGCCAATGCCTTGATACGGCTTTGCGCTTGCTTTGCCTTAGACGCTTTCGCGGCAAAGCGGCTGATGAAGGATTCCAGATGTGCACGCTTGCGGTTTTGCTTTTCGATTGTGCCAGCTGCGAGAATTAATTGCGCTGCACGTTGACGTTCAAAAGCTGAGTAGTTACCTGAATAGCGTTTGAGTTTGCGTTCATCGATATGTACGATCACATTAGCGACGCCGTCAAGGAAGTCACGATCATGCGAAATAATGATCAAGGTGCCGGCGTAGCGTTTGAGCCAGTCTTCCAGCCAGATAATCGCATCCAGATCCAAATGGTTGGTTGGTTCATCGAGCAGCAATAGATCTGATTTGCACATCAATGCTTGCGCCAGATTCAGGCGCATGCGCCAGCCGCCTGAGAAACTGGCGACTGAACGCTCCAATTGATCGAGTTTGAAACCAAGGCCGATCAGCAATTGTTCTGCGCGTGAGCGAACCGTGTAGGCGTCAGCATCCGCCATAGAGCCATACAAGTCACCGATCGCAATGCCGTTTTCATAGCTTTCTGGTTGCGCTTCTAATGCTGCTAACTCCGCTTCAAGTTTGCGCAAAGTAACGTCGCCATCGATGGCGTAATCAATCGCTGAGCGCTCTAATGGTGGTGTCTCTTGCGCAACGTGGGCCAACTGCCACTTTGCCGGGAATTCTATGCTGCCCTGATCTGGATGCAGCTCACCGCGCAACATGGCGAACAGACTGGATTTACCTGCACCATTTGAGCCAATCAGGCCAATTTTATCGCCAGGGTTAAGGGTGACATCGACGCTGTCAAACAGGGGCTTGGTGCCTCGCGCGAGGATGACTTGCTGCAAACGTATCATATAAACTTAAAAATTAGGGGGTATATCGCTTTTTACTGAATATATCAGCATAAAATAAGCGGCTCAAAAATATACTAGTGGTGAGTATATTTGAATAAAAAACGGGCAAAAGATGTTTTTGCCCGTGTCACATCAGTTGTTGCTGCAATTTTACAGGTTTATGCGCTGAAGTTCGCTAAATCCCGTGCTTCAACTAAAAACACCATGTCATCGCCAGCACTGGTGGTCAACCAGGTCAGGTTCAGATCAGGAAACGCTGCTTCGGTAAATGCACGTTCATTGCCAATTTCTACCATCAATAAACCATCTTCTGTCAGCCGTTCAGAGGCACCAGCAACAATTTTTCGTACTAGATCCATACCGTCGTCGCCACCAGCTAAGGCAATTTGTGGCTCGTGCAGATATTCTTTCGGCAACTTCGCCATGGAGCTTGAATTCACATAGGGAGGGTTGGTAATGATCAAGTCGTATTTTTTGTTTGGTACGTTGGTATAGAGGTCTGACTCAATCAAAGTGATACGATCTTGAAGTTCGTATGTCTCCACATTACGTTTCGCGACCTCCAAGGCATCTTTGGAGATGTCCGCCGTGTCTACATGGGCATTCTGGAACATATCAGCCAACATGATAGGCAGGCATCCAGAGCCAGTGCAGAGTTCAAGGATGTTAGTAATCGTATCCGGGTCGTTGACCCACGGAGAAAAATGTTCCGGAATCAATTCTGCAATAAAGGAGCGAGGCACGATCACACGTTCATCAACGTAAAAATTATAAGTGCCCAGCCATGCTTCATTGGTGATGTAAGAAGCGGGGACGCGATCTGTGGCGCGACGCTCAATGACGCGCAGGACAGCATCAATTTCATTGGTTAATAATTTTGCATCCAGAAAAGGATCAATTTTATCCAGTGGTAAATGCAGGGTATGAAGTATCAAATACGCCGCTTCATCTAGTGCGTTGGCGCTGCCGTGACCAAAAAATAGTTTCTCTTTATTAAAGCGCGACACCGCATGGCGTAGCAGATCACGAATCGTAATAAAGGTATTGGCGGGTATAGTCATGTTAAATTCCTGGTGCGCGAATTAAGTCAGCAGATTTTCTAATGTGCGACGGTAGATGTTTTTGAGTGGATCGATGTATTGCACTTCAATGTGCTCATCAATCTTGTGAATACTGGCGTTCGGTGGACCAAACTCGACGACTTGTGGGCAGATTTTGGCAATGAAACGTCCGTCAGAAGTGCCGCCAGTTGTTGATAATTCCGTTTCCAGTCCCGTCTCAGCGCGGATCGCATTTGCTAATGCATCACTCAAATTGCCTTTAGGGGTCAAGAAAGGATGACCGCCGATAGTCCACTTTAAATCATAATCGAGGCGGTGCTTATCCAGTATCGCATGGACGCGCTGTTGCAAGCCCTCAGCAGTGCTTGCTGTACAAAAGCGAAAATTAAAGTCAATCACTGCATCGCCAGGTATGACATTGGAGGCGCCGGTTCCTGAGTGAATATTTGACATTTGCCATGAGGTTGGCAAGTAGTATTCATTGCCATGATCCCAAACTTCAGCCACTAATTCCGCCATTGCCGGAGCGAACAGGTGAATAGGATTTTTGGCTAATTGTGGATAAGCGATATGTCCCTGAATACCTTTGATGGTTAATTTTCCGGACATGGTGCCGCGGCGGCCATTCTTGATGGTGTCACCTAATGCGCCAACAGAAGTAGGTTCGCCAACGATGCAATAGTCCAGTTGTTCACCGCGCGCTTTGAGCATGTCGCAAACGACGACAGTACCGTCTGTCGCCGGACCTTCTTCATCGCTTGTAATTAAAAAGCCTATCGAGCCGTTATGCTCTGGGTGTGCTGCAATGAATTCTTCAGCAGCGACAACGAAAGCAGCGATAGAGGTTTTCATATCAGCCGCGCCGCGTCCAAACAGCTTGCCATCGCGATGTGTTGGCGTGAAAGGCGCTGAGTGCCACTGTGCTACAGGACCCGTTGGCACGACATCTGTATGACCGGCAAATACAACTAAAGGTTGAGCAGTGCCGCGACGCGCCCAGAGATTGGTCACATCGCCCGATTGTATGGTTTCACAAGTAAAACCTAATGGTTCAAGCAATGAAATTAAAGTGCGTTGGCAACCCTTATCTTCAGGCGTGACTGAGTCCAGGGCGATTAACTGCTCAGTTAATGCTAGCGTTTTGCTCATTATTTATTTTCAAAAATTGTTTTAAACTGGTCTGCTGAAAAACCGACTGAAACGTGACTGATGTGGTCGGTATTCTTCATTTGTAATACCGGACGTTTGATCAGGGAGGGGTTGCTCAGGATCAGTGGGATCGCAGGGTCTGCTTCTGCCGCCGATGCTTTTTGCGCATCAGATAGCGCGCGCCACGTTGTTCCCTTACGATTAATCAATATGTCGAGCGGAACAAATTGCAGCCATGCCTGAACCGTGGTTCGATCCAAGCCTTGTTTTTTGAAATCGTGAAATTCAAAATCCAGGCCTTGCTCTTGCAGCCAGACCCGGGATTTTTTAACGGTATCGCAATTGGGAATGCCGAAAACCGTGATTTGTCGTGACATTGTTGAAGTCATTGATTACGTTAGCTTACATGTTTAAAGTAAATTCAGTAAAAGAAGCTTCTTCTTTTACTTCTGGCTCTGGCTCTGGGGCGGGTGCCAGACTGGTTGATGCCTCATTATTCAACAGCCACAACAAGTTATTGGCGGAATCTGCATTTGCCAGACCTTCTTCTTTAGTGATTAATCCAGCTTTGATGAGATTCATAAGGGCGCGTTCAAACGTTTGCGAGCCTGGCGACAGGCTCTTTTCGATGGCTTCCTTGATCTGGAAGATATCACCTTGTTCAATCAGTTCAGAAACATAGCGAGTGTTAAGCATAATTTCTACTGCCGGACACCGACCACCATCGACTGCACGTATCAGGCGTTGTGAAACGATGGCGCGTACTGATGAGGCCAGATCCAGCAATAGGGCAGTCCGGTTTTCCATCGGAAAGAAACTGATAATCCGGTTCAGTGCCTGGTAGCTGTTGTTTGCGTGCAGGGTTGCCAGAACCAAGTGACCCGATTGTGCATAGGCGATCGCCGCCATCATCGTTTCTAAATCACGAATCTCGCCGATTAAGATACAGTCAGGTGCTTGACGCAAAGAATTTTTTAACGCGATTTTAAGACTATCAGAATCACTACCAATCTCGCGTTGATTAACGATCGATTTTTTACTTCGGAACAAGTATTCAATCGGATCTTCTAAGGTCAGAATATGGCCAGTGCGCACTTCATTGCGGTAATCGAGCATCGAAGCAATCGAGGTAGACTTACCAGAACCCGTTGCACCTACCACGAGTATCAATCCGCGCTTTTCCATAATCAGTTCGGACATTACTGGGGGCAGGTTTAAGCTGTCTAGTCGTGGGATATCTCCGGGAACAAAACGGAAAACGGCAGAGAACGTTCCACGTTGGCGGAACGCGGACAAGCGGAAACGTCCGATGCCAGGCGCACCAATACCGACATTCAACTCATTTTCTCGTTCGAGCGTTTCGAGGTGTTCAGGAGAGACAACTTCAGACAACAATGAAAGAATGTTAGCCTGATCCATTCTTTGTTGGTTAATAGGCAATAAATTGCCATTAATTTTCAAATGAACCGGGGAGTTCATTGCGAAAAACATGTCGGAAGCATGTTTTTCTTTCATGAGCTGAAACAAGCGCTCCATTGCTGCCATGATGCTTCCTTTGCACTCAAAAATATCTGATTGATTGAATTCTTTAATTGATTCTCGACGATTTAAGCGCCGCGCAGCAATTCATTAATACTCGTTTTGGAACGAGTTTGTGCGTCAACACGTTTTACAATTACTGCACAATACAAGCTATATTTGCCATCTGCTGACGGTAAGCTACCAGACACTACAACAGAGCCGGATGGGATGCGGCCATAACTTACTTCGCCAGTTGCACGGTCAAAAATTTTGGTTGATTGGCCAATATATACGCCCATAGAAATGACAGAATTTTCTTCGACAATCACACCTTCAACGATCTCAGAACGTGCACCGATAAAGCAGTTGTCTTCGATGATTGTAGGATTAGCCTGCATGGGTTCTAATACGCCGCCAATACCAACGCCGCCAGACAAATGGACATTCTTACCGATTTGTGCACAGGAGCCCACGGTGGCCCACGTGTCGACCATGGCACCTTCATCAACATAGGCACCAATGTTAACGTAAGACGGCATCAATACAACGTTCTTGGCGATAAAACTACCGCGGCGTGCGACGGCGGGTGGGACTACGCGGAAACCACCTTTAGCAAAATCCTCAGCGGTATAATTTGCAAATTTAGTTGGTACTTTGTCAAAAAATTGCATGTGATCGCCAGATGGCATGCAGATGTTATCTTCAAGGCGGAATGATAATAAAACTGCTTTTTTTACCCATTGATTCACATGCCAGCTACCGTCAATCTTTTGAGCAACGCGCAAACTACCGCTATCTAATTCACTCAATACATGGGCGACGGCTTCACGGATTTCTGCTGGTGCAGATTTAGGAGATAAATTGGCACGATCTTCCCACGCGTTATCGATCAGTTGCTGTAATTGTTGTGTCATGTTGAGTCTTTTTAAGTAAAATAAAAACGGTGTTGTTGCAGTGTAGTTTATTTGAATAAATGGATGATACTAAAAAGTTATATAAGCATCGATTGCACTTATTGATTCTTTAAAAGGTCTTTGCAAAAAGCGACAATACGCTGAGCTGCCTCGAGGCATTCTTCCACTTCTGCGACCAAGGCCATACGAATCCGGTTTTGTCCCGGATTCATTCCATGCGCCTCTCGCGCCAGATAGCTACCCGGCAAAACCGTCACATTATATTGTTCATATAAACGCCTGGCGAATTCAGTATCACTGATGCCATGAAGGTGGTCGACTTTTGCCCACAAATAAAAAGCCGCATCTGGAAGGTCAACGTCTAAAACTTCTTTTAGTATAGGTGTGATTTGCGCAAATTTCTTAATGTACTTAGTCCGATTTTCTTGTACGTGAAGCTCGTCGTTCCAAGCGAGCGCTGAGGCCGCCTGTATCATGGGGCTCATTGCGCTACCATGGTAGGTTCGATATAACAAAAAGTTTTTGACGATTTCAGCGTCCCCAGCCACAAAGCCAGAACGCATGCCTGGCACATTGGAACGCTTTGACAAGCTTGATAGAGAAATAAGTCTCCGATAGTCTGCTCGGCCCAATAGCTGTGCCGCTTGCAAGCCACCTAAAGGCGCGTCTTCTTTAAAATAAATCTCAGAGTAGCATTCGTCAGCGGCAATGATAAAGCCATAGCGATCCGACAGATCGAATAATTCTTTCCAATCATCCAAATTTAATACGGCTCCAGTAGGATTCCCTGGTGAGCATACAAATAGGAGTTGAACGCGTTTCCAAATTTCTTCAGGAATACTGCCGTAATCAGGCGCAAAGTTGCGCGAAGGATTAGCGTTAGCGAAATACGGCTCAGCACCCGAAAGATAGGCCGCACCTTCGTAAATCTGGTAAAACGGATTGGGACAGATGATTAATGGGGCGCCATTTGCGCATTGTTCAGTATTAATAATCGTCTGAGCTAGAGAGAATAAGGCTTCCCGTGAACCGTTGACCGGTAAAATTTGCGTCGCCGGATTAAGTGCTGGAATGCTATAGCGTCTTGTTATCCATTGAGAAATAGAGGAGCGTAAGGCTTCCGATCCTGCCGTAAGAGGGTAGTTCGCAAGCCCATCCATATTATCAACGAGTGCTTGCTTAATAAATTCCGGAGTTGGGTGCTTGGGCTCACCAATCCCCAGACTGATTGCTTTGAATGATGCATTGGGCTTGGTATCCGCAAACAAGCGTTTCAGTTTCTCAAATGGATAAGGTTGCAACTTTGCGAGATGAGGATGGAAAGTCATTTTGGGTTTCTATCTATTTTTATTTATTTTGTGCAAGCTCGTTGCCAAATAAGTTGTTCCTTAAGTGATTCACGCATTATATCCTCACGGACATTCCTGTGAGAAATCCTTTGGCTTTAAATGTGGGAAGATCTTTGGCGAAACCAATGATACAGCGCTGTTTGTTTTTCTTCGTGAGCGTTGATGATTTCTAATGAGTCTTTATAAATCTTATTAAGTAAGCATGGAATGCGCGGCGTAGTGGTCATATAAAAAGTACATGTGGATACAAATAGGTCTAAAAAAATTACAACTACCCACTTGTTCTCAGTTTTTGATCGATTACTATACCGTGTTATTTAGTTATTACATGCGTGCTTGAGTTAAAATTGCCCGCGTAAAAAAAGATGTGTGAACTTTTACCCTCTTTTAAAGGCGGTAATGTGATTTCTATTCAAAATAATCACATACTTTGAAAAGTATGGGTGTTTTAGTGGTTAAGAAAATGGTTAAGAAAACGGTTGAGAAAAGAGGATGAAATGATAAAAGTAAAAACCTTAATGTTAAGCTCGTTAGTTGGGCTTGTTATAGCAGGTTGCGGTGGCTCATCTAATGCGCCAATAGGTGGCACCCTGACAGGGTTGGCAGGCGGGAGTACATTAACGCTATTGAATAATAATGCAAATCCGTTAACTCTTGGCGCGAATGGTTTTTTTACGTTTTCTTTGTATCTTCCATCTGGATCTGGCTACAATGTCACTGTTAATTCCCAGCCAATAGGTCAGACGTGTTCAGTAACAAATGGTACTGGAACAGTAAGCTCAAATGGTGCGGCCGTTACTAATGTTGCTGTGAATTGTGTTGCTAATTTACCGAACAATAATATTGTTTTTGGAAATTTGACTGGATTGCCGGCTGGTAAGCAGGTTGTTTTAACGAATGCTCAGGATACGTTGACACTAACAGTCAACGGAGCATTTGCGTTCCCGACCGCTGTACCAATTGGCGGCTCCTATCTGGTGTCTTTAAAAAGCCAGTCCCCGGGGTTGAACTGTACAACGGCTAATGTTTCCGGCACGATTCCAGCCACAGGATTTATCACTCAAGTTGTGGTTTCTTGCTAAGTAAATAAGTAAATAGTTAAATTGACTCACATTGTCATATATGTCGATGTGAGTTTTTTTTCTTGCGTTGGTTGTTGCACGTTTATTGTTTTTCTTAAGTAATGCGTTTCACTCGCATATCAACTGCAAGTAGTAATATTATTTTTTGTTATGGGAAGTTGTTCCGTAAATATCATAATTTGCCGATCAAATGGTATGATGCCAAAATACTAGCCAAGCCTCTATATGTCATTTTTTGTTTGTTCGAAAAATGAAGGTAGATATGACTGCAAAAGATAATTAAATTTCATTAAGTGCGATTAACTTCTATTAAATTGTCGGGATTCAAGTCATTCGTGGATCCCACTCACTTCCAGGTTCCTGGCCAGTTGGTCGGCGTTGTCGGTCCTAATGGTTGCGGAAAATCCAACATCATCGACGCGGTGCGTTGGGTGCTGGGCGAATCAAAAGCGTCCGAGTTGCGTGGCGAATCCATGCAGGACGTTATTTTTAATGGTTCGACGCATAGAAAACCAGCTGGACGTTCTTCCGTTGAGCTCGTCTTTGATAACA
The DNA here is from genome assembly GCF_049340505.1 of Undibacterium sp. Dicai25W. Classification (NCBI taxonomy): domain Bacteria; kingdom Pseudomonadati; phylum Pseudomonadota; class Betaproteobacteria; order Burkholderiales; family Oxalobacteraceae; genus Undibacterium; species Undibacterium sp. Dicai25W. Next base: position 102,193 of record NZ_JBMPOQ010000011.1, on the reverse strand, counting down.
GTCTGGGTAAAGCTGCTGGCCAGTGGAGCCAGTACGGTGAAATTGCCGTCAAACGCACCTTAACACGCGATGGCACTTCGACCTATTACATCAATGGTCAGGCCGTACGTCGTCGTGATATTCAAGATATTTTTCTTGGAACAGGTTTGGGGCCCCGTGCCTACGCGATCATCGGCCAGGGTATGATTTCTCGCATTATCGAAGCGAGGCCTGAAGAGTTGCGCGTGTTTCTCGAAGAGGCGGCCGGTGTCTCACGTTATAAAGAGCGCCGCCGCGAAACTGAAAATCGCATTCACGATACGCATGAAAATTTGGTCCGTGTTGACGATATCTTGCGCGAGTTAAACGCCAATCTTGAAAAGTTGGAAGCGCAGGCTGTCGTTGCGAATAAATTTCATGAATTGCAGTCTGATCAGGAAGAAAAGCAAAAGTTATTGTGGTTGCTGCGTAAAAAAGAGGCGGCCAACGAGCAGCAAAAGTATTTTTCTGAAATTGAGAAGACCCAGCTGGATTTAGAAGAGCATACCGCCAAACTGCGGCATGTAGAATTAGAGCTCGAGCAAATGCGTCAGGCGCATTATGCCGTCGGTGATCGCATGCATCAGGCACAGGGTCACTTATATCAGACCAATGCAGAGATTGGCAGTCTTGAAGCACAGATTAAATTTGTCGTTGAATCGCGCAGCCGTTTGCAATCACAATTGCACTCATTGACCGCGCAACGAGATCAATGGCAAACACAAAGTCATCATCTGCAAGATGAATTGGCTGAAGCCGAGATTCATGTCGAAGAACTGGCCATGCGTGCCGAACAAGCAGCAGAGGTGGCACATTCTCAGGGCGATACGTTACCTGCGATGGAGCAGGTATGGCGCGAGTCGCAACTGAAGACGACAGAATCACGCGCCAAAATTATGCAGATGCAACAACAGATAGAACTTGAATCTGCGCATCAACGCAATGCGTCAAATATTCTCAACTCTCTGGCGGCGCGTAAAGAGCGCTTACAGCAAGAAAAGCAAGGTCTGGCCATGCCAGATTCCAGTCATTTAGAAAATTTATCCTTCCAACTGGAAGAGAAAAAGCAAATGCTGGAAGAGTTGTCGATGCAGCTCGAAGAGTCGCAACAGCAACTACCACTAATGGAAGACGCTCGCAAGCAGGCACAAACTCAGGTGAATCAGGATGCGGCTGAATTGGCGCAACTGGAAGCCCGTTTGCTCGCGCTCAAACAATTGCAAGAAAAAGTACAGACGCAAGGTAAAGTGCAACCATGGTTGGAAAAACACGAGCTCGGCGGCTTACCAAAACTTTGGCAAAAACTGCACATTGAAGCTGGTTGGGAAACTGCACTCGAGTCTGTTCTGCGTGAGCGTACAGCTTCTCTGGAAATGTCCAATCTTGATTGGGCGAAAGCCTTTTTTAGCGATGCTCCCCCTGCAAAGCTCGCAGTGTATAGTCCGCAGATTTCTGGCGAACAAATTCTCCCTGCACCTGGCTTAAAGCCATTTTTAAGTCTGCTTCAATTAAACGATGCTGGCGTGCGTGGTCTGATGCAAGATTGGTTGCACCAAGTTTATGTTGCCGAAGATGTGACTGCTGCCTTTGTAGACAGAGTCAAATTACCAGCTGGCGCATCATTTGTGACCAAACAAGGGCATGTGATTTCACGCTCGAGTGTGCGCTTCTACGCCTCAGACTCTGAGCAAGACGGTGTCCTGGGTCGCCAGCAAGAAATAGAAAATATCGGCAAGCAATGCCGTGCTAAGCAATTGCTTGCTGATGAGGCAAAATCCGGTGCGATTCGAGCTGAGGCTGCTTATACTCAGGCAGCCCAGCAATTGCAAGATCTGCGTCAGCGAGTCAGTTCTTTGACGCAGAATACCCACAGTCTTCAAATCGAATACATGAAACTGGCTGAAGTACAAGAACGCTTTAATCAGCGTAGTACGCAAATCAGTACCGATTTGATGGAAATTGCTACGCAAGAAGCGGAACAACAGCAAATCCGTGCAGAGTCTGAACAAAAGTTTGAAATGCTCGACTTAGAACTGGCTGAACTTCAAGAATCACACGAGGACGGACAGACCGCGTACCTCGAAAAAGAACAGCAACTCAATAACGCACGTCAGCGTTTGCGCGAGCTTGAATTAGCGGCACAAGAGGCATCTTTTGCGGAGAAATCTCATCGCAGTAAGATGGAAGAAATGCGCAGAAATATTGCGACCGCGCTGGAGCAATCTGCTCAACTATTTGCTAGTATGCAACAAGGACAGTTAGAGCTGGAATCCATGAATGATCAGGCTGCGCAAGCTGGTCTTCAAGATTTGTTGGATAGACGCAGTGAGCAAGAGCGCGCGCTGGCTGATGCAAGGCATGAATTGGATCAATTGACGCAAAAACTGCGTCAACACGAAGACAGTAAAACGCAAACCGAACGTGGCCTCCAACCACAACGTGATCGTATCGTTGAGTTGCAACTCAAAGAACAGGCTGCTCGTCTGGCGCAAGAACAATATGCGGAACAGTTGCGAAATTTTGAGGTTGATGAAGATAAATTATCCGAAAAACTCCATGCAGATTTGAAACCATCTTATTTGCAAGGTGAGGTGACGCGCCTGACGAATGCAATTGCCGCATTAGGTGCAGTTAACATGGCAGCACTGGATGAATTAGCGCAGGCAAAAGAGCGTAAAACGTTCCTTGATTCACAACATGCTGATCTGACGGAAGCCATCACGACCTTGCAAGATGCGATTCATAAGATCGATATTGAGACGCGCGAATTGTTGCAGGATACCTTCGACAAGGTTAATCATCATTTCGCTGAATTGTTCCCGATCTTGTTTGGCGGTGGTCAGGCAAAATTAATCATGACTGGCGATGAAATTCTGGATTCAGGCGTGCAAGTGATGGCGCAGCCGCCTGGCAAAAAGAATGCCACGATTCACTTGTTGTCAGGTGGCGAAAAAGCGCTGACTGCAACGGCTCTCGTATTCTCAATGTTTCAGCTCAATCCTGCACCGTTCTGTTTGCTTGATGAGGTTGATGCTCCTTTGGATGATTCGAATACCGAACGTTTCTGTAAGATGGTGAAACGGATGTCCTCCAATACCCAATTTTTATTTATCTCCCACAACAAAATTGCAATGGAAATGGCGCAACAATTGATTGGCGTTACCATGCAAGAGCAGGGAGTTTCCCGAATTGTGGCGGTAGACATGGAGTCTGCTGTCAATTTTGCTACTGAGGTTCAAGCGGCATGACCGATTTTCAAATAAGTTTATTAATTGCTGGCGGCACATTGGTCGTTGGAGTCGTAATTTTTAACAAATGGCAAGAATATAAGGCAAAAAAGACAGTTGAAAACGCCTTTGCGGATGGACACGATGATGTATTGCTCAATCCTGACGCTCCCGTCGATGCGACGCAGAGGCAAGAGCCAGTGTTCGCAGACAAAGAGCTGGATATCGAACCAGTCGTAAAAAAAACGCGTCCATCTGCTCCTGTCCAGGAGGAACTGCTTGGCACGTCAAAAGATACAGGTTCGGAAGAAGTACCGATGCCGCACGACGAGCCAGTTGCAGAGCCATTAACTAGTTCTTTGCTACCTGTGCTGGCGCGAGAATTACCAGTCGATGAATTAATTGACTGTGTTATTCCTTTAGAATTCGATACGCCAATTCGCGGTGAAAAGATTTTGGGTGAAATCGCTGATCTCAAATATGTGGGTAAGAAACCCGTCCATTTTATCGGGCAAAGAGATGATGGCGAACGTGACGTGATCGCGACAGGTGGCGCTTACACTGCTATATTTGCTGGCATTCAGATGGTGAGTCGTAGTGGTCCGTTGAGTGAGCTTGAATATTCCGAGTTCATCATGAAACTGCGTGTCATCGCTGATAACTTAAATGCGCATCCAGATATTCCTGACATGAATAAAGTGATTTTACATGCTCGTGAATTACATCAATTTGTCGCTGAACACGATGCACAATTAAGTGTCAACGTCGCAGCAAACGGTGCGCCGTGGGCATTGAATACATTATTGGCTGCGTTAGAGAAAATGGGGTTTGATCAACGCCCTGACGGACGCTTAATGATGCCTGATGGTGATGGCGGCAGCTTATTTACCCTTTCTACCAATGTTGGTGTGAGTGAGGTTATGACTTCACGTTTGACATTGTTATTGGATGTGCCATGCGTTGCACCATCACGCGATAGTTTTGGTGCTATGGCAGCATGTGCACGTTCGCTCGCTACGCGACTAGGTGGCACCGTAGTGGACGACGGCAATCAGCCAATTTCCAAGGCTGCGCTGGATGAAATAGCTGGTCAAGTCAATGAGTTCTACGGTGCTATGGCTGAGGCGCAGATTCCGGCAGGGTCCTTGCGTGCCCAGCGTTTGTTTAGCTAAACAGGTAATCTAGTTTCATGCAAAATGATTTGTTTGGCGACGGTGAATCAAATACCGTCGCGAATACGCTAACGCCAGAAGCGCAGCGTGCTGCTGTGGTTCGAGCAGAGCTTGAACGCCATAGCTATGCTTACTACGTCCTGGACGCACCGACTATTCCGGATAGTGAGTATGACAAGCTGTTCCGCGAGCTACAGCAGTTGGAAGAGCAATTCCCTGAATTAAAAACGCCTGACTCTCCTACCTTGCGGGTAGGTGGAGCTGCGCTTGCTGAGTTTGGTCAGGTTCAGCACGCCGTGCCAATGTTATCCTTAAATAATGCGTTTGAGGATGAGGATATTCAGGCATTTGACCGACGGGTCTCTGAAGGCTTAAACGCCAATAATGCTATCGAGTATGCGATTGACCTCAAGTTTGATGGTTTGGCGATTAATTTGCGCTATATAAATGGCGTATTTACACAGGCAGCGACGCGGGGTGATGGCTTTACCGGCGAAGATGTTACGGAAAATATTCGCACTATTCGCAGTATCCCCTTGCGTTTAAACACAAACAACCCACCAGTAGTATTGGATGTACGCGGTGAAGTGTTAATGTTTAAAAATGATTTTGCTCATTTAAACCAGCGTCAGCGTGATGCCGGCGCAAGAGAATTTGCAAATCCACGTAATGCGGCGGCAGGGAGTTTGCGACAGTTAGATTCGAAAATAACAGCTCAGCGCAACTTACGATTTTTTGCGTATGGAATTGGTTATCTCGAAGGTGCAGAGGCACCTGAATCTCATCGTGAACTTTTGCAATGGTATCAAGTGATGGGCATTCCAGTCTGCGATGAAAATGCGGTGGTCACAGGTGCTGCCGGTTTACTTGATTTCTATCGCTGCATCCAAACCAAACGTCCTTCACTTGCGTACGAAATTGATGGTGTGGTCTACAAGGTCAACAGCTTTGCGCAGCAAGAGGAGTTAGGTTTTGTTTCGCGTGCTCCGCGTTTTGCGATTGCGCACAAGTTTCCGGCGGAAGAGGCACTAACGGTAGTACAGGGGATTGATATTCAAGTTGGACGTACCGGCGCTTTGACGCCGGTTGCACGTCTGGCGCCAGTATTTGTTGGTGGCGTGACGATCACTAATGCGACACTGCACAATGAAGATGAAATTCGACGCAAAGATGTTCGCATAGGCGATACCGTCATCGTACGGCGTGCTGGGGACGTAATTCCGGAAGTGTTAGCGGTCGTGATCGAGCGTAGACCCGAGCCTGCGCCATCGATGTTTGAGATGTTAAAAAGCTGCCCTGTTTGCGGTTCCCATGTTGTGCGGGAAGAGGGAGAGGCGGTGGCGCGATGCACTGGAGGTTTGTTTTGCTCGGCACAACGAAAAGAAGCCTTGCGACATTTTGCTTCGCGCAAGATGATGGACATCGATGGACTGGGTGAGCGTTATATTGACAATCTGGTGGAGTTCGACTATGTGCGCGGTATTGCTGACCTTTATAAATTAAGCCTGGCTGATTTGCTGGAGATGAAGCGTCGCGCTGACGAGCGTGAAGGCGTTATTCCTGAAACAGTTCAGCAAGGAAAAATTGCGACCAAGTGGGCAGAAAATCTTATTGATGCGATTGCTGCGAGCAAGCAACCGCCATTAGAACGCTTCTTGTTTGCGCTCGGTATACGTCATGTGGGTGAATCGACGGCGAAGACGCTGGCAGAGTGGTTGGGTAGCCTTGAATTAATACGTCATTCGCCGTTGAGTTTATTTTTGATTTTGCCCGACGTAGGTCCTGTTGTCGCTGAAGCAATAGCTGACTTTTTTGCTGAAGAAAAAAACCAACAAGCGCTGGATGAGCTATTGAAAGCTGACGTAAGACCGGGAGGTGAGCATCCGCCAAGTGCAAAATTGCGGCAGTACCTCCAAAGCTCCGTGTTGTTAGCTACTCTTGGAATTCCAAAATTAACCACAACCCGTTGCAAACAATTGCAAGACCGCGGCCTGACGCTGGTAAATTTGGCAGAAATCGGAGATGATGGTTTTGTGCAACTTGGTTTGCCTGCCGACGTCAATGCCGCGCTGCTGGAATGGCTCTCGGCTCCAAAAAATAGACAACAATTGCTTCAACTGGAAAATTTGCGCTTGCAGTTATTAGCGCAAATTCCCGAGGTGACCGACGCTGAAGGCTCGTTGAGCGGAAAGACTTTTGTATTGACAGGCACCTTGCCGACACTGAGTCGGGAGCAGGCAAGCGCTTTAATTGAAGCGCACGGTGGTAAAGTATCCGGCTCAGTGTCCAAAAAAACCAGCTTTGTCGTCGCAGGAGACGAGGCGGGTAGTAAGCTGGTAAAAGCACAGGAATTAGGTATTACCATATTAACCGAAGCAGATTTGCTTCACATTGTTCACGGAGCTGAGAAATGAGAAAAATAAAAAAAGCGGTTTTCCCTGTCGCTGGTTTGGGAAGTCGTTTCTTGCCTGCAACCAAAGCGCAACCAAAGGAAATGTTGCCTATCGTTGATAAGCCTCTGATTCAATACGCGGTGGAAGAAGCGGTAGAGGCAGGCATCACCGAAATGGTGTTTATTACCGGTCGCAATAAGCGTGCGATAGAAGATCATTTCGATAAAGCCTATGAACTGGAAAGTGAATTGGAAGCAGCAGGTAAAGAAGCGCTGTTGGATCTGGTGCGTAATGTTATTCCAAAAAACATTAATTGTATTTATATCCGTCAACCGGCGGCATTGGGTCTTGGCCATGCGGTTTTGTGCGCCCGTCCGGTGATTGGCGATGATCCATTCGCAGTCTTGTTAGCTGACGACTTGATGGACTCTGATGTAGGTGCACCATCTGTCATGGCTCAAATGGCAAGGCAATATGAACAAGAAGGTGGAAGTATTATTGCGGTGCAAGAAGTACCGCGCGAATTCACACGTCAATACGGTATTGTCAGCGGTACGGCGTATAAAGATCGTCTGGAGCGCGTACAAGCAATTGTCGAAAAACCGATGCCTGACGTAGCGCCATCCACATTGGCGGTTGTTGGCCGCTATATTTTGTCAGGACGCATTTTCTCTTATCTGGAAAACCTTGGCAAAGGTTCTGGTGGTGAGATTCAATTGACTGACGGTATTGCAGCGATGCTGAAAGACTTCCCAGTCTATGCGTATCGTTCTGAGGCAACTCGTTACGATTGCGGTTCTAAACTCGGTTATCTTAAAGCCAGCGTTGCATTGGGTTTGAAACATAGAGAAACGAGTGCTGAATTTTCTGAATTTCTTAAATCAATCAAATAAGCATTTAATCTTGAGCTAAAGGCGTTCGTCGGGCGCGAATTTTTGTAACGTTCGCTATGCTGAATTAAAAAAATGCGGTCAAGATGTTGAATCTGATCGCATTTTTTTATTTGTGTTTATACTCTAATGCATCAACCGTATCAACCGCATCGACCTCATCGACTAATTTTTTAAGGCATTTAAATGATTCACCCAATACTAAAAATGGGCGATCCGCGTTTATTGCGTGTCGCAAAAAGCGTCGCCACATTTGATACGCCTGAATTGCATCAGATTATTGCCGACATGTTTGAAACGATGAAGGCTGCAAACGGTGCTGGTTTAGCTGCGCCACAGATTGGCATTGATTTGCAACTCGTCATTTTTGGCTTTAAAACAAACCCGCGGTATCCCGATGCACCGTTGGTACCAGAAACTGTGCTGATCAATCCTGTCCTGACACCTTTGTCGGATGCAATTGAAGATGGGTGGGAAGGGTGCTTATCTGTGCCGGGCATGCGTGGCGTGGTGCCACGATGGTCAGCATTGCGTTACGAGGGATTCGACCAATATGGTCAAGTAATTTCGCGCGAAGTAGAGGCTTTTCATGCTCGTGTCGTGCAGCATGAGTGTGATCATCTGGATGGAATGTTGTACCCTATGCGCATCAAGGACTTTAGTCAATTTGGTTTTACAGAGGTCTTATTTCCTGAATTGAATCCTGAGGATGACGACTAAAACAAAAAAGAGAAGATGCATTGCTACATCTTCTCTTTTTTTGATCGGATCGACTGGGAATTCTTTCAAGGCGACCTTAATGTTAATTCATAAAAATGAATGAATTTCTATTTTATTCATCGATTTCTCAAATCAAAACATTTCATCTTCACGCAAATAACGCCATTGGCCTTCAGGGAGATTACCCAATCTGACTTTTCCAATGCGAACCCGTTTCAGGCCTAATACTTTTAAACCGACCATCTCGCACATGCGGCGAATTTGGCGTTTCTTGCCTTCACGCAGAATGAAATTGAGCTGATCTTCATTTTGCCAGCTGACTTTGGCAGGCAGTAATTTTTTGCCATCCAGGCTCAAGCCGTGATTGAGGCGTCGCAAGTCTTGATCTGGTAATTTCCCAGTTCCACTATACGCTACGCGTACCAGATATTCTTTTTCAACGACCGTATTTTCACCGATCAAATGTTTGGCGACGCGACCATCTTGTGTCAAGACCAGGAGTCCGACGGAATCGATATCGAGTCGTCCGGCTGGAACCAGGCTGCGCAACTGTGTTGGATGAAAAGTCGTATCGACACTATCCTCGGACCAGCGGTTTTCTGGCTTGATGAGAGCAACGGCGGGTGTATAGCCATCTTCTGCTTGTCCGCTGACATAACCGACAGGTTTGTTGATAAGGATGGTGACACGTTTGGATTGCTCAGCCGCAGCTTGCCGTTCCACGGTTACTTTTTGGTGTGGTAAAACTTTGCTACCCAGTTCATCAACGACTTTGCCGTCAACCCGCACCCAACCCCGAGCGATCCATTCATCGGCTTCGCGCCGCGAGCATAGTCCCAGTTCGGACATGCGTTTTGAGAGTCGTACTAATTCTGTCATTTTTTAAATATCTTGCTGTGAAATTGAAACTAGCTATTTCAATATATTTTAATAAAATCAAATAGGTCGCGAGCTTACACCCTAAACTCTTAAAGCATCAAGCAAATCAGTTTCAAATTGAATTTGGGTTCGCGCCCCTTGCAATGCCGCGCCATCAACGATGAAGACGTCTTCAACGCGCTCACCCAGAGTCATGATCTTTGCTGTATGCAAATTGATCTTGTATTTAGTTAATATTTCTGCGACGGCGTAGAGAAGACCATTTCTATCGTTTGCAGAAATGGAGAGCAGATAAAATTGCCCCTTGTCGTCTGGGCGTAAATCCACGGTCGGCACGATAGGAAAGCTACGTGACATGCGCGATAAACGCCCTCTATTTGGCGGAGATAAAGGCGTCTGCTTGGCAAGTACTGCACTCAGCTCATGTTCTATCAGGTTGATAATGTCACGATATTGATGGGCAAATGTTGGCTCCGTCACCATGAAGGTGTCTAACGCGTAACCATTTTTGCTAGTATGAATCTTGGCGTCCAGGATGCCGAAATTTTTACTGTCAAAATAATTGCATATGCGTGCAAACAGATCGGGTTGGTCTTTGACGTAGACCGTCACCTGCAATCCTTCACCAATGGGTGAAAGACGGCATTTGACGACCGGTGTGGTACTGTCAATCTTGTCGTGTAAAACGCGGGTTTGCCAAGCGATATCGGATGCGTCATGGCGTAAAAAATAGGCCACATCTAGTTGTTGCCAGAATTTTTCATGTGCATCAGGGGCTATGCCAACTAAGCGTAATGCTTTTAATGCTTCTTCTTGTCGGTTTTTGAGTTCACGGTCTTTAGATGGAGTTTCTCCGCCCAGAACGCGTAAAGTCATGCGATATAAATCTTCGAGCAATTTGCCTTTCCAGCCATTCCATACTTTGGGACTGGTGCCACGTATATCTGCCACCGTCAGAAGATACAGTGCGGTCAGGTGGCGCTCATCTTTCACCACGCTGGCAAATTGCTTGACGACATCCGGATCGGATAAGTCTTGTTTTTGAGCGACATGTGACATCGTGAGGTGGTTTTGTACCAAAAAAACGATGAGTTCAGTGTTGGCGCGAGTTAACCCGTGGTCGTAGCAGAATTTTTTGGCATCTGCCATCCCCAAAACGGAGTGATCGCCGCCGCGCCCTTTTGCGATGTCATGAAACAAAGCCGCAATATACAAAACCCAGGGCTGCGTAAAGTTCGCCATCAATTGGCTGCAGAATGGGTATTCGTGCGCGTGTTCTGGCATGGTAAATCGTCGCAAATTACGTACGACCATCAGAATATGCTGATCAACTGTATAGGCATGAAACAAGTCATGCTGCATTTGGCCGATAATGCGCCGGAAATTTGGTAAATATCTGCCAAGGATGCTCATTTGATTCATGCGGCGCAATGCATGGGTAATGCCCTGCGGGGACTGCAAAATTTGCAAAAATAAAGAACGATTGAAAATATTGTGCCTGAACTCCGCATCCATGAGTAAGCGCGCATGCCACAACGCACGTGACGTTCGGGCGGTCATTCCTTTTAATTCGCTATGTCTTGCCAGAACTAAAAATACTTCCAGAAGTGCAGAGGGTGAAGACTCAAAGGTGTCATCCCGTGCAATGTCAATAAAGCCATTCACCTCATTGAAATGCTCATTAATAGGGCGTGGTACTGATGGCTGCGGGAATAGCACGGCCTCAATATTTTGCAAGAGAATCAGATTGAGCTGAGTGACTGCCTTCGCCGCCCAATAATACCTTTGCATCAGATATTCACTAGCGCGACGTGACTCCGTCGTCTTAAAACCAAACGATTCCGCGATCGGAGTCTGTACGTCAAAAATCAAACGATCTTCTCTTCGACCTGCGTGGATGTGCAGGCGAATTCGTATATCTTTGAACGCACGCTCATTACGTTTGAGTTGGCGTGCCTCTGTATTAGTGATCAGGCCGCGGTCAGCTAATTCTCGCCATGAGTTACCCAGGTGGGCCGCTTTTGCGACCCATAAAATTACCTGTAGATCGCGCAAACCCCCTGGACTCTCTTTGCAATTTGGTTCCAGACTGTATGGCGTGTCTTCGTATTTGACGTGTCGTTGCTGTAATTCCAGCAGTTTTTCCTGGAAAAACTTTTGCGGATTCATTGCCGATGAATAGCGCTCTTGTAATTCCCAGAAGAGCTTTCGGCTACCAGTCACCAGGCGTGCTTCGAGCAGGCTGGTTTGCACCGTGATATCAGCGCTAGACTCTTGCAAACATTCGTCTACGGTGCGGATACTATGTCCAATATCTAAGCCGATATCCCAGAATAGTTGCACCAGATTTTCGAGCTTTTCTTTCTCTGCTGGCTCTGGTGCTTTGTTCAGCAGAATCAGGACATCCACATCGGACTGTGGAAATAGCTCACCTCGCCCGTACCCGCCAACGGCGACCAGAGAGTATTCTTTAGGTAGTTGAAAATGCTTCCAGACTTTTTCCAGAACCTGATCAACATGTCGACATAAGTCGTGCAGCAGCTGTTCAGCTTTGTGATCTGCGTTGAAGGCGCGAATAATTGCAGCCTGACCTGTCTTGATTTCCTCTTTGAATGCGAGAGCGGGTGAGAGCATTATCCAGCTCAGCCTTGATGATTTTTGATGAAATCTGGCAGTTCAGGATAGCCTTCTGACATGGTCAAAACTTCGTAGCCAGTCTCGGTCACCAGTACAGTATGTTCCCATTGTGCCGACAGGCTGCGATCTTTGGTGCGTATGGTCCAGCCATCGCCCATTTCACGGATCTCACGACGACCCGCATTGATCATTGGTTCAACTGTGAAGATCATGCCAGCTTCGAGGCGTTCCATGGTACCTGGCTTGCCGTAGTGCATGACTTGTGGTGCTTCGTGGAAAATTTTGCCGATACCATGACCGCAAAATTCGCGCACGACGCTGTATCCTGCTTTTTCTGCGTGTTGTTGAATCACATGACCGATGTCACCCAGATGTGCGCCAGGTTTGATCTTGGCAATTCCCAGCCACATGCACTCATAAGTGATTTCACTCAGACGTTTGCTCAGAATAGAAGGTTCGCCAACTAAAAACATACGGCTGGTGTCGCCGTGGTAGCCATCTTTAATGACCGTGATGTCGAGATTGACGGAGTCGCCACTTTTCAAAACTTTATCGCCTGGAATGCCGTGGCAAATTACGTCGTTGACTGAAGTGCAAATAGCTTTTGGATAAGGAGTGTACCCGGGCGGGCAGTAATTCAGCGGAGCAGGGATGGTACCTTGCACATTCGTCATGTACTCATGACACAGCCGGTCAATTTCACCTGTAGTGATGCCAACTTTAACGAATGGCGTAATGTAGTCCAGAACTTCAGACGCGAGTTTGCCAGCGATACGCATACCTGCGATGTCTTCTGCGGTTTTAATTGAGATGGATTCCATAATTTTTCTTCTTTGTAATGGTGGCGGCCGAACTGCTCGAAAAAGCTTGTTGCTCATGATTCGATGCAATTTTAGCTGTTCAGCAAAATGAACAATGCCGCTTGTGTAAATGCCAAAGGCTACTAAAAGCAGAATTATAGACGAGGAAGCGGTCGTTCGCAGCTCAGTGTGAAACTTCTTGCTTGAGAAAATCTATAGTTTCATAGTAGAATAGATGGTTAGCTTGTAAAAGAACGGAATTTCCGAGCAAGTTAATTAATTTCTTATCAATCGAATCCGGTCGAAAAGGGTGTTTTCAGATACGTATCTGAAGATCACTGGCTGGATTCAAGACCTAACCCTGGAGTTATTATGTCTGTAACAATGCGTGAAATGCTGGAAGCTGGTGTGCACTTTGGTCACCAAACTCGTTTTTGGAATCCAAAAATGGCACCGTACATTTTCGGTCACCGCAACAAAATTCATATCGTTAACCTGGAAAAGACTTTGTCTATGTACCAGGAAGCGATGAAGTACATCCGTCAATTGTCCGCAAATCGCGGTACAGTATTGCTGGTTGGTACTAAGCGTCAATCTCGTGAAATCATCGCTGCTGAAGCACAACGTGCAGGTATGCCTTTCGTTGATCAGCGTTGGTTGGGCGGTATGCTGACAAACTTCAAAACAGTAAAAACTTCGATCAAGCGCTTGAAAGATATGGAAGTATCTGTTGAAGATGGTTCCGTTGAAAAATTGTCCAAAAAAGAAGCGTTGATGTTCCAACGTGAAATGATCAAGCTGCAAAAGTCTATCGGCGGCATTAAAGATATGGGCGGCATTCCTGATGCAATTTTCGTGGTTGACGTTGGTTACCACAAAGGCGCGATCACTGAAGCTGCTAAATTGGGCATCCCAGTTATCGGCGTTGTTGATACTAACCACTCTCCAGAAGGTGTTGCTTACATCATTCCAGGTAATGATGACTCTTCTAAAGCAATTTCCTTGTACGCTCGTGGCGTAGCAGACGCGATCCTCGAAGGCCGTGCAAACGCGGTTAACGAAGTTCTGGAAGCTGTTAAGCCAGGTTCTGATGAGTTTGTAGAAGTTGAGCAAGCGTAATAGTTTGTTCAGGTAAATAAGTTTTGGATTGCTTCGGTAATCTAAAACAAAAAATGGGGCAACAGTCGTTCGCCCTTTTTTTTAAACAAAATTTGATGATCGTGCTTTTTAGCACTACTGAATTAGGAGAATGACATGGCAGCGATTACAGCAGCTTTAGTTGGTGCTTTGCGTGCAAAGACTGATGCACCAATGATGGAATGCAAAAAAGCTTTGACAGAAGCTGAAGGCGATATGGATCGTGCGGAAGAGATTCTGCGTGTAAAACTGGGTAGCAAAGCTTCTAAAGCTGCTTCCCGTGTTACTGCAGAAGGCGTTGTTGCTTCTTATATCTCTGGTGGTGTTGGTGCTTTGGTTGAAGTTAACTGTGAAACAGACTTCGTGACTAAGAATGACGACTTCCTGGCTATGGCTAACACTGTCGCTAAATTGATCGCTGAACACAATCCTGCAGACATCGCTGCATTGGGCGCATTGCCACTCGAAGGCAAAACAGTGGAAGAGGTGCGTGCTGCTTTGGTTGGTAAAATTGGCGAAAACATGTCTTTCCGTCGTTTTGCACGTTTCGAAACACAAGCTAAATTGGTTTCTTACCTGCACGGCACACGTATCGGCGTTATCGTTGAATTTGATGGTGCTGACGAACAAGTTGGTAAGGACGTCGCGATGCACATCGCTGCGATGAAACCAGTATCCTTGTCTACTGAGCAAGTTCCAGCAGATTTGATCGCTAAAGAGCGTTCAGTTGCTGAGCAAAAAGCAGCGGAATCTGGTAAAGAAGCCAAATTCGTTGAGAAAATGGTAGAAGGTGCTGTTTCCAAATTCTTGAAGGAAGTATCTTTGTTCAATCAGCCTTTCGTTAAAAACGACAAGCAAACAGTTGAGCAGATGCTGAAATCTGTTAATTCTTCTGTCAAAGCGTTCACTATGTACGTTGTTGGTGAAGGCATTGAAAAGAAAGTGGATGACTTCGCTGCTGAAGTTGCTGCGCAAGTTGCAGCGGCAAAACAAGCGTAATAAGTCGTTATTAAAAAACGGGCCGAAAGGCCCGTTTTTTTAAGCACGCAGAATATTTTTTAAAAGTTATTTGGTTTGTGTATATTCAATCTTTAAAATATTGACTGAATTCCCTTTAGCGTGCCTTTGCTGTGCCGGTAGTGGTCGGACTTAAGTGTATCCAAATCAAATAGCATTTTTGCTGTTCATCATTTTATTTAACTTTCCAGAAGGAGTCCTATCATGACAAAACCTGCTTACAAGCGCGTGCTCTTGAAGCTCTCTGGCGAAGCCTTGATGGGCGATGACCCATTTGGCATCAATCGTGCCACCATTGAGCGCATGGTGGCCGACGTAGCAGAAATTTCTCGCTTAGGCGTGGAATTGGCCATCGTTATCGGTGGTGGCAATATTTTCCGTGGCGTAGCACCTGGTGCGCAAGGAATGGATCGTGCAACGGCGGACTATATGGGGATGCTGGCAACAGTTATGAACTCTTTGGCTTTGGCAGACGCCATGCGTCAAATTGGTATTACTGCACGCGTGATGTCGGCGATTGCGATTGATCAGGTGGTTGAGCCGTATGTGCGTCCCAAAGCCCTGCAGTATCTTGAAGAAGGCAAGGTTGTGGTATTTGCTGCAGGTACAGGTAACCCATTCTTTACTACAGATACAGCCGCTGCCTTACGTGGATCTGAAATCGGTGCTGAAATCGTGTTGAAAGCGACGAAGGTAGATGGTGTGTACACTGCGGATCCGAAAAAAGATGCTAACGCAACCCGTTTCTCAACCATTTCTTTTGATGAAGCTATTTCTCGTCATTTGCAAGTGATGGACGCGACTGCATTCGCATTGTGCCGTGATCAGAAGTTGCCGATCAAAGTTTTCTCTATCGTTAAACCCGGTGCGTTGAAGAATGTCATTATGGGTGAAGACGAAGGCACACTTGTCCACGTATAATGCAGGATTTGTGATTTAATGATTTAATTTTGATAAGGGTCTTCATTTTTTGAATGGAGATCCTGCATTGATGTACAGGAGGACAGAATGGCAGTAGCAGACGTTAAAAAAAATAGCGAACAAAGAATGCAAAAGTCGATCGAGACTTTGAAATCCGATTTAGCCAAAGTGCGCACTGGTCGTGCTCACACTGGTATTCTGGATCACGTCATGGTTGATTACTATGGTTCGCCAACCAACATCACTCAGGTCGCGAATGTTACCTTGATTGACGCGCGCACTATCGGTGTTCAACCTTGGGAAAAGAAAATGCTGAACGCGATTGAAAAAGCGATTCGCGATTCCGATCTGGGTTTGAATCCATCGAGCCAAGGCGACATGATTCGTGTGCCAACACCACCGTTGACAGAAGAGCGTCGTAAAGAAATGGTGAAGCTGGTAAAAACAGAAGGTGAAGGCGCAAAAATTGCGATCCGTAATATTCGTCGTGATGCCAATGAAACGCTGAAAAAAATTCTCAAAGATAAAGAGTGCTCTGAAGATGATGAACGTCGCGCGCAAGATGATGTTCAAAAATTGACTGATAAATTTGTCGCCGAAGTCGATAAATTATTGCTCGAAAAAGAAAAAGAAGTGTTGACGGTTTAAATCCGGCTTTTTACTCTTTATCTGGTATTTGATTGTGCCTGTAAGCACAAAAGAGCACCCTGTGAAAAACACACTTCCTTGTAGATTTGACTCTATTTTTTCTGTAAGTGGTGTGTGTTTTTTATTTTCCGTGGGAATGTCATTGGTGCGAAACGTATCTTTGACATTCACGGTTATTCCTCTTGCGATCCGCAATTTCTTCTCTCTTATTTTCCTGCCAATTTTGATTTCGATGTTTAGTCAGCTTTTGAGTGATCTCGATGATTCCTGTCTGGACGAGGGCAGTGAGAGCCATTTGACCATCAAGTTTACAACGATGCGTGAATCATCTATCGCGCTGACGATGCAAACGTCCTGATAGAAAGTCATTGATGTTAAAAACCCGTATTATTACCGCATTGGTTTTGTTGGCAATATTGTTGCCGATAATGTATCTCGGGAATTTCCTGGCCTTTTCAGCCATTGTTGCGGCTTTTTTTGCCGCTGCAATTTGGGAGTGTCAGCGCTTATTTAAAAAACCCGGACCAATTTTGATGTCGGCAATCTGGACGGTGTTTTTTGGGTATTTGCTCTTTCATTTGAATAGCTTTTCTACACCATTGCTATTTGCATTGTGCGTTGCCTTCTGGATATTAAGACTAACGCCATTGTTGGCAAAGGGTTTGCCTGGTTTTGGATTTTCAAATGGCTTGCTGAGTGCTCTTTATGGGATTAGCATCTTCGGCTGTTTTATTGCTATCGCAGTGCTGTTTCAACGTTCCCCCTTGTACTTGCTGTCAGTCATGGTGATCGTTTGGGTGGCAGATATTGGTGCTTATTTTGCTGGCAAGGCGTTTGGTAAGCATAAGCTTGCGCCAACGATCTCACCCGGAAAATCCTGGGAAGGTGCTATTGGTGGTTGGTTAGCAGTGCTGGTTTTGGCTAGCCTTTCAACATTAGTTCCGCAATTGCATGATACCTTTGCTGCACAATTGTTTGCGCGCAAAGGCTGGATGATTGCAGCTGTATTACTTAGTTTGATTTCAGCGGCAAGTGTGGTTGGTGATTTGTTTGAGTCTATGCTAAAACGTCGTGCAGGAATGAAAGATAGCAGTAACTTGCTGCCGGGTCATGGTGGTGTGTTAGACAGAATTGATGCATTGATTCCTGTGCTGCCTTTAGCGGTACTTTTAGATTTATGGCGCTAGTATCATGAATAATATAAACAATAAACAACAAGTCTGCATTCTTGGGGCAACTGGTTCCATTGGTGTTTCGACCTTGGATGTGATTGCCCGTCACTCTGATAAATATAGCGTGTATGCTTTAACAGCACATAGCCAGATTGAAAAATTGGCTGCACAATGCGCGCAATTTCATCCTAAGGTGGTGGTTGTCGGGTCTGCAACTGCAGCAGATGGTTTGCGGCAGTTGCTCGTGGCAAGTGGCCTTGGAAATATTCAGATCGAATTTGGTGCCTCTGCACTGTGCGCAGTAGCCTCGGCGCCAGAGTGCGATATCGTGATGGCGGCGATTGTTGGTGCTGCTGGTTTGCCAGCGTCTCTTGCAGCAGCAGAGTCTGGTAAGAAGGTGCTGCTGGCGAATAAAGAAGCGCTGGTCATGTCGGGCAATCTGTTCATGAATGCGATTAAAGCGCATGGCGCTTCTTTGTTGCCTATTGACAGTGAACATAACGCCATTTTCCAATGTTTGCCGCGGTCATTTGATGGGCAACCTGATCAATATGGTGTGCGCAAGATATTGCTGACGGCATCCGGCGGCCCGTTTTTATATCGTGACATCCAAACCTTAAGTTCTGTCACCCCAGAGCAAGCAGTTGCGCATCCAAATTGGGTAATGGGTAGAAAAATTTCTATCGACTCCGCCACAATGATGAATAAGGGCTTGGAAGTGATCGAGGCGCATTGGCTGTTTAATGTTCCTGCGGATCGCATCGATGTGGTGATTCACCCTCAAAGCGTGATTCACTCGATGGTTTCGTATAACGATGGGTCGGTGTTGGCGCAATTGGGTAATCCAGATATGCGTACACCGATTGCCTATGGGTTGGCTTATCCGGAACGCATCGATTCTGGTGTTGATGCTTTGGATTTAATTAAAGTTGGGAAACTTGACTTTGAGGCGCCGGATTTCAATCGTTTCCCTTGCCTGGCTTTGGCTTTTCAGGCGCTGCGGACAGGTGGTTCGGCACCGACAATTTTGAACGCGAGTAATGAAATTGCCGTTCAGGCTTTCCTGGATGGAAAGATAGGATTTACCATGATTCCTCAAGTCATTGAGCAAAGTCTGCAAAAGATTGTTGTAACCGAAATGACGGATCTTGAAAGTATTTTGGCGGCTGATGCGGAAGCGCGAAGCGTAGCTACTAAACTTGTTTCCCAATGAAACTCATACAAACAATACTTGCATTTGTAGTCGCTTTAGGGACCTTGGTCACTATTCATGAATTTGGCCACTATTTGGCAGCCAGATTGTGTGGCGTTAAAGTACTTCGCTTCTCTGTGGGTATGGGGAAAGTGATTTTTTCTCGCAAACTAGGAAAAGATCAGACCGAATGGGTAATTTCCATGTTGCCCTTGGGCGGCTACGTCAAAATGCTCGATATGCGTGAGCAAGGTGATATACCAATACCGCAGGAAGATTTGCCGCGTGAATTTTGCCGTCAGTCTGTTTGGAAGCGCATTATTATTGTCGCTGCAGGGCCGGTTGCAAATTTTCTGTTGGCGATTGTTTTGTATGCGGGATTGTTTATACATGGTATTCCTGAACCAATTGCAAAAATCCGAGTCCCATCAAACAATTCTATCGCCTACGAAGCAGGTTTGCGCCATGGTGACCGGATTTTAAGCATTAATGGTCTCGTGGTGCAAAGTTGGAGCGAAGTGCAGTGGGAGTTGATGCAGCGCGCTTTGGCAAAAGGTGCTGCTGAGCTTGTTGTTGAGCGCCAGGCAAACGGGGCGTTAAATGGAAAAGAAAGTCGCGTTGTTGATTTACCTTTGCAGCAGTTGAGCGCTAAAGACTTGGAAGGGGATTTCTTATCTAAGCTAGGATTCTCTCTTGCGCGACCTGCGGCAATACTTGGCGAGATACTTCCCGGTGGTGCTGCTCAGTTGGCGGGATTGCAGCAAAATGATAGGGTGCTGGCGGTTAATGGAGTTGCGGTTCTTGATGGGTTGGCGTTCACGGAAATGGTAAGTGCATCGCCTGGCATCCCGTTGAAGCTACACATTCTCAGAAATCAGTCTGAATTTGATATAGTAGCAACCCCTGAGCCAGAAAGTAATGCTGGCACACGTGTCGGACGCTTGAAAGTTAAGTTAATGCTGGCACCAGAAATGACCGTTGTCAGCGCTGGTCTTTTTGATTCGGTATTGAAGGCGGGTCAAAAAACCTGGGATACTAGTCTGATGAGCTTTAAGATGATCGGGAAAATGCTGGTTGGCGAAATTTCCTTAAAGAATGTGACAGGACCGTTAACTATTGCTGACTATGCGGGTCAGACATCAAGAACTGGTGTGATTAGCTACCTGAGTTTCATGGCATTAATCAGTATTAGCCTTGGCGTAATGAATTTGCTGCCCATACCAGTGTTAGATGGTGGGCATTTGTTGTATTATTCGCTGGAAGTTTTGACGGGGAAACCTGTTTCAGAACGCTTTGGCGAAATTGCCCAACGTGCCGGCTTAGCACTGTTGATGGCAATGATGGCGGTAGCTTTTTTTAATGACATAGTCAGACTAATGTCATAATAGTCGGCTTGATGATAAAAAACTCATTCCAGATAGCAATATTGAGAGTATTGAAAGAACTTTACACCCAATGAAATTACATATCGAGCATTTCACTTTGCCACATTTTCGTCGTCATACTGTAGCTTTGGCTGCGTTGGCTTTATGTTCCGGCAGCGCTTTTGCGATACAGCCATTTACAGTTAAAGATATTCGTGTTGAAGGTTTGCAAAGAACAGAGGCTGGTACCGTATTTAGCTATTTACCCGTAAAAGTGGGTGAAGTATTTGATGATGCTAAAAGTACGACTGCAATTAAGTCTTTATACGCCACAGGATTTTTCAAAGATATTCAGATTGAAGAACAAGACGGCGTTTTGGTTGTCTTACTGGAAGAACGTCCAACTATTGCTGGCGTAGACTTTACTGGTACCAAAGAATTTGAAAAAGATGCTTTGATTAAGGCGCTCAAAGATATCGGTATTGGCGAATCGAAAATTTTCGACAAAGCTACGGTTGATCGCGCTGAACAAGAATTGAAAAAACAATACTTGTCTAAAGGCCTGTATGGCATGCAAATTACAACAACCATCACGCCAGTAGAGCGTAACCGTGTCAAAGTTACGTTTGCAGTGGACGAAGGTGAAATTGCGAAAATTGCGCAAATCAAGATTATCGGCAATAAGGCGTTTTCTGACGGCGAATTGCGTGACGTAATGGCGTTGAATACGCCAACCTGGTTCTCTTGGTACACCAAAGCAGATCAATATTCTAAACAGAAATTGTCGGGCGATATCGAGGCTATACGCTCGTTCTATCAAAATCGCGGCTATCTTGAGATGCAAATTCTCTCAAGCCAGATTGCGATTACAACTGACAAAAAAGAAATCTATATCACTATCAATCTGGTTGAGGGCGAGAAATACACGGTCTCCGACGTGAAGCTCGAAGGTGAAATGTTTGGTCGCGAGGATGAGTTGGCCTCCTTGATGTTGTTGAAGAAAAATGACGTCTACAATGCTGCTCGTTTAACTGAAAGTACGAAGCGTATTTCTGAACGTTTAGGTAATTTTGGGTACGCGTTTGCTAACGTGAGTGCAAATCCTATCTTAAATAAAGAAAAGAAAGAAGTTGCTTTCGCTGTCGCTGTTGATCCTGGCAAGCGTGTCTACGTTCGCCGAATTAATCTTGCGGGAAATACAAAGACGCGGGACGAAGTAATCCGCCGCGAATTCCGCCAATTTGAAGGTTCGTGGTATGACGGTGAAAAAATTAAAGCATCACGTGACCGTGTTGAGCGCCTGAGTTACTTTGGCGATGTTAAACTTGAAACGCCAGAGGTAGCGACCAGTGCCGACGAAGTTGATATTAGTCTGACAGTCACGGAAAAACCAACTGGTAATTTGACATTTGGTGCAGGTTATTCTAATGCGGAAAAATTAACACTGACCGGATCGATTTCACAAGCCAACGCATTTGGTAGTGGAGATACTATCGGCTTGGAAATGAATACCAGTCGCATGAACCGCACTATTGCTTTGTCGCATTTTGACCCTTACTTTACTGATGACGGCATTAGTCGTAGCTTAGAAGGGTATTTGCGTACGACACGACCAATTATCGGCAGTATTGGTGACTATAAAGTACAAACAACCGGTGGCAACATTCGTTTTGGCGTTCCTTTTTCTGAGGTAGATACTATTTTCTTTGGTATTGGTGTTGAACGAACCAAGGTTGATGCGTATCAGAGCAGTCCTTCACGCTATTTGAAATACATAGCGACGTATGGCAACAATGTTTCTAAAGATCCTACCGATCCACTCTATGGGGTAGGTTCAGCAACGACAAATGCCTTCCCGTTTACGGTCGCATGGCAAAGAGATAGTCGTGATAGCGTCATGACTCCATCTGTAGGACGTTATCAGCGTGCCAATCTGGAGGTGGCAGCTATTGGCGACATGAAATATTATCGTGCAATCTATAATGCCCAATATTTCAAGCCAGTTTATCGCTCCGTTGTGTTGGCATTAAATGGGGAATTTGATTACGGTCATGGCCTCAACGGTAATCCATATCCTATTTTCAAGAACTTTTATGCCGGTGGTATTGGTTCTGTCAGGGGTTATGAACCATCTAGTCTTGGTACTAAAGACCCTAATGGCGATTCTTTGGGTGGTGCAAGCAGGGTCATTGGCAATATAGAGTTGCAAGTACCATTCCCTGGTGCCGACAAATCTTTGCGCTGGTTCACTTTCCTGGATGGTGGTCAGGTTTTTGACGAAGGACAAAAAATGCAATTCAAAGATTTGCGCTTTGGTACCGGTATTGGTATAAGTTGGATTTCGCCGGTGGGTCCGTTGAAGCTCAGTTTCGGGCGTGCGTTAAATGCTAAGCCGGAAGATAAAAAGCAAACCTTCCAGTTCCAAATGGGTACAGGTTTTTAATTGCGGCACCGCAATTTTTGCGTGTTTTAGTTCGAGTTACGGAGATTATTTTGAGTCAACATCTTACCCCGTCCAAATTGTTTAGTCGTTTGATGGTTTGTGCGGCATGTTTTTTTAGCCTTGCACAAGCGAATGCACAAGATTCGAGAGTGGCTATTTTTGATTCTCAGCGTGTCATGCGTGAGTCCGCACCTGCGAAGGCTGCCGAAGCGAAAATTGAACAAGAGTTTTCCAAAAGAGGCAAAGAGTTGCAAGACCTGACTGCTAAGATTAAAGTGTTAGCAGAGAAGCTAGATAAAGATACACCTGTACTCTCAGAGTCAGATCGTATTAAACGGCAGCGTGAATTAACCGATTTGGATCAGGATATTAAGCGTAAGCAGCGTGTGTTTAACGAAGATCTTAATCAACGTAAAAATGAAGAAATCGCAGCCTTGGTTGATCGCGCAGTGAAAGCTGTCAAAAAGATTGCAGAGGCTGAGAAGTATGACATCGTATTGCAAGATGCCGTTTACTCTCATCCCCGCGTCGATATTACCGATAAGGTTCTCAAAGAACTCTCTAAATAAACAATGACCACGACGAGCACTCGGCTGGGAGAATTGGTCGATCGCTTCGGTGGTCAATTAATTGGATCTCCTGATATAACAGTGACCGGCATTGCGCCTTTAAGCGATGCTGGAGACCTGAACATTACTTTCCTCTCCAATTCAAAATTACGTGCGCAAGCAGCTTTGACCAAAGCTGCAGCCTTAATCTTGACCGAGACGGATCACGCGCAAATTGCGGCTCAGTATTCGGGGGCGTGCATCATTGTGCCGAACCCTTATGTCTACTTTGCGCGTGCGGCCCAATATTTTGCGTCGCTGAAGGCAATTCCTCCTGTCCTGGGTGTACATCCAAGTGCTTGGGTGAGCCCGCATGCAATTGTGCCAGTGTCGGCGAGTATTGGGCCGCATGTCAGTATTGATGCTGAGGCGGTGATCGGTGAAGGCGCCGTGATTAAGGCGGGAACGGTGATTGGGCGTGGCGTCACTATTGGCGACAATACTTTATTGCATGCTAATGTGACCGTTTATGACTATTGCGTGGTTGGGGCTGAATGCGTTATTCATTCTGGTGCGGTGATCGGTGCCGATGGTTTTGGATTTGCCAATGACCGGGGACAATGGGTTAAGATTCCGCAAACCGGACGCGTAGTCATTGGCGATCGTGTCGAAATCGGCGCTAACACTAGTATAGATCGTGGTGCTTTGGCTGATACCATCATTGAAGATGGCGTGATACTCGATAACCAGATTCAGATTGGTCACAATTGCCATATTGGTCAAAATACCGCGATGGCAGGATGTGTGGGTGTTGCTGGTAGCGCCAAGATCGGAAAAAATTGTACGTTTGGTGGTGCGGCAATGGTGCTTGGACATTTGACGATTGTTGATAATGTCCACGTGTCTTCTGCAAGTATGGTGTCGAGATCCATTCTTGAGCCAGGCCAATACACTGGTTTTTATCCTCTTGCAAAAAATGCAGATTGGGAAAAATCCGCAGCCATCGTCAGAAATCTCTCGGGTATGCGTGAAAAAATTCGCCAATTAGAAAAAACAATCAAAACATTGACTGAAAAATCATCATGAAAAAAACACTCAACATTAACGAAATTAAAGAATATTTGCCCCATCGCTACCCAATGTTATTGGTGGATCGCGTGTTGGACTGGGAAGATGGTAAGACCATCACCGCCATCAAAAACGTTACGGCGAATGAAGAATTTTTTAACGGACATTTTCCGAACAAACCAGTGATGCCGGGCGTGTTGATGATTGAAGCTCTGGCACAAACAGCAGCACTATTATCGTTTTTAACAATGGGGCAAAAGCCTGACGAGAAGACGATCGTGTATTTCCTTGGAATCGACGGTGCGCGTTTTAAACGCCCAGTTGAGCCAGGCGATCAATTGAAAATGGAAGTAGAAATTCTTAAAGTTGCTCGTGGCATTTGGAAGTATAAAGCGAAAGGCACAGTAGATGGTCAACTTGCATTAGAAGGCGAGTTGATGTGTACTATGCGCACCACTGATGACAATGCGGAGAAATAATGCTGATCCATCCAAGCGCGCTGATCGATTCCAAGGCAAACCTTGATAGCTCGGTAGAAGTTGGCCCATATTCGATTATTGGCCCTCATGTCAGTATTGGAGCCGGGACCAAAATCGGCCCGCACGTTGTCATCAGCGGTCACACGACGATCGGCAAAGACAATGATTTTCATGCTTTTTCCTCGATTGGTGGCCCGCCACAGGATAAAAAGTATGGCGGTGAGGTTACGTATCTGGAAATCGGCGATCGCAATCTGGTCAGAGAATTTTGTACATTCAATTGTGGTACGGTACAAGATCGCGGCATTACGCGCATCGGCAGTGATAACTGGTTTTTAGCTTACGTTCATATTGCTCATGACTGTACCGTTGGAAATAACACGATTTTTTCGAATAACGCCGCCTTGGCTGGTCACGTGGAAATCGGCGATTGGGTGATCATGAGCGGATTTTCAGCGGTGCATCAATTCTGCAAGATTGGTGCGCATGCATTTGTCGGGATGAATACTAGCCTGACGCAGGACGTGCCGCCGTTTGTTCTGCTTTCCGGCAATCCAGCGGTAGCACATGGCGTCAATCTGGAAGGATTAAAACGTCGTGGGTTCGATCGTGAACAATTAAATGCAATTCGCCAAGCCTATAAAGTAATCTATAAATCGGGATTGACATTGGATGAGGCCAAACTGGCACTTGATCAGCAAATCGCTGGCTTGTCTCAGGAGGTTGCCGTGCACGTAAAGTCACTACGCGACTTTCTTGATACGTCTACGCGTGGCATTGTTCGCTAGTTGTCTATGCCATCTTCTTATCAGTCTAAGATAGCTATGGTCGCCGGAGAAACCTCCGGCGACATGCTGGCAGCGCGTTTGCTATCAGGTTTGCGTCCACGTTTGCCAGACGCTTATATGCATGGTATTGGTGGTTCGCACATGGCTGAGCACGGTTTTGTTAGTGATTGGCCTATGGAGAAACTGTCAGTGCGCGGTTTATTCGAAGTACTGGTGCATTACCGTGAAATCAGTGGGATACGCAAACAGTTGACGCAACAGTTGTTGATTGAAAAGCCTGATGTATTCATCGGTGTCGATGCGCCAGATTTTAATCTGGATATGGAAGTTAAGCTTAAGCAAGCTGGTATTCCAACGATGCATTACATCAGTCCCTCAATCTGGGCCTGGCGTGGCGGAAGGATTAAAAAAATCGCCGCTGCGGTGTCGCACATGTTGGTGATATTTCCGTTCGAAGAGCAAATATACAAAAATGCTGGTATCCCTGTAACGTATGTCGGGCATCCTTTAGCACAGGTTATTCCACTGGAAATTGATACCAACGCAGCGCGCGAAGAATTGGGACTTGATCCCAGATTCAAAGTGGTAGCGATATTACCTGGTAGTCGTATTTCTGAAATTAAATACAATACCGAAGCTTTCATACGTACCGCAAAAATTTTGCTGGAACGCGATCCGCACCTTCAAATCGTCGTCCCTATGGCTGGTAATAAGCAACGTAGCTATTACATTAAATTGGTCGTGGCGGCGAAGCTCGAAGGGGTTCCAGTCTTGTTGATCGATGGCAGGTCTCACACCGCTATCGCGGCGGCAGATGTGGTGCTAGTGGCATCAGGCACCGCGTCATTAGAGGTCGCACTGTTCAAAAAGCCTATGGTGATCGCATATAAGATGATGGAAGCATCGTGGCAGATCTTGAAGCATATGGGCTACCAGCCATGGATAGGTTTGCCTAATATTCTTGCCCGTGATTTTGTGGTGCCAGAATTTTTGCAATCTGCTGCAACACCATTAGCAATGGCGGATGCGCTTTGGGAGCAATTAAATAGTGATCAGTTGCAAAGTAGTCTGAAAGAACGATTTACAGAAATGCACCATACCTTGCTGCGCGATACTGCTAATATATCCGCACAAGCAGTTATTGATGTAATCGCTCAGCATCGCTAGTTATTTTTCTAAGTTTCATTGCACACGGGTCACTTTTTGATCTGAGCAATTGACCTTACTATCCTGGCAGCTACGGCTGCCATTTATTTTTTATCTGGCCTCATTATGTACGTAGATTCCCATTGTCATATTAATTTTCCGGAGTTAGCCGGACGCATGCCTGAAATTCTGCAAAAGATGGAAGACAACGGTGTGAGTCACGCATTATGCGTTTCTGTTGATTTGCCGGATTTTCCACAAGTGTTAGCGTTGGCAGAGCAATATCCGCATATTTATGCCTCGGTCGGTGTCCATCCGGATTATGAAGAAACACCAGAGCCCAGCGCAGAACAATTGGTAGAGTTGGCGCAGCATCCGAAAATTATTGCCATCGGTGAAACTGGTCTGGATTATTTTCGACTAAAAGGTGATCTGGAATGGCAAAGAGAGCGCTTTCGTCAGCATATACGCGCTTCCAGAATCAGTCGTAAGCCCCTGATCATTCACACGCGTGCAGCATCTGAAGATACGATTCGAATTATGCAGGAAGAAGGTGCAGGTATAGAGAAGGGTGGGGTGGCAGGTGTCATGCATTGTTTTACAGAATCTTTAGAAGTAGCGCAGGCTGCGGTTGCAATGGGTTTCTATATTTCATTTTCCGGCATATTGACTTTTAAGAGTGCGAAAGATTTGCAGGCGGTTGCAAAAGTCTTGCCATTGGACAGAATTTTGATCGAAACGGATTCTCCATATCTGGCACCAGCTCCGCATCGTGGCAAAATGAATGAGCCAGGTTTTGTACGTCATGTAGGAGAATTTTTAGCGGATATCAAAGGTATTTCAGTGAATGAAGTGCAGAAAATCACCACGGAAAATTTCTTTAATCTTTTTCAGTTTGCAGCTTAAATTCACAGGATATCTAATTGAAAACGATAGGATGGTAGAGATGAAAATAATAGTTAACTTTATTGCGTTGAAACCGTTTGGCCGATTGCTTGCGAAAACGATCTGTGGCTTATTTCTTCTGATTGGCGTTCATCACGTAGTGTTAGCTGCGAGTAATTCTTATGATGATTTTATCTTTGCTGTGAAATTTAATGATCAGGCAACAGTCAGTGGTTTACTGCAGCGTGGCATGGATCCAAATTCGGTTGACGAGTTGCGCGGCGAATCAGCGTTAATGATTGCGATCAGAGAAAAATCAATGAAGGTGATTGA
This sequence comes from Undibacterium sp. Dicai25W, assembly GCF_049340505.1. NCBI lineage: Bacteria > Pseudomonadati > Pseudomonadota > Betaproteobacteria > Burkholderiales > Oxalobacteraceae > Undibacterium > Undibacterium sp. Dicai25W. The sequence goes on along the minus strand of NZ_JBMPOQ010000011.1, from coordinate 74,316 downwards.
TACTCTTTTGAGTGCGCGCGATATTAAACTTGAACAACATGCTCGCAATGGTGATACGGCGCTGATGTTGGCAAGCTTTTCGGGGAATGTAGAGGCGGTAAAAAAATTAGTTGCAGCTGGTGCTGAAGTGAATCAACCTGGCTGGGCTGCCGTGCATTACGCTGCGGCAAGCGGTAGCGTTGAAACACTGAATTTTTTATTAGAGCATGCCGCATATATTGATTCTGAGTCTCCAAATAAAACAACGCCACTGATGATGGCACTTAATTTTGGAAAGTACGACACAGCAAAAATTTTGATTGATAGTGGTGCGGATATAAGCCTTAAAAATGACGCTGGCATGACAGCGCTCGATTTTGCTAACAAAAGTGAGCGAAATGATCTAATTTTGTTGTTAAAAAATCGTATCTCTACCTCTCAGAAATAGTCTCTGTGACTTTGGTCATTTATTAATGATTTAGTGAATTTTAGAGGTTAAAAATATAAAGATTATTTTGCATCGCATCATATTGTGAACAGGTCTCTCCCTGTGTTAAAGTGCGGGCTTCTTCTCATTGGAATTCGTTCTGTGGATGGTTATAGTTGTCGATCAAACGTCGACCACAACACTGCAATGTAACCGCAGATGTCCTGCTGCTACCTTGCTAAAATGTGGGTAGTAGTTCTTCTAGCATGCGCTGGCTTTTCTACCTGATTCGTCGATATCGAACCGTCGTTTGGCGTGCAAATTTTTGCGTGATCATCCGGCAATAATTTATCCCGGAGTTACTGATGAAGCCTAAGTAACTGAGGAGGTAATTTGTTGCATATGAATGATGCTTTTTTGATGAAACGCTTGCTGCAAGGTGGTATGCATGTTTGAACTATTCAAGCTCCAGACGCGTGACGATGTGATCGTTGATGATAAAGGTCCTAATCGTTGGGACTGGGCTCTACTACCTTTGATTCTGGCTTTACTCAGCATTTTTGCTTTCGCTGCAATGCAGATGAGCCGCCCATTCTCGGTTGGTGAAGCATTGCAAGTTTCTCTCGATCCGTGGTATTTACCTTACTATCTGCTCAGAACTATTTTGCGCATGTTTACCGCGCTGGGATTTTCTCTTTTATTCAGCTTTGTATTTGCTGCCATTGCGGTGAAGTACGCCGCTGCTGAAAAAATCATGATCCCAGCTTTAGATATTTTGCAGTCGGTACCAATTTTAGGTTTTCAGGCGATTACAATCGCCCCTTTTATTGCCTTATTTCCGGGAAATCTACTTGGTGTTGAGTGTGCAGCCATCTTTGCCATCTTTACTTCGCAAGCGTGGAATATGGCGTTCAGCCTCTATCAATCAATGCGGACGGTCCCTGCTGAACTGCAAGAAGCTGCGCATATTTTTAGATTATCTTCATGGCAACGTTTCTGGCGACTTGAATTGCCGTTTGCGATGCCTGGCTTGCTTTGGAACATGATGATGTCGATGTCTGGTGGTTGGTTCTTACTAGTAGCGGCTGAAGCGATTTCTGTGGCTGGTCAGGACATCAAATTACCTGGTATTGGTTCGTATATAGCGGTCGCCATCGAAGCCAAGGATGGTTATGCAATTGCGTGGGCAATTGCTGCAATGTTGACGGGTATTCTTCTCTACGATCAATTATTTTTCCGCCCATTATTGGCATGGGCAGATAAATTCCGCTTTGAAGAATCGCAAGGCGAAACGGCGCAGCAATCGTGGTTACTGGATTGGATGCGTAATAGTAGTTGGGTGCGTTCTTGGACAGAGAGTTTCTGGGCATTTTTGAGCCGTGGTTTAGGGTGGTTTAGTGTTACTTACGATGGCACTTCTGAGCGCGCATTGAAAAAGCCGATGAGCCCTATGTGGTCCCGTATTTGGGATGGGCTACTGACTGTCGTCACCTTACTCGCAATTTTCCGTCTGATCAGTTTTATTCACAGTGACGTGGGGATGAGTGAAGTTATCCGCGTCTTCGGGCTTGCTACGATTACGCTGGTTCGCGTAATGCTGTTAATTGGCCTTGCTTCATTGGTATGGGTGCCGATTTCAGTCTGGATAGGCTTACGCCCCCAATACTCGCAAAAAGTCCAGGCTGTTGCACAATTCCTGGCCGCGTTCCCAGTTAATCTCATGTTCCCACTGGTCGTGTTTGTGATGGTGTCGTTAAATCTGACGCCAAACATCTGGCTAAGCCCCTTAATGGTATTTGGTACACAGTGGTATATCTTGTTTAACGTCGTTGCCGGTGCGGCTACGATTCCAAATGAATTGCGACTGGCTGCTGATAACCTGGGTTTGAAAGGTTGGCTGAAATGGAAGCGCGTTTACCTGCCTGCGATCTTCCCTAGTTATATTACCGGTGCTATTACTGCTAGTGGTGGCTCATGGAATGCCAGTATTGTGGCGGAATATGTGACCTGGGGTAAAACTACGCTGGTCGCCGATGGTTTGGGTAGTTACATCAAACAAATGACCGAAACCGGTGATTTTCATCGCATTGCTTTGGGTATTGGCGTGATGTGTATTTTTGTTACCTTATTGAATCGTTTTTTCTGGCGTAAATTGTATTTGTTGGCGGAAGATCGTATTCGCTAATGATCATGATGCGGATCAATTTATGATCACTATTTAATCGCTTAAAACCCTTTGCCGCTTACGTAGACGGAATGTCGTCCGAAAGAAATAAAGATGAATCAAAATTTATTGATAGACCTGCAGCAGGTCGCTAAGTCCTTCAAAGCAACAGACGGCAAGTCCCGTTTGATTCTGGATAAAGTAGATTTTCAACTGAAAGAAGGCGAAATCGTTGCCTTGCTTGGAAAATCGGGTTCGGGTAAGTCCACCTTGCTGCGCATTATGGCCGGCTTGATTCCCGCGGACAAAGGTAAGGTTGCTTATCGCGATAAGGCTATCTTCGGACCGGTCGCAGGGGTGGCGATGGTATTCCAGTCATTTGCTTTGTTTCCTTGGCTGACAGTGCAACAAAACGTTGAATTAGGGCTAGAGGCACAAGGTGTGCCAGCCGAAGAACGTGAGGAACGCGCCGATGCCGTGTTAGAACTGATCGGTCTTGCTGGTTTCGGTGGTGCGTTGCCACGCGAGTTGTCCGGTGGTATGAAGCAACGTGTTGGTATCGCCCGTGCACTGGTGACCAATCCTGATATTTTGTTGATGGATGAAGCTTTCTCGGCGCTCGACGTATTGACCGGTGAAACTCTGCGCAATGATATGTTGGAATTGTGGGATGAAGATAAGATATCGACGAAAGGTATTTTGATCGTTTCGCATAACATCGAAGAAGCGGTGGTGATGGCAGACCGCATTATCATTCTGTCCAGCGATCCGGGTACGATCCGTTGTGAAGTCAAAATTGATTTGCCGCGCCCACGTAATGTTGAGTCGGCGGAAGTACGGGCATTGATCGATGAAGTGTATGGTTTGATGACTATGCGTACGACGCACGAAGCAAGTTCCGAAGTGCCAAGTTCCAAACATCTTGGCTATCGCTTGCCAGATACTGACGTTAGCCGTATCGAAGCGATTTTGGATATGGTCGCCGAGGCGCCTTACAATGGTCGTGCCGACTTGCCACAATTGGCGGAAGAAGCAGAATTATCAGATGAAGAACTGTTCCCTACGTATGAAGCCTTGAGTTTGTTAGGTTTTGCAGTTCTGGAAAAAGGCGATATTATTTTGACGCCACTCGGTCGAAAATATTTCGACGCCGAACAGGCAGAGAAACAGGAGTTGTTTGGAGAGCAGTTATTGATGCACGTCCCATTAGCGGCACATATTCGTCGCAAGTTGGAAATGGAAGTAAATGGCAGCTTATCTGAGCAGCCGCTTTTGGAGTTACTGGAAGAATTCCTCAAAGCTGATGAAGCTAAACGCGTGCTGGAAGTGGCGATTGAATGGGGTCGCTATGGTGAGGTCTATGAATACGATTACCACACTGGTCGATTGAAGATGCCAGAACAGGAAGACGAAGAGTAATTCGTTTTTTTCTCGTAATTTCAATGTTAAAATGGCAACTCCAGCGGAGTTGCCATTTTTTATGGCTCACAATTTCGTTGATCCTTAATGTGACGGTGCATACTTCGCAACGTTAAATCAAAAGTAAGCTGAAAATCATTTTTAAGGTTGTAACATTGCAAAACACTATGGTGTTAATGTTGCTTAATTTTTAATCTTAATTTGATGATGTTATCTCGGAAGGATCATACTAAACTATAATAAATTGCGTGATTTTCCAGAACTTTTCGCCATTTCTACCCTATATTTTTGGTACTGATATGAACTTCACAGGCGCTTTTTTAAAGGCTTCGTCCCGTTCGCTTTTTTCTGGCATTTTTCTGATTTTCTTTTTTCTGAACGTCAGTTGTTGCGCACACGAATTGAGCGATCAGCAAATCGCGGCCATTGATGCTCACACGCTTGCGGCGCCGCCAGAAGTAGAGGTAGATCGTCAATTGTTGGTAGCCTATCTTACGCAAGGCTTGAATACTGACGCTGAAAAAGCCCGTGCTATTTACCGTTGGATTACCGATCGTATCGTCTATGATGCGGATGCTTTTTTATCAGGTCGAGTGGAAGATATGAGTGTTGAAGATGTGATGAAAAAGCGCAAGAGCGTTTGCTTTGGGTTTTCTAGTCTATTTGAGAAAATGGCAAAAGATGCCAATCTGGAAGTGAAAAGTATTTCTGGCTATGCCAAAGCATACGGTACTTCCCAAGGGCAACATTTTGATAAGCCGAATCATGCATGGAACGCAATTCGCATCAATGAGAATTGGTATCTGGTCGATTCAACCTGGGGAGCAGGGTACATCAAGGACGGAAAATTTAAAAAAGAACTCTCTGAAGCATTTTTTTTGACGCCGCCAGAACAATTCGTTTTCAGTCATTTTCCGGTCGATGAGCAATGGCAGTTGCAAAGAACTTCCCATTTATCCCAGCGTGAGTTTGAGTCTTTGCCACAAGTAGAGCCAACCTTTTTTCACAGTAATATTTCACCGATAGAAGCGTGGGAGGCGACCAGAAGTCCTGAGTTTTCCGGAAGTTTTGTGCATACTTTTGAGTTGCCGTATCATCTGGTCTCGATACAAAAAGCACCTGTCATGTATCGCCTTAAGCTCAATCGTATGTACACATTTAAGATCAATGCCACGATTTTTGAAAAAATGGCCTTGGTACAAGCGGATCACTGGCAAGAGATGGAGAAAGACGGTGATTTTTTTACGTTTAACTATAACTCTGAATTGCAGGGACAAATGCTGGTTGTGGGTAAAAAATTTGACTCTGACCAATACACGGCGATATTGGCATATGAATTAAGTCCGTAAATTGAAATGAAAAGAACTTTCGTCAGCTTACTTCGGTGGCGTTATAGCTTCTATTAAAACAAGTCTGTTTTTTCTAAGGATTGTATGAGTTTTATTAAATTATCAGTTATCGTTTGCGCTTTTATTTCATCGATAGCCATGGCTTCACCGGTCACGCCGCAGAAAGGCGTTGATTACCTTGGTTTGAGCTCGCCGCAGGAAGTAAAGACAGCGCCGGGCAAGGTAGAGGTGATTGAATTTTTTATGTATCACTGTCCTGCATGTAATGCGCTTGAGCCGGATCTGGCTGAGTGGATAAAGAGGCAGGGTGACAAGGTCACGTTCAGACGTATTCATTTGCCATACCATGGGCCTAAAGATGCAGAAGCGCATTTATTTCTGACGCTGGATGCACTTGGACTTGAGCAAAATTTGCATGCTAAAGTATTAGAAGCATGGCACCGGAATCATCAACCATTACGAACCGACGAAGATAATCTGGAATGGGCGATCAAAAATGGCATTGATAAAACAAAGTTTATTGATGCCTATAATTCCTTTTCGGTAACAACTTCATTAACGCGTTTGGCTAAGGTGATAGAAAATTACGAAGTAAACAGTACGCCAACGTTTGTTGTTAATGGGCGTTACCTGACTAACGGTTCCATGCTTGCAGAAAGCAACCCGAAAATGAGTCGCGGCGAAGTCACGCAGGCAACGTTTCAGGTGATTGATGCTTTGGTAGCGAATGTGTTAAAAGAGCGAACAAAGTAAAAACCTGTTGGTTTCGTCCACGCATAGCGCTCATTTTCATGGGCGCTTTTTTTGGGACGTTTGTTGATGGCGAATGGGATTTATTTTGGTAGTTCTCGATTGACTATCCATGCCAACGGTAACGTCAAACAAACAAATGCTGCAAGACATTGCATCGCTAAGACGATATTGGTGTGATCGCCAAGCCAGCCAAAGCATATTGGGGATAGTGCACCTCCACCGATGGTGCCGGTATAGAAAAGAGCAAAGGCACGTGTGCGGTCACTGGCATCAACTAGCTCAGGCACGCTGCCATAGAGTACCGAAGATGTACCATTGAGTGCCAGTCCGATAATCGGTAAGGTCATGAGGGCAATGGTGAGTGGCAGATTCAGGATACAAAGGATGACAATAGCAGTCAGTATTTCAGTAAACCAGACAGTCTTTAGCATGCCGATGCGACGTCCCAGATAGCCACAGACTAATTTTCCCGCAGCGCCACCAACAAACAGTAATGACAATGCCAGGCCGATCGTCGCGGTAGTTGCTCCCTTGTCCTTCAATACAAAGGGCAAAAAGGTTAGAAATCCCATACGTGTCGCTGTATCGACGACACCGGTGGCGAGTAAAGCGTGAAAGCCTGCGCTATAGGATGCGTAGGTTTTCACAGTGACGACTCGTTCGGGCTGTGATTCGACTTTCGATTCTATGCCTGTAGATGTCTGGCCATGAGGTTTTTCACGTATCGCCCAGACTAGCCAAAGTGCAACTGCGATTCCGAATAATCCAACAAATCCTGCACTCTGACGCCAGCTCCACCAGGTCAATGCCACACCCACAGCTGCGGGTAGTGCCATTTTTCCTATATCACCTGCAAAGTTATAGGTGGCCAGTGCGGATCTTGAGCGTAATTTATCTTCGTCGTATGCATCTGCTACCAGGGAAGAGGCAAGGGGATGTTGGGTGCTGGCACCAATACCTGCTAGTGCCAGTGCGGCAATGAGTCCAATTAAAGTGGCAGTTTGTCCTGCGATTATATAGGCGATCCCTGCTAGTGCCGTGCCACCGACTAACAAGGTTTTACGTCCGTATTTTTCTGAAAATTTGCTGGCCTGGATTTGAAAACCAGCCATACATCCGGCGTAGATACCGCGCATTAGGCCAGCAATTGCGTAGCTGATGCCAAATTGACTTTGCCAGATCGGCAGGAGTACATACACCAGATCTGTCATTCCATCGTGTACTGCGTGGGCGGTAGATGCAGCGATCAAACTTTGCTGTTGTTGTTTGCGATCCGATTTGCTAAGTGCAGGAGCGTGCTGTTCTGTGGTGATGCTGGTTTTGGTATTCAAGGTCTACCTTTGATAGGAATCGCGCTTTTTTGGTGATCTTTAGGAGTGGCGGATATTTTAACAAAAATCTCTGCTGGCCACTTCTAACTGGCCTAACAAATGAGAGAGATCTACCAATCGCTTCGCTAATAAATGACACACTTCATTTTCACGTTGCCATATTCCATAAACACCCAGCAAGCTTGCCCCTAGCAGCTCGCGACGTTGCTGTTCCACCAGTGCTGGCCAAACTAAAACATTGACAGTGCCGGTTTCATCTTCAATGGTTAAAAACATCACACCCTTGGCGGTGCCTGGCTGCTGCCTGACAGTGACGATGCCGCAACCTCTGGCAAATTGACCTTGTTGAAAGGTATTTAACATGCTGGCAGGTAAAAAACGCTTCGCCAGTAATTGTTGGCGCAACAAAGCCAGTGGATGACGCTGCAAACTAAAACCTGTTGTCTGATAATCGCTTGTGATCTCTTGTGCTTCACTTGGCGTAGTCAACGTGGGCGTATATTCTTCTATTGTCAGGGGGCGCAGTAAATCATTATCCGGCATTGCGCCGACCGCTGACCATAAGGCCTGACGGCGATGACCCACCAGGCTATGCAGGGCATTGCTAGCAGCCAGTACATGCAAATCATGACGATTGAGTTCAGCACGTCTTGCCAGATCAGCGACGTTGATAAAAGCAGCGTTTGCACGCGCTGCTTGTATTCTGACTGCAGCCGCTTCGGACATGCCGCTCAGTAGCGACATGCCTAAACGCACTGCAGATTGGGTGGTTTGCGTGTAAGCGTTGAGCTTCTCCGGTAGATCGGTGGTTTCCAAAGAAGAGTCCCAATTGCTGTGCATTACATCAATCGGTCTGACCTGAATATCATGTCTTTTCGCATCTTGAATAAGTTGCGACGGGGAATAAAAACCCATTGGTTGCGAATTGAGCAGGGAGCATAAAAAGACAGCGGGTTCATGCCGTTTAATCCAACTACTGACGTAGGCCAGAATGGCAAAGCTGGCAGCATGACTTTCAGGAAAACCATAGTCTCCAAAGCCTTTCATTTGCTCAAAAATTCCTTCTGCAAATTCAAGTGTGTAGTTATTTTTGACCATGGCGTTGACTATGCGATCATGGTAGGCATCTAAACCACCTTTGCGTTTCCAGGCGGCCATCGCACGGCGTAATCCATCTGCTTCGCCAGCGGTAAAATCAGCGGCCAGCATCGCGATTTGCATCACTTGTTCCTGAAAAATAGGAATGCCTAAAGTACGTCCCAAGGCTTTTTGCATTGCTGGATTTTGATAGGTCTCAACGACTTCCAAACCCTGACGGCGGCGTAAATAAGGATGCACCATACCACCTTGTATCGGCCCCGGGCGCACAATTGCAACTTGCACAACTAAATCATAAAATTCACGTGGCCTCAGGCGTGGCAGCATGCTCATCTGCGCACGCGATTCAATTTGAAATACGCCGACTGTATCGGCTTTGCACAGCATAGCGTAGGTCGCTGGGTCTTCACGTGGAATGTCTTGCATACGTGTGGGCTTACCAGGAAGGGTTTTCATTAATTCAAACGCCCGCCGAAGCGCTGACAACATACCGAGTGCCAGAATATCGACCTTTAATAACCCCAGCGATTCAAGATCATCCTTATCCCATTGAATGACGCGACGGTCTTTCATAGCAGCATTTTCTATCGGTACTAATCGGGATAATTTACCTCTGGCAATCACAAAACCACCGCTGTGCTGTGACAAATGGCGTGGAAAACGTAATAGCTGACTAGCCAGGCTAGCCCATTGTTGTGCTTGCATGGAGTTGGTGTCGAGCCCGCATTCTGTAAAGCGCGCCAACAAATCATGCTTATTATCAAACCAGTGATGCGATTTGGCTGCCATATCGATGAAGGCTTCATCAATGCCTAGTGCTTTACCTGTCTCACGTAAAGCACCACGCGGCCGGTAGGTATGCACGGCTGCTGCCAGCGCGGCGCGATTGCGCCCATATTTTTGGTAAATGTACTGGATGACTTCTTCGCGCCGTTGATGCTCAAAGTCAACATCAATATCGGGGGGCTCACCACGCTCTTTGGAAATAAAACGTTCAAACAGCAGGCTGTTGACTTCGGGATTGACCTCGGTAATGTAGAGGCAATAGCAGACTACGGAATTAGCCGCCGAGCCACGTCCCTGGCAGAGTATGCCTTGCTTGCGAGCGAATTTAACGATGTCATGCACGGTTAAAAAATAAGCTTCATAGGCTAGCTCATTAATTAAATGCAGTTCATGTTCTATGGTTTTTTTAAGACTTTCTGATACACCTTGCGGATAGCGCAATTGTGCACCCAGATAGACTTCGCTACGTAAGTAAGCGGCAGGCGTCTGTCCTTTGGGGATGACTTCTTCCGGATATTCATAGCGCAATTCATCCAATGAAAACCGGCATAAATTGGCGATTCGAATCGTCTCAGCGAGGGTGTCCGCCGGATAAATATTGGCTAGCCGGAATCTTGAGCGTAGGTGCTGCTCGGCATTGGATGCCAATGCATAGCCACATTCGGCGACGGGTTTTCCTAAACGTATTGAGGTCAAGGTATCCTGCAATGGCTTGCGAGAACGCACGTGCATCAGTACGTGACCAAGCGCCACCACCGGTAGTACATATTCGTTGGCAATATGGGTGACTTGCTGTAGTTGATAACTATCGCCTGATTGCAATAATAAGTTTAAACCCATCCAAATTCTGTCACTAAAATGTTGCCCGCACCACGTGGCTTGTGTTGCCAGAATATCCGGTTTGACTGGATAGTCAGGGACTAAAATGAGCAAACAATCTGGCAAGCCAGCTAAATGTTCATATCCTTCTGGCGGTGTATGCAAATCTTTGTGTGTCAGCAGGTAGCTGCCTTTCGTGCAACGGCTGCGTGCTAAGGTGATTAGTTCTGATAAATTGCCATAAGCTTCGCGATTACTTGCTAATGCGATGAGAGTTGTTTCTGGCAGACCCGCATCTTGCTGACTGAGTTTGAAATACGTTCCAACGATGTACGGTAATTTTTGTATCTTTGCTTCATCATGTGCGCGGACGATACCGGCAAAGGAACATTCATCGGTGATCGCCAGCGCTTCATAAGCCAGTTTGGCTGCGCGTTTGACCAATTCTTCAGCATGAGACGCACCTTCTAAAAAACTAAAATTAGAAAGGCAGAATAATTCCGCATAGGCTGGCAGGATCGATGTCGATGCGCTGTTCGCTGAGCCCGTGTTGAGATATTTCATGATGCCACTGTGCCCAGATCAGCCAAAGATACCGTGTAAAAACCAGCTTGGCTCTGTATTTTCTGCATGCGAAGGCCGTTCGCGGTAAATCCAGTAGCGCACATGATTGCTATCTACTGCGACAAAATAATCTCGTACTTGCGTCTGATCTGACCACCAACCGGCTTCTATACGTTCGGCGGGGGAAATCAGATTTAACTCAGAACCAAAGCAGGGCTTATGTCTGCGAACTTCAAGAGCAATCGCCTGGTTGAGCAACCAACTGGGTCTTAATAATGAGGTAGAAGCTACTTTTTTATCGGATAGCTTATCGTTGTGCATCACCGATATCCATTGATTAGCGATTTCAGGCCGGTGATCTGCCTTGGGGAATGGGCGCAACACATGATTGGCACCTAGCCGCGCTACCAGGAGCGCCAGTAAGTGTTGGTGCTCTTCCGGCTTGCTCAAGGTATCAGGGAACAAAGAATCGCTAGACACTTCCAGTGCTACCGTATGAGGAGCATGCAAGCTTAGAGCAATTACGGCTGCTGGTAAGTGGAGGTGTGCTAACTTTTCTTTAAATAGTGGCAGCAAGTGCGCTTCTTGCCAACTTGCTTCGGCGAGTTGAATATCGAGCATGCTGGGCGGCACAGCCTGACGACCACGCTCATGCTGTAATTCCAGACGTATCTGTTTGACCGCCAGGTGATGGGCATTGAGCCATCCTGATAATTGACACAATAGGTTGCGGCTGTAACTAAATAAGGCGTCGGTACTGTCCAGTCGATCTGGTAGTTCAAGTCTGGCATGAAATTCCGGATCGGCAACTACCCATATTTGTGGTGCTGAGTGCAAAGAATAGGCTTGATCCAGCTCCTCCAGCAAGGTCTTGCCGCATCGACGTTGCAGACCCGGACGTGGCAGGGCACGTAAATCTGCCAGCCGATAACATGCTAGTCCATGTAAAAAATCCTGCCACGCAAGTGCGTTCATCAATAAGTGTATGGGCAACTGATCCAGTGCCTTGTGCAAACGTGATATCTGCAAACAAACATGCCCCTGACGTTGACGGTGTTGATGGCGTGCAGCATGAATGGCAAATAACCATGCAGATTTGGCTGTCGGCGCACATCCTGTTGTCAGGCTATAGCCTAGAGTATTAACGGTGGATCGGATTTGCTGGCGCAAGGAGCGTAAGCCACCAAATAATCGAAGGCTGGCGCCGATGTCGAGCAAGATGCTCGCATTGTCGGCAATACTGACTTGTGGGGTGTAGCGCAGTAAAGCCAGTGCGATAGCCGATATCGCTGCAGCTTCTCTTTCACTATCTTGTACAAAAAACTGTGCCTCCGGTAAGAGCATCTGCACGCCACCGCGCCGCATATCAGCTCGCACACCTGCCTTGCGTGCATCATCCGACATAGCGATCACGCGGTTTTGTTTTAAGACGACGCTTGCAGACTCACGTTCTACTTGCTGCCAAAGCGGAACAAATACTTCCAGCTGCAGTGCCGGTAAATGCACTGCAATACACAATGTCTCGCTATGCGGTGCAGGTTTGTTGATCGGTGCTTTTCTGGTGAAGCGGATGGCGTCAGGCATAGCGGTAACTCATTTAACGCCGGCAGAACTGTGTAGATCTTTTGCTGCCTCTTTTGATAATTCATTTTTCAAGCTACTGAGAAAATCAACGTCTTTACCAAACCTGTTGATCTTGTCGGGATGCGTATACTCAGTAGATTTCAGAGTCAGGTAAGGGTGATTGTTCAGATATAAAAACAAAGGTGTATCGCTGACAGCGCCACGCCGCTTGAGTATATCAACTTGTATTCCCGATGCCTGAGGCTTGAGCGCCAGTCGCAACACTGCGGGAGATGGCGATTGCGCAGCTTGCAAGGGGCGTATAACAACAAACAAAGTTTGCGATTTTTGAGCGATCAAATGTAATCGTCGCAAGGCTTCTGTTTTAATTTGTGTTTGCCAGAACAATAAGGCACCACAGCTACCATTTTTAAGAATTTGCTCTGCAGCCCACAAACTGTCGATGTGTTTAGCGCTGGCTATCCATAGCAAAGGAATGTTCATGCTCGTTTCTGCCTGGTAGGCACAGGCCAGCGGGATATGTGGTGGCGCGAGTAGCGCAACGGGACGGTTCCCTAAGTTTCTTAAAGCAGGTAGCAGCAGTTTGATTTCTGTCGTTGCAGCTTGCGCGACCAGAATCTCAATGAGTTGCCCTAAAGGCCAGCCACCATTTGGTAATTCTTCATTCAACGCCACATAGCCGCTGCTCAACGTAGCATGGTTATCTTGGGCTAATTGTGATGCGCGCCAAATATCAGGGTGAAAACTCTCCATTCCACCCGGCAAATGAGTGCGACTGATTGGCAATGGAGGTTGAGTAAGCATAAGATAACACAATATACTGATTAAATATACAGTATATTGTGTTATCCACGAAACTTCAAAAGATTTTTTAAAAATCAATGGAAATGCCCGCTAAACCAATACCAGCAAGCACGTCAGATATTTTGAAGAGATATTTACATGTCAGAGATAAGCAACAATAGAACAAATACTGATTGCATATACAGTATTTTATGTTAAAGTACTTTCCATGGACAAAAGACGAGCGCAGTGATTATAAAAAGTTTCGAAGATGTCCTTCATGATATTTTTGTATTATCTACCGACACGGAGATTCACCATGGCATACATACAACAAGCTTTCGATACACGATTCAGTTTGCAATTGGCACCAACTTCTTTTTTGATGCGTTTGGGGCGCCGTGAGATTTTCGTATGTCGTGATTACAGACAGCGCGCTTACCATGTAAACCCTGTATTTGATTGCTCTAGCGGTGTGCAAGCAGGTCATTTAGAAATTTTATTTTGCAAAAAATGGCTGATTATTTTGTCTAAGGCAAAATGGTGATGCTCTGCAAATGTAAGTGGATCAGACCAAAGAGGCGATGCTAAACTTTATATTTGGGATGAAGTAGTAGTGATGATACTTGCCAAGTACCTTAAATTTGAAATGCTTGAGCTGTCACGCTAAGTAAAACTTATTGCATAGCCGACAGAGCAAGACTGGCAACATAAGTTTCCGGGACTTGGAGCAAAAATAATTCAGTGTCCGCAAGCAGATGATGATTTGCGGCACTGATTTGGTTCTCGTGTTCTGTCAAAGTCATTCCGTTGGATTTGAGTTTGGCTTCAAGTTGCGTCCAATATTTTGTAAATAATCTAAATTGATTTAGGACAGGAGCAGCAAGAATCTCTGAAGTTTTTTGCTCCCCAAGGTACAAACGAGCAAGGTCTTGCCATTCTATTTCTGGTGTTAATCGAAGAATGTCGATGCCAAGCTGATTTTTGGCGCTGATAGCGGCAATGGCAATCCCCGCCTCATAACTCATAGAAATAAACAATTCTTGTTCTCCAACAAGCGCAAAGTTCCCTTTAGCAATGATGCTTATTATGCGTATCTGCTGCGCAGGGCAATCGAATGCGGCAACCAGCATTTCTGTTAAGGCCAGGCGCAGAGATTGTCTGGCCACATCGCGTTCAATATTTTCTGGAACGGTGATATAAATGACGACAACATCTTTAGCAATAAAATACTCCAGCGCTGTGTGTGACTGGAGTGGCCATAAAAAAGCAGGCAAATGCTGTTCCATCAGAAGCCCTAAAGAGGGAATTAAGTCGTCATTGCAGCAGGACAGCCGCGCCAGCTTGAATTTGCCGGAATAAATTCACCTTTCATTACCAGCGTTAAAGCTCCCAAACTAGCCCCATTACCCACTTCTGCGCCGTATAACACCGAGCTGCGTGCGCCCATATAAACCCGCTCACCAATCGTGACATGATCAATTTTCATCACACGGTCTTCAAACAAGTGAGTCTGAGGACAAGCCAGTGCATTGATTTCAGTATAATCGCCGATGCGAACGCAATCAAACTCAGTGATATCAGTCGTATCTAAATATACCCCTTTGCCGATGTTGCATCCCAATAAATTAAAGGCGATCGGCAGCCATGGGGTGCCGCGCAGATAGCGCATAAAATTGGGGATCGCTACCCCTTCATACAAATTGGTAATGCCTTCAGATAGCCAGACAAATGGAGTCCACATCGGAACACTGGCTTTCTTATAACGATAAATCAGCAGCCACTTAAACACCAACACAAAACCAAAGCTACCAACACCATAAAGCAAACCAGCAACCAATAACGACAAAAACACTTCCATCCAACGATCATCACCTGCCAGCGGCATTAAATTCAGCACTACTGTATAACCGACCGCAATCACAATGGCATGCGGCGCGATGATCCGAAAGGCCTCGACCAAACCTCGTCCTATACGCCGGAAAAATGATGGTTTAAATGTCAGGCTTTCAGGAAAGCCTTTCGTTTCTTCACGTGCCGGCAAATGTATTGGAGGAGATCCTAACCATGTGTCGCCGTCCTTCATTAAGGCATTATCCGGAGCACAACTATGAACCCCAATCAATACATTCTCAGGCAAGATGGTGCCATCTGGAATATACGCGCCGTTACCGACGAAGCTCCGTCTTGAGATGACAGTGGGTTGCATGCGCATCCAACCCGCATCAATTTCTTCATCGCCAAGCAAAACCGCATCGGCGATAAATGTCTCATCACCTAAAGTCAGCATATCTGGCACCACCCCCAAAGCGGTAGAAATCTCAGCACCTTTGCCCACTTTTGCACCCAATAAGCGGTACCAGAATGGGGCAAATACTGTCGCATAGATCCCGTGTAAGACATGTAAGCTCGATTCTTGAATTTGATTCACCAACCATTTTTGGCAATAGGTATTCCCGTGAACTTTATAGATGCCAGGCTTTAATTTAGGCAAAATAAACCAACGGATACCGGCCGAAAGCAGGGCAGTACATAAAATCAAGATTGCCGTAGCAGGGAAGGCCAGGACAAAATATTTGGTTAATTGAAATGGTATCGAGTTACCCTGCAACCACGGAAACGCATCGGCATTATCAAACCAGTCAATAATCACGAAGCTAGGAAATACTGGCACAAAGAACAGCGCGCCAATCAGTAATGCGCCAGTGACAAAAAATATGAATTCGCCGAATGCGCGTTTGTGTGATAACAGCGGACGGGCCTGTGTACTGTTTTGATCAAACGCTGCATAGTCTTTTGCGGGTGAACCTTTCCACACCCGATATGCCGGAATTACGTTGCCATCTGCCAAGGCAGATTGGCCGTCCAGATGTGCACCATTTTCTAAACAGACATTTCCTTCCAGTACAGAATATGAACCAACATACGCGTCTTTTTTCAAGGTGATAGAGCCAAGAATCAGCTCACCATGTTGTACCCGTGCATTTTCCAGATTGACGGCGCTACCTATGCTGACGCCATCTCCGATATCTAACAAGTCCGGTGAGCGTAAGGTAATCGAGCCAATCGTGACATCTTTACCGATCTTTGCCCCCAATGCACGCAACCATAAGGGATACAAAGAAGATCCACTCAGCATATAAGTCGGTGCTGCTTCAACCAGACGATCCGCAAGCCACCATCGGAAATATGCGATACCCCATAAAGGATAGCGTCCAGCTTTTAAGCGGCCGACAATCAACCATTTACCGAGGATCGCAATTCCAAACTCCGCCAGTGTCAATAGTAAAAACGTTGCGACAGAAAACAAAATTGCCCGGGTATTGGAATCGTCAGGGTCACCAGTCAAAAAGTGATATGTGAAGAACGGTGCCAACCATTGCACCATACGTATCGCTACCAGCCAAGGAATAACCAACGCCTGAGCCGCGCCGCATATCCATCGCTTCCAGCCAGACGGTGGTGTCCAGTCGGTTTGCTCGTCGCTCATTACATCCTGAGCCGCACCCGCGGCTTCCAATAATTCAGCGATTTTTCCTATGCTTCGTTGCTGATAAATGTCTGCGATTTTGAAATACGCAAAACGACTATGTTTGCGCAGCAACGAAACAAGACGCGCTGCCATCAATGAGTGCCCACCGAGATCAACAAAAAAATCAGCAGTACGACGAATAGCCTGTCCAGGGAAAAGGGTGTTTAAGGTCGCAAATAAAATCTCTTCAGTTTTATTATCAGGTGTATCGGATTCGCCCGAGCTGAGAGCCACCGCCAGCTCCATTTTTTTTAGCGTATTTCTGTCGATCTTACCAGATGTCAGACGTGGCATTTCCGATAAAAATTCAAACCTGGACGGTACCATGTAGGGTGGCAAAAGCTGGCTTAAGTGGGCTCGTAAGATCGTTTTGAGTTCAGCTTCAGAAAGCTCATTCTCGCCACGATTGCAAGGCAAGTCATCACGAACCATAAAGGCCATGATCTGGTCAATGCCTTGGTCTTGCCTTAGGATAACAGCGACCGTACCCACGCCGTGTTGTTGTGCAAGGAGGGCTTCAATTTCACCGAGCTCAACTCGGAAACCGCGAATTTTGATCTGATCATCAGCACGGCCAAGACATTGAATACTACCGTCAGCTTGAATGCAAGCGAGGTCACCCGTACGATATAAACGCCGTTCGCTTTCGACCGTCGCCCATGGGTTATTCAAAAATTTTTCAGCAGTAAGTTCAGGACGACCAAGATAACCAATTGCGACACCGGGTCCGGATATACACAACTCACCAGTTTCGCCAAGAGGCAATAAGCGCAAACCATTTTCTATGTCAGTAGCAATGACCATCATAGAATAATTGGGTAAAGGCGTGCCAATCGTCACTGGTTGATCCGCATGCAATACAGCCAAACTTGCAGATACCGTTGCCTCAGTAGGGCCATACGTATTGAACATCTGGCGGCCTTGGCGGCTGAAACGCTTGACCAATGATTCAGGACACATTTCACCGCCCAGATTGATCAGGCGCAGGCTATCGACATCCTGTGAAAACAAGGCCAACAGAGTAGGTACAGCGTGTAACACCGTAATCTGATTTACTTCCAAAGCCTGCGGCAAGGCATCAGGGTCAGCGGTAATTTCTTTCGGCGCAATCCACAAACTCGCGCCCACCAAATAGCTAATCCAGATTTCTTCAAATGACATGTCGAATGCCACTGAAAAACCTTGATATACCTTATCTGATTCTTCAATACCTAAAACCGCGTTTTCACTACGCAAAAAATGACAAATACTGGCGTGATTGACCAATATGCCTTTCGGTTTTCCAGTTGATCCAGATGTATAGATGACATAAGCAGGAAAATCAGGTGAAGCCGCTTCGCGCCGTAGCAGATTGCTTTGTGGTAGAGAGACTAGTGCTTCGGCGGTCCAAAGTTTGCAACATAAGCCATTGCATACATCAGCAAAGTCGTTGCAACTCAACAGACCAATTGCTTGTGCATCGGCAAGACAAATAGCGATGCGATCGATAGGCGTATCCGCGTCGAAAGGCAGCCACGCAGCGCCAGTTTTGGCAATACCTGCCTGCATCACCAGTAAGTCTATGCCACGCGGCAACCACAAACCTACGATATGTCCAGGGCGCACACCTTCCCGGATCAGCGCAGACGCAACGACGTCCGCACGTGAATTGAGCTCGGCATAAGTTATTTGCTGCTGCTGAAATTCCAGCGCGATTTTTTCTGGAATTCGACGTGCGGTATTTTCCAACAGATCTGCGAGAGTCTCTTGGCGGATCAGGCTCGCATTGGATTCGCCATACAAAATCTGAGTGTTCAACTGAGTGCTACTTAACAAAGACATAAAAGCGATAAGGGAATTTGTAATATTGTTAGTGAATTCGTTCACTGCCTTACTACTAATGCAGCAAAAATGAACGAAAAATATTCTTTTTATTCTTTTAAATCCAGAAAAATTGATTCATTCCCTGAAACAGAGCAACATTTTTTCTTGTAAAAGTTAAAAATAGCTTTAAATCCCATTGGTATTGGTAAGTGGATTTAATAAAAATTTTGCGCTCATTTTACTAAAGCGAATAAAATATTTTTTTATTATCACATAGATTGCGCCGAATATTCTTGTTGAACAGGCTCGAATGTCGACTTATTTACATTGCAAACACTCCTGCTGAGAAATTTTAAGCAAGCAATCAAAAAGTAATGCACGCAATGCGGAAAACGTATGATTTTGAATACGTATCGGTGCAATTTGCCTGATCGTCAATAAAGAACGGTATATACTAATTTGCTGGTTGCGATGGATGCTGGTCTGCTATTGCAGTAGACGCGATCCAACATCAAAGCCACCTCGAAATAATTTCTGCCGCTGATGCAATTACATCACTGCGAGCCTTCGCATCTTTCTCCGTTAAGCGCGTGTAAATCGCCACCACGACTGGTTCACGTCCTGGCGGCCAGATAACACCAAGGTCGTGCGCAGTGCCGAAATCACCAGTCCCAGTCTTGTCTCCAACCTGCCAATCGGCCGGAACACCTGCCCGGATTCTGGTCGCACCGGTTGTATTACCCATTAACCAGACCTTTAATTGTTTGCGTTGTTCGACACTGAGCACATCTCCCAGCAAGAGTCGGTTCAGACTTCGCCCCATAGCTTGTGGTGTTGAAGTATCGCGTAAATCGCCAGGTAAAGCGGTATTTAACTCTGTCTCCCAGCGATCTAAGCGAAACTCTTTATCACCGATCGATCGCGCAAAAGCAGTCACAACACCAGGACCACCCAGCATTTTCATCAACAAATTAGCGGAACTGTTATCACTATATTGAATCGCCGCCGCACAGAGCTCGGCCACCGTCATCCCATCGCTAACGTGTTTTTCAGAAACAGGCGAATAATTGACGAGATCACTTTGCTTATAAAAAATCCTCTCCTGTAAAAGCCCAGTTACCTGCGAACTATGTGCCAAAATAGCGGACACAAGTAGCACCTTAAACGTGCTACAAACCGGAAAGCGCACATCCGCCCGATAAGCTAACTGAGCCGAATTGGCAGTGTTAAGCGCAAATACACCCAAAACACCGCCAAGGTCATTTTCGAGCTTAGCCAGTTCAGATAATGCGGCTTCAATGGGGTATTTGTCTTTCTCCTCAGTTCTCATCTGCGCATGGATGGGAAGGGTGGTAAAAAACGGTACTAATGTCCCGAGTAATATCATTGCCCGACGATTCGAAAAATGTTTTGTATTCATGGTTATCCAGAAAAATATTTATGTAAGCGACAGTTCTGCAATTTTTCAGCATTGCTGGAAAATTGATGAGTGTCAGCGATCGGCATATTGCCGCCATCGATACTGGAAAACTGTAATTTGAAAATCCATCAATAGCAACTTCTTTGCATGGGTAATTCAAATAGACAATTGCAAAATCATCATGCGGGCATTTACTTTATCTACAACCTTAAAGGCAAATTAGACTTCGAAAGTCATGTTTGTAGCGTACTCCCTTTAATGGCCTGACTTTTTAGGCCAGGCCTTAAAATTCTAAATAGGGTATCCTATCAATCAACTCAGAGGCGCTAATGCGCCCCAATTATTAACAACGTTGACGGCACCTTCTCCTATGAACACACGACTGGTCTGGTTCAAGCGTGACCTCCGAGCGCATGACCACGAGGCGCTGGCGAAAGCCGCGCAGTTGGGTTCAATATTGTGCGTGTATATTATTGAACCGTCTGTATGGCTTAGTCCCGACAGTTCTCAGCGTCAATTTGTGTTTTTACGCGAATGCCTGCGCGACCTTTACAGGCAATTGCAATTGCTGGGCGCACGATTGCATGTGGTCACGGGCGAGGTCGTCGATGTGCTGAATCGGCTGCACCAATCGCTGCCCCTGGCAGAAATTTACTCGCATCAGGAGACCGGGAATGCGTTGACCTATGCCCGCGATTTGAAGGTGGAAAAATGGTGTCACGCTAATAGAATTGCCTGGCATGAATTTCGGCAACATGGTGTAATCCGGCGCCTGTCAAAACGTGATCAATGGAATAGCCAATGGGCGACCTTGATGAACAGTCCTCAGGAAGCTTTGCTCTCCATAGATACTGTTGACTTGCCTTGGACTACTGAATCCTGGCCTGCGTGGGAAAACTGGCAACGCGCTGAAGACCAGCCTGCCCAGATGCAAATGGGTGGCAGAGCCCACGGGCTGGCATTGCTTGAGTCCTTCCTGAATGAGCGGAGTGCGACCTATAGAGGTGGCATATCTTCGCCCCTAAGTGCACCGAGTGCCTGCTCCAGACTGTCACCCTATTTGAGCTGGGGCTGCTTGAGCATGCGCGAAGTGGTGCAGGCATCAGCCGAGAAGCTGGAGCAATTGCCCCCTGATTCGCGTGCAGCTAAGGGGGTGGCAGGATTTATGAGTCGTCTTCATTGGCATTGTCATTTTATTCAAAAGCTTGAGACCGAACCTGAAATAGAATGGTGCAATATGCATCGTGGCTATGATGGTTTGCGCGAGGCCGAGTGGAACCAGGACCATTTTTTAGCATTGACTCAGAATCGCACCGGCTGGCCTCTGGTAGATGCCTGCGTTGTCATGCTCAGAGAAACTGGTTGGCTAAATTTTCGGATGCGCGCCATGCTAGTTTCGGTGGCGGCCTATCCGCTGTGGCTGCACTGGAAGCGGGTAGGGGATTGGCTGGCAACGCAGTTTGTTGATTACGAACCAGGTATCCACTGGAGCCAGATGCAAATGCAGTCTGGCACCACAGGCATTAACACCACTCGCGTTTACAATCCGATCAAACAAGCTCGAGATCACGATCCGGATGGGAGGTTCGTCCGCCGGTGGTTGCCACTATTGCGCAAGGTACCCGACAGTTGGTTATTTGAGCCCTGGAAAATGCCGCCTGAAGTTCAACGATATTGTGGTGTTACAGTGGGAGATCCAGGTTCTGGAGAACAATTCTGGCCTATCCCACCAGTTGATCTCGAAGAAGCTACCCGTATCGCAAAAAATCGCCTGCACGCTCGCCGCGTTCAGCCCGAGGTTCGAGCTGCAAAAAATGAGATTCTCGAACGCCACGGCTCCCGCGCTAACTCTCGCATTAGAACAGAGGGCCGGAAATCCGCCAGGGTCAATACGCAGACCAGTTTTGATTTTTAGGAAAAGCACGGTTCGTGTCGAACGAGGCACAGATAAGTAGTCAGCTCTGATCACCGCGATTGCTCAGTATGAGCAGATTTATCATGCACTACATTATCAAAATGGATTACTCAATATCAAGAGTGAATATATAAAATATAGATCATTAAAAGCCACCTTGCCGCCCCTCAAACTTTAGATCCATTCAATATTGATTTACCAACTGTGTTGTGCCATGATGCGTGACCCACTTTACCTTCATAGGCTGGGCTGCGCTACCTCATTTCGTAAGGTGCTCGTATGATTTCATCCACTACTGTCCGTCTACCATGGATCGACAATCTTCGTACTTTGCTGATTATCTTGGTCGTCAACCTCCATGTCTGCGTGACTTATAGCCATGTTGGCGATTGGTACTTTATGAGTGCACAAGAACCTACACTGGCCGAGAAGGTTCCGTTCATCATTTGGCAGGCTCATCTCCAGTCATTTTTCATGGGCCTGTTATTCTTTATTTCTGCTTATTTTGCGTACAGCTCAATCGCCCGTCACGGAGTACGTGCCTTCGTCCGCGAGCGACTACTTCGTCTCGGACTTCCGGCATTGCTTTACATGTTGCTGATTCATCCGTTCATTCTGCTGGGATTGAATCCGTGGGACTTTAATTTCGGCCCTCCGGTAGAGTTTTATGTTAATTATCTTCGTACGGGAAAATTCATCGGCTCCACGGGACCGCTTTGGTTCGCCGTTGCGTTGCTACTTTTCAGTCTGGCGTTTGCGGCTTGGCGTTTGGCACGCCCCCGGTCCAATGATCCGCGGCCAGTTACCGTACCAACTGGCACGTTCATCTTGTTGTTCTCGCTCGCTCTTGGTTTAGGTTCCTTCACTATGCGCATCGTGCAGCCCATCGGGACTAGTGTATTAAATATGCAGCTGTGTTTCTTTGTGCAATACATTGCGTTCTTTCTCGCAGGCTTGTGTACAGCACGTAACGGTTGGTTACTACCAATGGCTTCGTCCTCGTACGCTCGTATCGGCGGCAAGTTAGCCCTATTCGGTGGTCCGCCCCTGTTGCTTACGATTATTATCATTGGTGCGAAAACAGCGGCACCAGAAGCATTCTTTGGAGGGTGGCACTGGCAGTCTTTCTGCTACGCTGTTTGGGAGCAACTCGTTGGCGTCGGTCTCTCGCTCGGCTTGCTCATGTTTTTCTCACGCAAATGCAACGCCGAAAACAAAAAACTGCGTTGGCTCTCTGACCGTTCCTTCGGCGTCTACGTTTTGCATGCCCCGGTCATTATTGCCTTGGCAATGCTCTTTCGGACTTTGCCGCTGAATATTTATGCTCACGTTACCCTTCTTACGTTGACGGGACTTGCTGCCAGCTACGCTGTGACTGACATCGGTCGCCGCCTACCTGGTTTGCGGAACATCTTGTAAGTTCCATAAACTAGTTTCAACACTTTGAAATTCAATGATTCAAGCGCACAGACGCATCCTTTAGCGACCACTTTGTTGAATACGAATGTTAAACAGGAGCTAATGAGTAACGCTCAGGGCCGTATTGAAAACACAACTGATGAATAAAGTTATTCTTCGAAATAAAAGTGTTGGCACGTAACTACCTGTGAAGCTTTAGTCCAATTGTTGTTTAGAATTGGCAGAATAAATTTCCACATAAAATCACCTAAATTTATTGGATTAATTATGCCGCTCTCAATGAATCGACTCATACTCTATGTACGTGATGTTTCGTTGTTGAAACGCTTTTACCAAAAACACTTTTCCTTTGACCTTGTCGAGGAGATTTCGGATGAGTGGGTTGTACTTAACACTGGCCGAATAGAGCTTGCCTTTCACCGAGTAGGTATGCCCTGGCGTGACCTACCATTAAGTCGTTCAAGTTCAAACGTCAAAATGGTTTTTATTGTTAAATCAGGACTGCCTGAGCTACGTGCATCGTTATTAAGTGCCGGCGTAGTCATGGGTGGTATCAAGCGTTATGATGGATTTTCTCAATTGATGTGCGATGGCGAAGACCCTGAGGGAAACGTCTTCCAACTTTCTCAACCTGATTGAAGCTGCATATGATTGAGAACTACCTGCACATAGCGGTCGAATTTAAGTAAAACGAAATTAAACAATAGAGAAATGTGAGCTGACGTGTCTAATCCGTTAAATTTGATTAGGTTTCACCCGCTACTGCTCTTTAGCGCCGTTTTTTTTATCGTAGTCGTGGTCAGCTTATTTCAGGGCAGAGTTACACGTCGCTTTGCTACACCAGTCTATCGTGCTGACGATCCTACTTCATTTTGGAATTACATAGCTCTGTATGCCGTATTGGGTACCGTTAGTTTGTTCTTCACCGTAAAAAACTGGAGCACAAAATTTGATCCGCCGGAGTATTCCTGGTACATCGCGACGGCTAAGCCGGAGCAGTCCTTGGAGATGGTATTGCAAGCCGCGTCAAACATTCATCCAAACGGCGGCACTGCCTACGGCCTGACAAATTGGTATGTCAATTGGCATTTTCAGTGGTCGCAAGAAAAGCATGGAAATGGGTGTTGGATTAGCAGCGTCTACACGACTTTGAATTCCAGAATCGTATTGCCAAGACTGGTCAATGCGACGTCAGCTCAGCAGGAGAAATTCAACATATTTTTCGATGCCCTACGATTACATCAACTGGCTCATTATGAATTTGGAAAAAGTGCTGCCCTGGAAATAGAAAGAAAAATTTCAGACCTTCCGAAAATGCAGGATTGCATGGTTCTTGAAGCGACTGCAAATGCATTAGGTGAGAAGATTATAAAAGATTACCAAACCAAGGGGCGGGCGTATGATATATCAAACACCTTTCTGCAGTCACAGCATGCAATGCTTGAATAGCACATAAAAATGGTGCCGCACCTGGCGATATAGCCTCTTTGGTTCTATTGGTTCACATTTAACTTTTTTGCCAATGTGAGCTTACCCGAAATTTAACTCCCCAAAAGTGACGTAAAACAAACGTAACTTTGGAAAGGTAAATGATGAACAGGCGATCCGTATGAATTCAAGGAAATTTAGTACGGATGACGAGGTTTCAAAGTACTACCTCTATCTGACTAAATCCAGTTTCCCATAATAGTTGGTTTCAGAATATTCGACATAGGTTATGGATAGAAATTTGAAATCAAAGATTTTTTCTTACTAAACCTCTTACCAGATCCCTGAAAACAAAAAAGACCTACAAATATGAAATTTGTAAGTCTTTGATTTTATTGGTCGGGACGGCAAGATTCGAACTTGCGACCCCGTGCACCCCATGCACGTCTTGCGATGTTTTTTAGCGTTTTTTGAGATTTAATATTTTTAAATATATTCATTTAAAATCAATTACTTATAAGATTTAGTGTCCAAGAATGTTTTTTTTCGTTTTTTAAAATCTAATTAATCTGTAGGGGTAAATGTTGGGGTAAAATTCCCGACTTCCGACCCATTGCATTAATAAGAATGACAAAATTTACACAAAAAACATTGGAGGCAATTACACCCGATAAGCATGGTGAAACCATCCGTGAAGATGGTGGCTTGTTTGGGCGGATTCGTGCAAACAGCAATGGTATATCGATTTCTTTCTATTATCGCTATCGCTGGCAATCCAAAACAAGGGATCTATCTTGCGGTACGTGGCCTACTGACTCCATGCCAATCATTCGTAAAAAACGCGATGATGCGAAAAATAAGGTAGCCAACGGGATTGATCCTGGCGAACAAAAGAAAGTAAAAAAGATTGAGATCCAAGAAGCGATGCTGGCCAAGATCGCTGAGCATGAGAAGCAGCGACGCGAAGATCTTACCGTTACCGACTTGTTCAATGCATGGATTGACAATGGTGTTCGTCGCGAAGACGGTAACGCAGTCCTTAAGCGCACTTTTAGCGTCGACGCGCTCCCTTACATTGGCACAATCAAGGTCAGTAAGCTCACTGAAGCAGACTTGATTAGCGTATTGCGAAGGATGGTAGAGCGGGGCGTAAATCGCTCTGCCGTACTGATGAATAACAGCTTCAAGCAAATGTTCTCGTGGGCAGAGAAGCGTCAGCCTTGGCGCAAGCTAATGATCGAGGGTAATCCAGCCGATCTCGTAGAGATCGATAATATCGTCAGCCCTGATTACGACATGGATAATATTCGATCAAGGATTTTGTCAGATCATGAAATATTTGAGCTGAATATGCTCCTCCAAATCCAAGAAATGAAATATGAGAATGCGTCTAACCGCCGTAGTGCAGAACGACCTGTGGTAAAGACGACGCAGCTAGCATTCTGGATCATGCTGTCGACAATTTGTAGGGTAGGGGAATTAAGTATGTCCCGTTGGAAGCATGTCGATTTTGAATCGAAAACTTGGCTAATTCCCAAAAAGAACGTTAAAAATAAAGTATCTGCAATCGTGATCTATCTGTCTGACTATGCTTTGTATTACTTCAAAAAACTCTACGAAATTACAGGTTACAGCGATTGGTGCTTTCCAGACTCGACAGGTGAGAATTGCATTGGTCGAAAGGTCATCGCAGATCAAATCAGCGACCGTCAGGTGATGTTTAAACTTGATGCAGACGGCAATCCAGCGTGCCCAAAGAAAAATCGTAAGAACGATAACTCACTGGTGCTGGGCCGTGGTGAAAACGGCAAATGGACACCTCATGACCTTCGCCGGACAGGCTCCACCATCATGCAAAGATTGAATATCCCCTTAGTTACTATCAACCGATGCCAAAATCACGTTGTTCCGGGTGAGAAGGTGAACAGGCATTATTTGCACCATGATTACGCCCGAGAAACTAAAGAGGCGTGGGACTTGCTTGGTGATTACTTGGGAGTCGCGATGAGGGGCGATGATACAGAAGAATTCGTGTTGTCCAATACAGTAACAAACCGAATACCTATGTAGATTGATTTTTCTGAATCAACCAAATTTGCTTTTCCCCCTATGTCAGGATAGATGTCGCGTCAATTAATTCACATCAACCGTATTGGGGCGGAGTAAAGACATGCAGTGAATCGTTATCCAGCAGAACGCAAGGAGGCCATCCTTAAGCAGATGATGCCGCCAATGAATAAATCAGTTTCAGTATTGGCCCGTGAGAACGGCATAACGGAGCAAACACTCTATACTTGGCGACGAAATTTAAAATCGCAGGGAGTGCCGGTGCCAGGAAATGGAAAAAATGCCGAGGAATGGTCCTCGAACGACAAGTTTAGCGTTGTGCTGGAAACAGCCCACCTGAACGAGGCGCAGCTGGCACAATATTGCCGCAGCAAGGGATTGTTCGTCGAACAGATTGTGGAATGGCGCAGAGCCTGTCAGGAAGCAAATGCATCATCAGTCGATCGCAACCGTGAGCAGCGCGACCAGAGTAAAAGCGACCGCAAAGAGATCAAGCAATTGAAGAAGGAATTACAGCGCAAGGAGAAAGCGCTGGCCGAAGCAGCTGCGCTGATTATTCTCAGAAAAAAAGCCCAGGCGATCTGGGGGGATCCCGAGGAAGATTAATCGGGACTCTGGATCGCCAGAACATCATAGTATTAATTGAAGACGCCGTTAGCAGTGGTAGTAGACGCGCGGCAGCCTGTGCCATGCTTGACATCAGCCTGCGCAGCTACCAGCGCTGGACACGTGAAGGTGGCCATGGAATTGTAGATGGGCGCAAAGGTTGTCAACGTGCGGCACCGGCTAACAAACTGAGCGACGAGGAGCGGCAGCAGATTCTTGTGGTGGCCAATAGCACTGAATTTGCCAGCAGCCCGCCAAGCCAGATGGTGCCGACTCTGGCGGATCGCGGTGAGTATTTGGCGTCGGAGTCGACCATTTACCGGATATTGAAAGCCGAGGAGCAGCAGCATCACCGGGGACGCGCAAGCAAACCGAGTACCAGAGTTGTTACAAGCCACTGTGCTACTGAACCGAATCGTCTGTGGGCTTGGGATATTACCTGGCTGCCGGCAGATGTGAAGGGGCTGTATTTTTACTGGTACATGGTGCTCGATGTTTACAGTCGAAAGATTGTCGGGCATGAAATTCATGTCGCAGAGTCGGCTGAACTGGCATCACTGCTGCTGCGGCGTGCAAGTCTGGCTGAGGGACTGGCTGGCCGTGAAGTGGTACTGCATTCGGATAACGGTAGTGCGATGAAGGGTGCGACGATGCTGGCAACGCTGGAAAGGCTGGGGATCATTCCATCGTTCAGCAGGCCACGGGTGAGCAACGACAATGCCTATGCGGAGTCACTGTTTCGGACTTGCAAATACCGGCCGAACTATCCGAGCAAGCCGTTCGCCACGATAGAAGATGCGCGGGATTGGACAATGAAATTTGTACAGTGGTACAACCACCAGCATAAGCACAGCGCTCTGAAATTTGTGACGCCAGCACAGCGTCATGATGGCCGCGATGCAGCAATCTTGCGACAACGTGTACAGGTCTTTGAAGTAGCGAAACAACGGCATCCAGAGCGCTGGTCTGGTGCGACGCGGGATTGGAAATTGAAGGACGAGGTCTGGCTGAATCCGAAACGAAATCAGGCAGAGGAACTAATGCTAGCAGCATGACTTGACGCGACATCTTTGTTGACAACTACCGATTATATGCGCTCATAAATTTGCTCTAAATTTTGAAATAATTTCTAATTTGTATTTCCAATAATCGGCGAGCATTTACTTCGGTATTGTCTTGCAGTGCATCACGTATTTCGTCAGCGATTTGTTCAAATATCCGCATTATTTGGGGATCAAAATGAATTCCAGTTTCCCTACGCAAGGCTTCCATTACTAAGTCAAATGGCATTGCCTCCTTATAGGGACGTTTTGATGAAAGTGCATCGAATACGTCCGCAACAGCAAAAATACGTGCGGAAAGAGGAATCGCCTCGCCTTTTAACCGCCGTGGATATCCACTTCCATTCCATTTTTCATGATGCCCCGCAACAACCTCACTTGCACCATCTAACCACCCCATCCCTTTAACAATATCCTCTCCCTGAGTTACGTGAGTTCGCATAATCGACATCTCAGCTTCGTCGAGACGGCCAGGCTTAAGGAGAATCGCATCAGGAATTCCAATTTTCCCTACATCATGCAAAAGACTTCCTGCAATGAGCGCTTGCATTTGACGTTTATTAAACTGCATTTGCTCACCAATCCGAGCGGAAATCCATGCAACCCGATAGTTATGAGCGCCTGTATCAGAGTCGCGCTTCGCAGTTGCACGCCCCAATGCCTCCATCATGTAAATATGTGAATTAAGGACATCAATCGTACGTCGCGAATTTTCTAAGGATAAATTTACGACAATAGGATAAATAGTAATTCCGCATAAAACTGATGCTAGACAAGCGATCAACGCGATTTTGTAGGCAGAGGAATTGATTTCTTTTCGTTGCCAATCGGGAACTAAACGGACGCCCTCAAAATAGCCGATTATTTTTTCTGATCCGGACATTTTCAATGGAACAAAAACTCTAAGTACCCATTGATCTTGAATTGAGAAGCTCTCATAGAATGGTACTTTGTAATGAGGGTTTTTATGCCGCGGTAACTTATCCTCAATTGCGCTTCCATGATCAGTAACTGACTCAGCTAGTTTTACGCCTTCAGCGTTATATAGTTCTGCGATATCGAATAGTCCGCCCGATAGCGTTTCAACGGCTGATTTTGCAGTCTCTTTTGCGCTTTCGTTTGTGAGCTCAGGCAAATTAAAATGGCGAAGCAACCTGCTAGATTCTTCTATTGCCAATGAAACTACACTATTTTCCGCCCCTTCTGTGCTAACGAACCAGGCCAATGGTGCTGAAACTATTGCTAATAGCAAACTTACTAAGGCAATTCTTCTGGCCGCTTGTTTATTAATCTGATTCATCTCTTCGCCCCGTAATGTGACAAACCAATCTTAAACAACATTCAAATGTGCTATCAATGATTCATCGCTTCAGGTAAAACGTGTGCTTCCAACATCCTTGATATTACAATAGTTAAATTCCTACTGACGTTGGATAGCAAATATTAATCCGGCTTGAATAGAAAAGCGTAATATATATAACGTGATTATGCGAGATGGAACGCAACCCAGACAAAAATCGAAAATGAGATTAGGAGTACGCCTACTCTCAGTTGCATCAGTACCTTTGAAAATCCGTCCAAATGATATGTACCGCCAGCCCACCTAATTGCTTAGAACGCTCAACATGAAGTTCAAGTTGATGTACTTGCGCTATGCGACGGGCAATTGACCAGCCCAGCCCACTGCCGCTCTCGCCATTGCCGACAACCCTGAAAAATCTTTCGCCAAGCCGGGCGATGTTTGTATCGCTGAGACCTTGGCCGCTATCCTCGATGATCAGAATAACCGTTCCTTCGTCAAGGCGAACACTTATTTGAATATTTGCAGAGGATGCGCTGTAGCGAATAGCGTTATCAAGGAGATTGCGAATCAATGCTGCAAGCAGAGTCCCATTACCGTGGACGAGACAATTCTCGGCGCTAATAAATTCCAATACCTGGTTTTTTCGAATCGCCGCCGACGCTAACGCCGCAATAACTTCTTTGGTCAGAGAATTCAAATCGACTTTATCCTGTGACGATGGAGAAAGAGCTTCCAACCTGGAGAGTGTCAACAACTGCTCTACTAGGTGCGTCGCGCGGTCGCATCCTTCCAAGGTATTCTGGAGGGCGTGTCGACGCAGGTCGTCATTCGCTTCTGCCAATGCAACTTGTGCTTGAGCACGTATCGCGGCGATCGGAGTGCGAAGTTCATGCGCTGCATCTGCTGTAAAACGCCGCTCTGATTCCAGTAAGTTGCCAATACGCTCAAACAGGTGATTCAGTGAATCAACCATCGGTAGCAATTCGGACGACATATCATCGATTTTTATCGGATGAAGTGCTTGTGGTTCACGCACAGCCAATGCCTGCCCAAGTTGCCGTACAGGAGCGAATCCTCGTCGCACCGCCCACCAGATCGCGAATCCTAAAAAAGGTAGCGCAAAAATCATTGGCCAGAGTGTGCTTCGCAGCACAGCCCACAATATGGCCGAACGCGCAGCAAATTGCTCACCAACATAAACCTGAACATCATTTTCGGCACCGCGTGTCGCAAATACGCGCCAAGCAACGCCGTCGATGGTGGCAGAGGTAAATCCATTTGTAAAATGCTGCAAAGTTCCAGCCATAGGCGTTGCAGGCGCATTCGATGATCGCATCGCAAGGTGGCTCTCATGAAATACCTGAAACGCTACTTTGGGTGCGTACCGGTGCAAAATGGGTGTATCGATGTTTTCTTCATTACCTTCGATTTCTCGGGATTGCTGCACAACAAGCAAAGATGCCGCTTGCGCCAAATGACCGTCAAGTAAATCATCGAGTTCGTCGCGAACATCCACCCACGTCATTACCGCTGTCACGATCCAGACGACTGATACCAGAGCAAATACAAGAAAAAGCAATCTTTTCTGCAATGAATATGATCTGGTAATCATGAGTTCGCCGCCTGCCGAACCAAAATATAACCAACACCGCGTACTGTCTGAATCAACGATGTTCCCAATTTTCGTCTCAGATTGTGAATGTGCACCTCCACTGCATTACTATCGACTTCCTGCCCCCAGCTATACAGATATTGCTCAAGCTGCTCACGCGACAATACATGATCGACATTAAGCATAAACGCCTGAAGCAAATCGAATTCGCGCGACGATAACACAACAGATTTCCCGGCTTTCTGCACCGTCCTTGAAGCTGGTTCAAGCAGAATGTCCTGCGCACTCAAATGCTCCTGCGCCTGACCATGAGCGCGTCGCACGAGAGCACGCAAACGCGCAGCGAGTTCATGGATATCGACGGGTTTGATGACATAATCATCTGCCCCGACATCGAGTCCACGAATTCGATCCGGAATTGCGTCGCGTGCAGTGAGAATAAGAACTGGAAGGAAGATGCCCGCTTTGCGAACCGTTGCAAGAACCTCCAATCCGTCCTTTTGCGGCAATCCGAGATCGAGAACTGCGGCGACGAATTCCTGGGCGCGCAGTTCGCGTTCGGCAGCGATGCCATCACGCACCCAATCGACCTGAAAACCAAGCTGACGTAAGCCCGCTCTAAGGCCATCACCCAATAACGGATCGTCTTCGACAAGTAGAATATGCATGATATCGATTGTCGCACGAGTTAATCGTCATTGTCATTCTTGTCTCCTACTTTGCCGACCGATGCCCGGTCGCTTGTCTGTGTCGCCGCTGTTGGATTTGCTTGCCAAGTGACCACCCAATATCCCAATACCACGACGATGATCAGTGCGGCAACACTACGCCAGATTTTCGTAATTCCATCGCGTGGCTGCCCCGACTTCGCCCCGAAGATCATCGCCCCGATGAGGTTTTCCCGTTGCAACCAACTGCTAACAAAAACGCCAATAACATGTATGCCAATGATCGCAAGCATGATGTTGGCAGTCGCTTCATGTACTTCACTCAACCAGTCGCCGCCGATGTCGGAATAGGTTGCCCATCCGGTCAAGCTAACGCAGGCTGCAAGGCTCAACAATGCGACAATCGCCAAAGCACCCGCTGGATTGTGACCGACATGATGGTCTGGGCGGCCATGAAATTGGTCACTTAGGTGGTGCATGACCGCCTTCGGACCACGAATGAATGATGAAAAGCGGGCGTAACGAGTTCCTATAAAACCCCACACAAAACGAAAAAAAATTAAGCCCACCATCGTGTACCCCAAGGTGACATGTACCACGCGCCAGCGCTCACTCTCGGATGTAAGGTAGGCACCAGCGAAGCAGAACACTAGTAACCAGTGAAAAACCCGAACAGGAACATCCCATACAAGAATTTTGCCTGCCTCAGAATCGGTCTTAGGTGATTTATCGGGGGATGTGGATTGAGCGCTCATTGAAATCTCCTTTGTCGGATTGTGTGTGGCATGCGATACAATTGGATGCACTTTTGACCTATGGAAGCTTCCAGATGGCCGGTGATACTTCATCGTGTTCGCGGATAAACCATCCAGTGCGGGTAATGCGGTCTTCAGCTGGTCTTTCCTGTTTGGTCGCGGCGTTTGCCGTCAACCAGGTCGAGAGAGATTTAACAGTGGCCGGATCAAGTGAAGCATCAACCCCGTAATGATGCGGTAAGTTTTTCAATATCCCTTGCCACGATGTTGAAGGAAGCATCCCCGGTGGGTAGGCAATATGACACGTGGCACACTCTTGGCGATAGCTTGGTAAAAGTGGCAGGCTGGCAGTTCGACGGTCATCGTCTGCGTAGCCAGTTTGACACATCCCTAGTAACAGGAAAAAACCAAAGGAAGCGTATTGAAGACGCGATAGAGTTAAGGTTTGCATGATCTTTCCAGTGTGAACGGCACTCGGTGACATCAGGATTTGAACGACAGCAGCCACGCCAGGACATCCGCCTTTTCCTGCGCAGTACACACGCGACCGGCAACGTCGTTGCAATTGCGGCGAAACCATTTCTCGACTTTGGTCGGATTGGTAAATCGTTCACGTTCGGCAGCAGGGGCAAGCGGCGTAATCACTTTTTCAGTCATCACATGCTTGCCAGCTTGATTAGGGCTCTCTGTATGACATGTCGCGCAGCGCCACTCGTGACCATGTGTCTGAGTAAAGAATTGCTGTCCGCGCGCTGGCACTGCCGGACTTCCTGCCTGTGCCACATAACCAGCAAGCAGTTCAGCTGGCGTCGCGGCCAAAGATGGTAAGGTAGTAGTTGACGCAGTCAAAATGACAGCTACAACTAATAAGTCAGGAATATTAAATCGAGGTAACAGTTTCATGTGCTCTCCTTTTTTGTCATCATGCGATATCAACCTTAAGGTTTTCTTAGCATCGCCACATCGTTGCAAGCAAGGACGCTCTCTTTTCGAACTGATAAATCTGATCTGCGACATTAGCTTTATGGGTACTGCTATGGATACCCTGAGCTTGCTAAGTATAGAAATAGACACAAGTCTATAAATTGAAGGTAAATTTTCTTGTATGCCTTACGATGACTTTCTCGGCCGTTTCTTTTATATAGAGAGTTTTTTCACGTGTGTTTACGACGTCAAGAACACGTTATAGGAACGTTGTATAACCCAAAATAGTAAGAACGAATTTTTCTGCGCGGTTCAAAACTGCCATCGCAACTCCCGAGTGCACGCGTGACTATAAAACGCACAACCAGATTAAGTTTCGTAAATTCAAGTTCGCCCCGCCACGTCGCATGCTGACAATTTAGCGCGCCGATTATGAAACGTATGTTCGATAACAAACAAATATTGCTAGTACAAATTTTTTTGTAATCACAAATTGAGTGCGAAAGATAACAAAGGAAAAAACTGAAAGCGGTGAAACTATCGTTACCTCGATTGAAGGTGGATTGATAAGAATAAGCGCGGGTCTGCAATTTATGACAGTTCTAGTCTCTTCGTTGAAGAGCATAAGTATAGATACGCTTTTCGCTCCATGTAGATGTGCAGGCGAAGGAGATTATGTGTCACCAGAATTGATCGTATGGATTGCCAAGCGGACATCATCGGCACGCCGACTTTGCTCTGTCTGCACTTGTGCATTTTTGCTTGCCGCGGCCGGTCAGTTACGTGGGAAATGTGCAGCCATATTGAGATTGGGTGGAGAGGTTAAAGCGGCTCCATTCGGATATCGACATGGATGCTGACAAGATATTCATTCTTGATAGTAATGTCAGGATCTCGGCAGGTGTGACCGTAGGTATTGACTTTACGTTAGCGTTGATTGAAGAGGATTTCGGCCATAATATCCTGATAGACAGCGCACGCCAAATGGTGATGTTGGTAAAGCGTTTGGGAGGGTAATCGCATTAGCGTTACCCTAACCACACAGACAGCCCAATACGGGAATTTTGAAGATCGACGTGCATGGATCGCGGGAAATCTTCAGGAGCAACTGACTGTTGAAATAATCCGTATGACAGTAGCTTGTCGCGCGTTGGAAGAAACCGACCTGTTTTTAAAAATATTGCTTCCGCTCATGAAAGCGGAAACAAGCATACACTTTGACACAACCTATTTTGAGAGACTTGCTTTTCAAATAATAACGTAATATTGCATTTGCATGTCCACTTAGAGAATACACGTCTCCAGGCCCCCTTGAGGTGCTAGGTTATACAAAATTAACGCCATACCAACACATGCATGAATTTAAGTCAATTTTTTGTCTTGCATTCTAAAAACTTAATCTCTCTTCCCCTATCCTAATGGCAAATGCGTCAACGTCTCTTTGATTGACGTTGCCACTTAAACTCGTCCGACGTTCGTTGTTGCTTTAGGTTAATCGCCTCAGCCACTCAGAAGTGGTAATACAGGGCTATGGAAGAATGCCCGCTTGGGATCTGGCTCACCATCTACAACATGATGAACATAGTGAATTTTTCAATAAAGAAATGCTTCTCCAAGGTTGGTGGTCTTTACTATAAACATCATGCTTACCCAATTTACTTAGACAATAAAAAATTCAATGCTAAGATGAAAGATGTTGTGGAAACGGAGAAGTACCTATGAGAACTTTTCTTACGATAATATTATTGACGTTTCTTACCACCCACTTAAATAAACAAGTTGTTGCCGGGGACATCAACATAAACAAAAAAGAAATTATTCTGTCCGCTGCTGAACAGCCACCATATCTAGGAAAAGATTTACCTCATATCGGATACGCTGCACAGGTTGTGACCGAGGCTTACAGTCGCGTAGGCTACAAGGTAAAGATCAACTTCTTTCCACTTGCTCGTGCAAATCAAATGGCAATGCAGGGCGAATCGGATGGATATTTAGCCATATACTCTGGCAATGTCAGTGAAGCTGATTTTCTTCTTTCAAATTCTTTCCCCGCAGGTCGTTTCGTGCTAATGAAAAAAACTGCTTCTAAGTTTGTAGATACAAGAGCCAACAAAACAGATAAATCTGGATTATTAAAAAATATTTCCGAATACCGAGTTGGTTTTACCAATAAAGCAGCCATACCTCCTGAGCTAGTTTACGCGGACCAAACGAAAAAAATTATCGTAAACTCTGACCTCGAAGGACTGGATATGCTAATGACTAACCAGCTCGATTTGATGCTACTAGACAAATTGACAGCGGGAGATTTAATAGCGGAACAACGTCCACAATATATTAATCAATTGGAGATATTTGCCTCTTTGTCGACCAATAATTTTTACATTGGTTTTCCCAAATCATCTTCAAAGACAGGTCAATTAAAAGAGGAATTTAATCATGGTCTGCAAATATTAAAAAAGGATGGCACTCTTTACAAAATTATTTACAACCATGGCTTAAGTGCAGCTATCTTGCCTGCGAGAGGTAACACCACTCTTACCATAGGCACATTAAACATAGCATCAATGCTTACACTACAAAAACTATCAGTGGAGTACCAAAAAAAGCATCCAGATATCAGCTTTGATTGGAGAGTATTAGATGAAAAAACACTGCGCTTGCGTCTATTGTCGGACTTGGCTAGATCGGATGGGCAGTACGATATTCTGACCATCGGTGCGTACGAAACACCAATTTGGGCTAAAAACAACTGGATATTACCGCTTAAAAATCTGTCACCTCAATATGGTATTGAAGATGTAATCAAGCCAGTTCGGCATCTGCTATCGCTCGATAATAACTTATACGCTCTGCCATTTTATGCAGAAAGTTCTATGACTTATTATCGGAAGGACCTTGTAGCGAATGCTGGGCTCAGCATGCCTGAAGCACCAACATACAATGACATAAAAAGGATTGCAGCCGCTATCCACGCTCCTGAAAAACAGATTTATGGCATTTGCCTACGTGGCGATCCTGGATGGGGTGCCAATATGGCTTTACTAACGACGATGGTAAATTCCGCGGGTGGGCGTTGGTTTGATGAAAGATGGAATCCAACGATTGATACCTCAGAATGGAGATTGGCACTTCAGACGTACATAGAGTTGCTAACGTTGTACGGCCCACCTAAACCCGAAGAACAAGACTATGCGAAAAACCTCACCCTTTTCCAAGGGGGGCACTGTGGCATTTGGATTGATGCAACCGTCTTCGCAAGCGCACTCCTAGATCCTAGACAATCAAAAGTTGCTGAGAAAATTGGTTTTGTACGCGCGCCAGTATTCCATCTAGCGACAGGGTCAAAATGGTTATGGACTTGGGCTCTTGCTATTCCGAAGTCGTCGAAAACATCGGCTGAAGCAATGAAATTTATCGAATGGGCTACTTCAAGGGAATATATACAACTTGTCGCAAAAAAATATGGTTGGATCAATATTCCTCCAGGTACCCGTTCCTCCACTTATGAAGAAATGCATTATCGTGCAGTTGCACCCTTTGCGGATGCAGTTTTCAGAGCAATTAGTGAGGACGATATCAATAATGCAACGCTGACACCACGCCCTTATATTGGAATCCAATTTGTCGAAATTCCTGAATTTGCCTCAATTGGAAATAACATGGGGCGGCTGGCATCATCCGTTTTGGCAAAAAAAATATCCGTAGACATGGCGTTAAAGTTAGGACAAAGGGACGCTGCCGTCCAAATGAGAGAGTCTAAATACATTCATTAACAACACGAAGATAGCGTCTCTCATGAGTGAGTTTTTCAAAAAAGTACTCAATGGTTACTTAATATTATAAAAATAAACATTATTGGAAATTTCAGTATGAGTATTTCCTTTCAATGACCGAGGTTCACCTTTTCTCCGTATTCGATTTGCGATAAGTTGATACCGTAAGACCATCGCGTTAATTTCTAGGCTATTACCAGAAATTCGGAGAATACAGCTCATTTATTCTCGCCTAAATCATTTATTAATACATTCGGATTAATCGCAAATGGCAGATTTGTGTCGTCAGTTCACAGATGCCAACATACAGATAACTTCCGCCTCGAAACTGTTGCGAGGCATACGTGTTGACACAAGCTCTGCCGTAAATTGACTTTCAAACAGCCATAAATTGTATAACCGCTTTTAAGAAGCCCTGTCCATTAGTGCGGAGCGTCATTTTTTAATAAAGCTTCCTGCCGCAAAAGCGATTCAAAGGCGTTTGCTGGAACCGGGCGGCTAAAATAGTAACCCTGCACCTCATCACATCCCCGATCGCGTAAGTAGGTAAGCTGCTCTAGCGTTTCCACTCCTTCCGCAATCACCCGAAGTCGAAGACTATGTGCAAGTGAAATGATGGCGACGACAATGTTTGCGGCGTCTGCATTCACGGTCAATTCATTGACAAAAGACTGATCAATCTTGAGCACATCAATCGGAAAGCGCCGCAGATAAGACAAGCTGGAGTAACCAGTGCCGAAGTCATCAATTGCTATATGAATACCAAGTTCCTTTAACTTGCCAAGTATCGAAATTGCACTATCGACGTCTTTCATGACCATGCTTTCGGTCAGCTCAAGTTCCAGGAAGCGTGGCTCCAATTCCGTCTCCTGTAAGATGTCGGCAATAGATTGCGCCAGGGCTTTTTGGGTAAACTGCCGCGGTGAGAGGTTAACTGCAACACGTAAATTGGTAAAACCTGCTAATTGCCACGCTTTCGTTTGCATACAAGCTTCGCGGATTACCCATGCACCAATCGGAATAATTAATCCCATCTCTTCAGCCAGGCCAATAAAACGGCCAGGCTGGATCATGCCATGCACTGGATGCTGCCAGCGTAATAGAACTTCCATGCCAACGATGTGCCCATGTGTGGTGCAGATTTGAGGTTGATAATGAATCTGAAATTCATTTCTATCAAGCGCCTGACGTAAGTCGGCCTCAATACTGAGCCGATCAAGAGTGCGCTCAATCATGTCGGAAGTATAGAACTGCGAGGTGCTGCGTCCCATTTCTTTGGCGCGGTACATGGCGATGTCGGCGAGTTTGATCAAGCTCTCAGCGGTATTGCCATCGTGCGGATATCTAGCCACACCCATACTACAGGTCAGATAAAATTCGTGGTTCTGTAGCGTCAATGGTTGCGCGACAGAATCCATAATTCGCTGCAGAACCTGTTGACCGGAGCCATCATCAACTTGATCAGGCAATATCAGCACAAATTCGTCACCACCGAGCCGGGCGACCGTATCAGCTTCATGGGTTGCCGATTGCAAGCGTCCGGCAAGCACTTTGAGCAACACGTCTCCTGCCTCATGTCCTAAAGTATCGTTCACAAATTTAAACCGATCCAGATCCAGAAATACGACCCACAGCGAGTTACCGCTGCGGTCTGCGCTCAGTATCGCTTCGCCCAGTCGTTCACGTAACAGGTTGCGATTGGCCAGACCCGTAAGAACGTCGTGATTGGCCTGAAACTCCATTTCAGCTTCATACCCCATTACTGCAGAGATGTCGTACTGCGCAACGACGAAATGGCTAAGTTGGGCTTGTTCATCCAAAACCGGTGCTATAAACAATTCATTCCAGTAATCAGTGCCATCCTTGCGATAATTTCGCAGCAGGGCGCGACCTTCACGTTTCTCACGCAATGCCTCACGAATTTCCCTCATGTTTTGTTGATCCTGACTACTTCCCTGTAGGGACTCAAGACTATGGCCAACCACCTCATCGGCCCGAAATCCAGTGATGCGCTCGAATGCTGGATTAACATATTCGATAGGATAATCCGGTGCTTGCGCGCTGCATATGATAACGGCGTTGGCCGAGACCTCAATCACGCGCTCACGCAAACGTAGCGATTTTTCAGTCCGCACACGTGACGCAACGTCTTCCGACAGTCTTAAATTGGCAAATTGCAAGGATGCAGTGCGTTCCTTGGTCTCGCGCTCTATTTTTGCTATTCTTGATACCAATGAGAAAACATAGGCTGAAACCAGTAAGCTCGACAACAGTCCTCCAATCAAGACGTATAACGCGCCTCTATTGTGAACGGTAAATAAGACCGGTGCCTGGGTTGCTTCCAAATGCCATGAACTGCCGGCCAATGTAAAAGTCTCGTGTAACGGCTCCATGTTGTCATAAAAAAGCCAACCCGATGCAAGCTTCATATCCGAACCAGCCTCCAATGGAAATGTATGCCGACTGGCCAGATTTTTTATCTCATTGTTCGAACTAGCATACAGACTAATGTCCATGCCAGGTTCATCGTTGAATCCATGGGCATGAAGCATAGAGCCAATGAAGTGATCGGTTCGAAAAACTGCAGCGGTCTCTCCGATGGCGGCACGCACGCGCATCGCAGCGTTGTCAAGCGGAGCACCTTGCCAATATACGGGTGCCAAAATCAGAAATCCCGTGTGCCAACCTTTATCCTGAGCCAGCGAGAGTAATCCTGTTGAGGTCGGCCGCCCCGTTTCGCGGGATATCTTTCTGGCCGGAGCCTGATCGTCGTTATAGGAGGTATCCACCCCCATGGCGGCTTCGTTACCAATAGCTGGTTCGATATACTCAACCACGTTGTAGCGGTCACGAATAGCAGCAGGCTGTTGCTTGCCGTCGACGACCTCAGTGATCGTAAAATTTGGATATCGCTTGCCAACCTCAACTTCGAAATTGTGGCGATCCGCTTGAGTGACAAGGCGCTGAAAGCTCAGTGCCTGAATTTGTGGATAGCGCTGTAAGATTGGTGCGGTGAAAGTATGGAATTGCTGTCGGCTAATCACGCCGAAACTGCTAAATAGCTGATTCAGAACAACCAGCTGCTCGGCCGAATCTTGCAAGCCCGTCTTGATCGCCAGAATACGTAGTTTGGCACTCTGCTGAAATTGAACCTTTTGTCTTCCTGACTCGACCTCGCGTTCGGAAGTGAATATGATTGCCGTCAGCGCCAAACCTACAACGAGGGCAATCAGAGCCGATGCAGAAACCGATACGGAAAAGCGAATCTTGCGAAGTAATCTATTCACGGTGACTCCATTTGGAAACACCCGCGTCTATTTTACGAATATAGCGGGAAAAGAAACGCAGTTATCTTTGCAAATTTACCCAATTACTCGTTCGCACCGTATTTCAAGATTAAATAAGTTACTTAAATAAGTTATTTATTAACCAATCTGATAGACAGTTATCTAGCGCCTGCATTGATTATGCCCTTGAAAAACAATGCAGCATAGTGTTTAAGACAGGCTAATAAGATTTGTTGAGTTCTTTGGATTTAATTCTGTCAAGAATAAATTTTTTGCCTAAAAAATAACTTCAATCGACAGTGTGCCCATTAGAGACAGATGGTGTAGTCATTAAACACGCTACAAATCAGTAACTTTAACGATACACCTCAATGATCTATTTTTTATACACAAAAAATTTTCATAAGTCTCAAATAAATTTATTTGTAATAAGCAATTTCTAAACCTACACTTGGGTACACCGATCCTCACACTCAAAGAGACTTCCATGATCCCATTTCGGCATTTAAGCATTGTGTTTATTACTTCAATTGTTTCCTCAGCATTTGCCGCAGATGTTCCGAAAACTCTGCATCTAGCCAGTCTGGAATGGTTACCATATTCTGGAAGCATACTACCGAACGACGGCTTATCTGGCGAAGTAATCAATGAAGTGACGAAGGCATTCGGCAGTACCATAAAAATTAGCTATTTCCCCTGGAAAGAAGCCGTTTCAAATGGAGAAACTGACCCTTCATTTTCTGGCTATTTCCCCGTATGGAAATCGCCAGAGCGCGAGAAAAAATGCTACTTTTCTGGTCCTATTGGCACAACTACTACTGGCATAGGTTATCTGAAAGATGACCCAGTTACTTGGACAAAGCCATCCGACTTGACCGCGATAACGTTTGGTGTCGTGGATGGGTATACGAATGGGGAAGCATTTGATGCTGCCGTTAAGCAAGGCAGCCAACACGTTATTATTTCCAGCACCGACACTAACAATATTAAAAAACTTGTTAGCAAGGCAGTTCCCGCTATTGTCATTGATAAACAGGTTTTATTTTTTATGACTCTACAATCACCTATTCGCGGCAAGATCATGTTTTATGAAAAACCATTTCTTGAAAGAACTGTCCACGTTTGTTTTCAACGTACTCCGGCCGGAAAATCGTTGCAGGAAGCATTTGATATGCAACTAAAAAAATTAGATATCCCTAAAATGCAGGAGGCATATTTCAAAAAATTAGAGGCTAATGCGAAATAGCAAAGCAATAAGCTCCTAAGAAGAGTTTTCTTTCCCCCACATTCTTGATTGATTTCATGAAACCTTTGAGCGTCTTTAAATATTCACTCATTAGTCTACTTGGATTATTGGCTCTTCAGTCCAGTGCGGCTTCCCCAGTTGCACTTTTCACTCTCATTTGGCCGCCCTACAGTTTTGAAAATACGCAAAAGAGTGCCGGTGGCATCTCCATCGATATTGCGAAAGAATTGCTGCTGCGCAATGGCAATAAAGCTACATCAATATCTGTTGTTCCTTGGGCACGCGCACTTAACGTTAGCAAAAAGCAAGCTAACTCTTGCATAGTACCTATCGCTCGTACGCCGGAACGAGAAACCTCCTACCGATGGATAGGTCCAATAGGTCAGAGTACGTGGGCTTTTTTTGCGAGAACGGAAGATCATCTTTCGTTTAGCGACATTCAGGACGCACGACCATATAGAATTGGCATGGTAAGGAATGATCTTTCTACTGAATATTTAAAGGAGAAAAATCAATTTACGTTAGATTCTGCGCCCTCAGACGAACTCAACATAAAAAAACTAAAAGCAAAACACATTGACCTTTGGTCTACTGGATATTTGACTGGCATGACGCAATTGCGTGAAAACAAAATTACTGATGTAGAGCCAATTTTCGTCTTTCTTAGGGTCGATCTCTACATTGGATGTCAAATCGATATGCCGCAAAGCGAAGTCGCAACGTTGAATGAAAGCCTTAAAAAAATGTACGTGGACGGTACGATAAGGGATATTTACCTTCGCTACGGTTACGAAAAGGAAGCTCTATCCATGCGCGATTTACCCAAATAGATACTTTGTTTTCAATCTTAGATTAGCAGGTTCCAATTTTAAAAAAATAACCTACGGTTGTTCGTTATAATTGATCAATCATAAAATTCGAGTGTAGTGCTACTACTGATGAATTCAATTTGCTTGAGTGAAACTGGTTAATCCAAACTTATTCAAAAAGGCAGCATATTTATTTGTTGCCTTTGGAGCCAGCATTATCTAACAATTTTTGTGCAATCTTTTTTAGAATCGATTTTGTAGCTTCTGCCATGGTCGCCGACATAAATACCTGAGCTTCGGTGCTGTCATGATTCATTCGTTGGTTAATGTAGGTGGCTATACCTTCATCCCACAATTGAGCCCATATTGGCGCATCGTCGCCGGTCAGTTCCGGTGCGATTTTGTCGTGGTATTGATGGAATACCTCGTGATCGAAAAAAACTTTGAGGCTTTCATAGGATATCTGATTGCATTGTTTAGTTTAAGAAAAGGAATAGGTAAAGCCAAGCACTTGTTTAAAGAATTGCGGAGTCAACCTACAAGCGAAAAAAAAAACAAAAACATCCGCTGGGATGTGGCGCAATTTTATCCAAT
The DNA here is from genome assembly GCF_049340505.1 of Undibacterium sp. Dicai25W. Lineage (NCBI taxonomy): Bacteria > Pseudomonadati > Pseudomonadota > Betaproteobacteria > Burkholderiales > Oxalobacteraceae > Undibacterium > Undibacterium sp. Dicai25W. The sequence goes on along the minus strand of NZ_JBMPOQ010000011.1, from coordinate 31,035 downwards.
TTCCTGATCTGAGACTAAGAATCAAATTAGCCGGATTGCAAATCGTTGTGCAAGAGCACCTTGCAGAGTTGCCTGGCTTTGAGGAGGCATGAGTTCATTCAATACAATACGCTTGAAACCACCGAATCGTCTATGAAAAAAAATAAAAAATTTCGGAAAACTGAACGACAAAATGTGCTCGCTCAAAATCACGGTGATGCTTGGTTTTACTGACCCTATGTAAAATGAGACAGAGCATTTTTGGCTCTGTCTCATTACTTCACAGTCCTACATTAACTTCATAGTCCTAAATTACTTATAAATGCGTTAGTAAATCCTAACGTGCCAGCTTGTCCATAGCTATTACATACTGGAGAAGCATAGCCAGGTGCGCAATCGACATCCCGGTCTATAGACCAAAAATGCACGCCTGCTAACTTGTTCTGCAATGCGAACTGCGATACTGCCGTGACATTGGCAATGCTAAAAATCTCATCAGTAGTATCGTTACCACCGATCATGGGAGTGAGTTCAATCTGACTGAACGGCACGCCCCAATTGTTATGCAAATTGATTGCCGCAGCAATTGCTGACTGCCCCATGTCACATTTTCCATTGGATCCTAATACGCAATTAGACGCCAACGACGAACCATAATCCATCACCATCAGGTTGATGTAATAGTTACTAAGACCAGCGGCTTTAATGGCATTCATCACGGTGATACCGGCGCTGCCCAGGTCTTGCCCACTATTTGAACCCAGTGTAGCAATGGTGAATGAGAAGCGTAGTGATGGGAATTTAACCTGGGCAGCCTTGACTCGGCTGATTAAGTTATTAATGACATCGTTAGATTGTCCTGCTTCAATATCAAAGTCGATACCAACGAGATTGGCACTGTTGTATCGATTGATAAATTGGGTAAATCCACTATCTGTCGCACATGTAAATGCTCCAGCTGCGCCACCGGTTGAAATTATATATTTTTTTCCAGCGGCAACCAGTGCAGGAATATTAGCTTGCGCCAATGCATCTCCACTGAGCCCACCCCAAGATTCTGCACCGCATTCACCCGTCGCAAAGGCTAACGTCAATGCGCTCAATTTATTTGGAATGACGTTTAACAATGGCTGTGCTTTGCCCGTCACTGCTGTTGTTAATACGTTTGAGTTCCAATTAAGGTTGATGGTGACGTCTTTATATGGACTAAAAACGAAGCCCGGTGGCGTCGTTGGTGGAGTTGTCGGTGGAGTTGTCGGTGGAGTTGTCGGTGGCGTTGTTGGCGGCGTTGTTGGTGGAGTTCCACCATTGCAGCTTCCCAATACTGCCCATGGCAAACCACTACCAGCTACGCCACTTCTGGTCGTAGGATTATCCCCTTGGGTCCACCAATTTGCCTGGTAATTTATCCCGGAATAACTTACTTTTGCGCCGCCATTATAGGCCGTTGATGCGCTCCAACTTGTATTGCAACTTCCACCAACCGGCGGTATTGTCGTGGGCGGCGTCACAGGCGGCGTCACAGGCGGCGTCGTTATCGGTGGCGTCGTTGTTGGCGGAAGTTCGCCACTTGAGCACACGCCGACTAAAGACCAGAGGCTCCCTACACTCGGATTCCAACCAGCACCTAGATAGTCAGTTTGTGTAACGAGAGCTGTGTAGTTTGCTCCGTTAAAACTCACTTGCGTACCTGCAGAATAGCTACTGCCATCAACCCAAGCTGGGCTGCAGCCTGTTGTATTTACTTTTATAGTCGACAGTAAAATCCCCCCAGCACTGATTTTGTCAGGTTGGGTAGAAGAAATGGGTGCAGCAGGAACTGACGATGTAGGTGTACTTTGACCGGTAGAAGTAACGCCAGATCCGGCACCTCCGCATCCAGCCAAAGCACAACTTCCTAATACAAATACAGCTTTAGTAATCAACTTCATTAGTAGGTCCTCACAAAATAGCATTTTTAATTTTTATAACATTTGAAATACCGCTCGAATGTCTTATCCTTATTTTCAAATTTCTTCTGATTTGACTCCCCTTAACTTAAGCGTTGTTAAACACGTCTTTGATTGATTGACTTCTCAAAAAAAAATTTCTAATTTGAACTTGTACTAAAAAATTTATCTGGAAAAACGCTGAAAATCTTCGTACATAAAAACCGAAATGCGATGAAGAAGCTACGCGCTGTTTTTTTGAAAAAAAATTAAATTCATCAATCAAGCATTCCAATATTCGACGCTAAAAATCTCTCTATTTTTTTGCGGATGCAACGCCCCCCCAAGCAACTAAAATGTCAGTTGCAAGTTCGTTTTTTAATGCGTCGACTACATGGCTATCGGGAGATATTTATCAAAAAATTTGGGGCAATTTTTTAGAATCATCAAAAAGTTTATTGAAGTGGAAGATAGTCGAATTTTGAAAAGGCATTCAGCGCCGTTTGTATCAAAATTCGAATAGTTGTAAGCAAAAGCCATCGCTACTTTTTACTTCACTTAAAATAAATATTCAAAAAAGTATAGAAATATTGATTTCGAACTTTTCAAAAAAATCGGACTTTTAATTCAAGAAAAAGATTATTGAGAGACTTTTATGAAATAGAAAAGTGAGAAAATTAAATGCATTTATGATTGTCGATTTATCTTCAAATAGTGAGATTTTAAAAAACTCTCCTATGAATATTTTTCAGTCAAAATGAGATCAAATACGACCACCATTTTCGTTAAGCTGGTGATGATTATTTTTTTAAGTCAATACCACCACCTGTCAGCAACAGTTTTTGGCATCGATATAAAAGCTTGTATTGAAATCATATGTTCGAAAATCCAGAAATCAACATATCGAATGATGTTCGACGTTTCAATTATCATCAATTCAAACAAACTGGCGAGGCGTAAAGTACTTGCGTAACCTCACAGATATGACTGCACTCAGCAATACCAGTTAAATACATCTTTCACTTTTTACAATGTTGCGTTTTATTTCCTGAAATTGCAATTTTCGCGCTGAAAAATGAAAATCCTTCGGAGTCGATTAATGCTATTTGCAGATTTTTTATTGAAAAAAAATCCCTTAACACCTATTCAGTCCATCGTTTTTGAGAATTTTCCGGATGCAAAATTTATGCTATGAATGACTCAGTTCAGTACAACGAAAGTTCAATTTTCGTCGACTTCTTGAATCCTGAAACGATGATTTTGAATATAAAAAAATGTGGATACAGCTTAAGTTCAGTAACAAATTTTCGTTGCACAGGTGCAACGAAACTAAAATCATTCATTTGTTACTCTTGAGTATCCAAGCTTGAACTGGCAATGATTGCCAAGAAAATAGCTTAATTTTTCAAGCTGTCATTGCTTGTTTCTATATTAACTTAAGCTTCGTTCGCAAATCGAGTCATAGAAACTTGCAAATACTCCGCAAATCAAGACAACGAGGAATGTTCTGCTTTTGATTGGTAAATGTGTGTGATTACAAGAATTGGCAGGTGTGGTTGGCACATGAAATAAGTATTTTTATCCCTAAAAATACTATTACCACCTGATGAGTTGCATAATAAAAGTGCATTGCAAATATATATCTAGTTCCTTGCTTGACGCAAACTAATTGCAAGACTCATAATGCTTGCGCGGTAAATTTTCATTCTCTTCATTTGTGGTTTGTTCTTAAGCAGCATTACGGTTACATTCCAACTTATAGAAAAGAAAAATAGCTGTTGAACTCTGGTGCGCTTAGCTTAGTAAGCGTAGGGCGAGGGAATGCCATTGCATTCGTTCTTATTCAATACTGGCGCCCTATATGGAGCTCATATCACGATGAATAAACCTAAACTGTGGGAAGAAGAATTACAGTATCGGCGTACTATATTGCGGGTGCTATTGATCGTTATTATTCTCTTTTGCACTTTAGCATCTAACAGTCATTTCAAAACCGGCAACCTTTACTACGGCATCTTAGAAGTGGCGTTGGTCTGCATGGCAATTGGTCTACTTTTCATTCATCAAAAAACACCCCACCTGACAAGGTGGTCTGCCGTGCTGCTGTTCTTTTGCTTCAATACGATTCTGATAGGCATTGTTATTCAAACCACCCGCAGCTTTTTATTTAATTGGCTATGTTTCATTCCGGTGCTGTCCTATTTGCTCATGGGCCTACGTACGGGATTTATTTTTAGTTTCGTTTATTTAGTGGCTGGAATGGGGCTGTTAATTTGGCGTCTATATCTGCCAGCTCCCGACGTAACACGGAATGCGCTGATCAATCTTGGCTCTTGTGCCGCCAGTATTTGGGCGATGTCGCATGTGTTTGAAGCAAAACGAGCATCCATGGTCGGCAGACTGCAAAAATTGGCGGAGACGGACTCGCTGACAGGATTGCACAATCGCCTGCATCTGGACTCTATCTTTCAGCAATTAACCAAAGGGCAGCGCGGTCAGCCAACATTGATTGGCATGTTGTTGCTCGACCTTGATAAATTTAAAACTATTAATGACAGCTATGGTCATGATGCAGGCGATCAAGTGCTCATGACCGTATCAACACTCATGACAGACATATGCCGGGGAGGCGATTGGGCATTTCGTTTCGGAGGAGAAGAATTTTGCTTACTCATTCCAGGGGTATCGTCAGAAATGGCAATCCAAATTGCAGAACGGCTACGTGAAAGTATTGCGGCGACTTTGGTCAACGTAGGTGAGCATCAGTTGCGGGTCACTGCGAGCATTGGCGTCGCGAATTGGCCTATGGATGGTGCTGGCCTATCGCAATTGTACAAAGTCGCTGACCAACGGCTTTATACGGCAAAAAACTCAGGACGAAACCGCGTCATGGGTTCTGACTATATTCGCAGCAACTAATTAAAAGGCATCGCTTCAATTTGCGCCGTCCCTGCTGGTAATATGAAGGCTGATGGTAGCCTTGGCTCACATACCGTATGGCAAACCATTGCGGACCACAACAGCGCTACCTACTATTTTGCCAACACGCGAACGCCTGGCTTTGTCTGGTTGCCGCTTCAAGAAATGATTGCCGAACATAAATTCAAAAAACATACCAGCTGGAAGCTAGAAATGATCGCTCCAGATCCAAGCTTGGAGGATGGCGTTTATAATCCATGCTATAGCGGCGATATCAGCGCACTATTAAAGAAAACCTATGATCCGTTCCAACTGATTTAAGCAAAGTGAGATGCACATGGATTCCGAAAAATTTGACCTCCCTGTTGGTTATCAACAGCGCCCCATTCTGAGACAACGGGGAACTGAGCGTCAAATGACCACCGATAAGGTAGCGGAAGAAACACCGGTGGCACTGGTGTTTAATGGCATCTCTCACGCAGTCATGATGGCGACACCGCTAGACCTGGAAGAGTTGGCAATAGGTTTTGCGCTGACTGAGGGTATCGTCCAGTCCAAATCAGAAATTTACGATATTGCCGTACATCCGTTTCCTGCTTCAGCAGAAGTAGAGCTGACGATTGCACAAAGCGCATTTATCAAACTCAAAGAGCGACGTCGTTCACTTTCTGGCAGAACTGGATGCGGTGTCTGTGGCATTGAGAGTCTGGCGTTACTGGATCTGGAACCTGAGCCTATGCAGATAACGGCGTTGCCAGAATTATTGTCGCCAGTGATTGCGCGTGCTGTGAACGAATTGAGCCAGAATCAATTTCTGATGTCAGAAACTGGTGGTGTGCATGCTGCCGCCTGGTGTGATTTTGATGGTACTGTGCTCAAGGTTTTTGAAGACGTGGGTCGGCACAATGGATTAGACAAGTTGATCGGCCATCTTGTCATGAAACAGCAGGATTTACGTGCTGGATTTGTATTCATGTCCAGTCGCGCCAGCTATGAACTGGTGCGTAAGACAGCGCGTTTAGGGATTCCTATGCTCGCTACGATTTCAGCGCCGACTTGTCTGGCAATTGATATTGCCAACAAAGCGGGTTTAAAGCTCGTGAGTTTTTGTCGTCAGAATGGTTTTGTTGAATATACGAATTTTTCAACGCCGCGACTTTAATTTCTTAGCTACAGCATTGTTGCGACGTTGCTTCTTTATTGTTAAAACTTTTTTACTCTGCAAATTCACTTGCATGCTGTACTACAAAATCTGCGATTGTTGATATATCGCTCAGATCAAGTACAGGGAAAATGGCATTCGTGACTTCTGCATCTGAAGCTATCGCTTTAATCCCCGGCCAGTCTGCACCTAATTGTGACCGGCCAATCGATGGACGCCACACTTCCAACTTTGGAAATTGCTCTGATTTAAAACCCTCGATCAGCACCAGGTCGCAGTCGTGCAAGCGGGTTAGCAGATACGCTAAAGATGGCTCAGCTTGTTCGGTCAGCTCATGCATCAAGGCCCAGCGACGGTTTCCCATCAACAAAACTTCCTGGCAGCCTGCTTCGCGCAAGCGATATGAATCTTTTCCCGGGTGATCAATATCGATATTTTTATGACTGTGTTTGATCAGTGAAACCCGTAATCCGCGCTGTTGCAATTCGGGGATCAGGCGTTCCAACAAGGTCGTTTTACCCATTCCGGAATGACCAGTAATGCCAAAAACCTTCATTTGAAACTTCCTTTATATTTCAATGGAGCAAAGATTGCGTGATGCACTCTTCTTGCAAAGAGGCGAGGTATTTTGCATATCTCAACAAAGCAGCAACCAGCCAGGCTAGTTTAGGTAAATCACTGCCCGGATATTTATTGTTGAGAATTGGCGGAAGACAGTAAGAGTCGAACTTACGAGAGAATGATTGACATCCCCTGACGGGTTTGAAGCCCGCCCGCACCACCGGATACGTGTGCCTTCCATGGTTACTGCATCTATCATATCACTGCATGTTCGCGGCCTGCCAAAGACTATCGGTTCGCAATACATGCACATCACGCAGGCGGCGAGTATAGCCTACGCGGTCGAAGAATTCCAGAAACTGAATCGCTCGCTTTCGCCCCATCCCACTGGCATCCCGAAAAGCGGCGGCACTGATCTGACGATAAGGACTATTTAATTCCAACGCGCTGGCAACGGTTTCTGCTAGCTTTGCCAACTCGGCGATGCGTTGTGGATGACAGTACAAATCACGCACGATCTGGTACACCTGACCGCGCAAGGCCAGCTTACGCAATAAGCTGCGAACAGTTTCTTCGTTCAACTGATGCGCTTTCGCCAGATCACGCACCCACGGTGGATCAAATTGGGATGCGAGCAAGGCATTGAGCAACACGTCTGCCAAGCGCTGCTGTTCGGGTTCCAATTCAATGCTGTGTTCTGGCAGTCGCAGCCATGGTCCTTGTGCAATCAATACTTCTGTCTGAACGAGTTTATCAATCACCGTACGCCATACCATCTCATCTATTTCTGGCGCAACGATACGTTTTAAACGTGGATTTTGCGGTCCGGTTTCATCCGGAAAATTTGTATGAAACGCACGCAAAGCAACGACTATTTTCTCTCGCAAAGCTATCAATACGGCGTGCGACAAAATGATCGCATCGTCACCACGCAAGGCAATTTGAATAACGTCATCGTGATATTGCAATTGTTCAACGGGCAACTGCGTCAATCGGGTCAGCAAAGAGCGCCGTATGCCCATCGCGCTGCCGTCAACCAAGGCATTGTGATCATTGGTATCGAGATAATTACTCAGTGCATCCAACCATTGTTTTCGTTCCAGACTGCGGCGTTTGCGAGCCGGTCCAAACGGATCCAAAACACGGCCGCCACCTATTGTGCGTTGCGCCTGTGCATTGCGTATAACAAAGCGGTCACCTGGCACAGAATGTACCGGCACCTCGAACACTAATTGTGCCCGTGCCTGGCACCCTGGTTCGATGCTGTCACCATCAAGCATTAAGACACGTGCAATACGATGCGAAGCACCCAGATGCACATGGACTTGCGACCAAGGTTTTAAACTTAACCCAGCATTGTCGAGTAATTGCAAATCAACGTCGATGCGTTCTGAACACTCTGCCATCGCGGTAGCAGTCGCCCAATGACCGCGCTCAATGCCCTCTTTTTCAACGCCAACAATATTCATCGCCAGGCGTTGTCCCGCATAAGCAGTATCAACCGGCCGGTTTTGCGCATGAATACTTCGCACCCTTACAGTTTTTCCAGATGGCGCTAAGGTAATCGTGTCACCAATTGCCACCGCGCCCGCCGAGGCTGTACCAGCAATAAACAAACCTTTACCGCTCAGATTAAAAACGCGATCAATTGCCAAGCGGAATAAACGCTGATGTTCTTTTTGCGTTGAGGCTTGTGCCACCGTCATCAGATGCGCTTTGAGTTCTGCCACGCCGGGATCATTTTCACTATGCGCCTGGGTACAAAAAATGGTCGCATCAGCAAAGGTCGTTGTTGCCAGTAAATGTTGAATTTCTTTTTTGACGGCAGAAATGCGGTCCGCATCAACGCGATCAATCTTGGTCAAAGCAACGACGCCGCGCTGGATGCCAAGCAACTCCAGTATCGTCAAATGCTCGCGCGTTTGCGGCATCACGCCATCGTCAGCAGCAATCACTAACAACGCGTAATCAATGCCGCTCGCCCCTGCCGCCATGGTGTGAATCAGTTTTTCATGCCCGGGTACATCGACGAGACCAAGCACATCGCCGTTTGGCAATGGCGTGTAGGCATAGCCTAACTCTATCGAAATACCACGCGCTTTTTCTTCCTTCAGGCGATCGGTATCAACGCCCGTCAAGGCGCGGCTCAGCGTGGTCTTACCATGATCAATATGTCCGGCGGTACCAACGATCATGGTTTTAAAAACGCCAGTTGGTCAATGAATTCTTGCTGATCGCCATCCAGGCAACGCAAATCAAGACAGAAGGCTTCATTCGCTATTCTGCCAACGACAGGGCGTGGTAATTGCCTGAATGCTTTTTCCAGCCGCCCTAATGGGTTGCTCAGCTTATGGGCTGGATTGGCGTTGATTTTGATGCCAAAGCTAGGTAGTTGATCAACGGGTAAGGCACCACTACCAACCTGACTCGACATTTCCGCACCTTGCACCTGATACGCGTCACCAAGTGCCTGTTGGACTAAAGGGATGAGCGTTTCCGCTTGCTGTTGCATTTCTGTTCTTGGTCGTGTCAACAACCGCATGGTTGTCAGACGTTGTGTCAGCAACTCCGGTGAACGGTACAGCGCAAGTACGGGTTCCAGTGCAGCGAGCGTAATTTTGCCGACGCGCAAAGCGCGCTTTAATGGATTGCGTTTGATCTGGGCAATCAAATCAGCACGACCAACGATGATCCCAGCCTGCGGGCCGCCCAGAAGTTTGTCACCGCTAAACGTGACCAAATCCGCCCCCGCTTCTATCGCTTCACGCACCGTTGGTTCACGCACCATCCCAAACTGCTCCAGATCAATCAGCGTTCCGCTGCCGAGATCGACCGCCGTCGGAATATTGCGTTCGCGTCCTAACGCGGTGATTTCATCTAACTCGACACTTTTGGTAAAACCGGTAATCACATAATTGCTGCAATGAACTTTCATCAACAGCGCAGTATCTGCTTGAATCGCGTTACGGTAATCGGCTAGATGGGTGCGATTGGTCGAGCCAGTTTCACGCAATGTAGCGCCAGCACGTTGCATAATGTCAGGGATACGAAACGCACCACCGATTTCGACCAATTCACCGCGCGATACGATGACCTCTTTGCCCATCGCCATCGTGTTTAACAACAGCAAAACCGCTGCCGCATTATTGTTGACGATGGTGGCGGCCTCGGCACCAGTCAATTCGCACAGGAGTTCTTCCACCAGGTCATCACGATCACCGCGCTTACCAGTTTCTAAATCAAATTCCAGATTGCTGGCTGAGGTCATGGCATTGACTACCGCTTGTACCGCCACATCGGGCAATAAAGCGCGACCCAGATTTGTATGCAATACAGTGCCAGTCAGATTGAACATCTTCTTCAATTTAGAGCTATCTTGCCGCGCCAGACGTGCTTCTACTTGCTTCAGTATGTCATTGATACTGAGAGTATCTTCGTCTTTTGCTTCATTGTGAGTCAAAGCGGCAGTGCGCAATTCACTCAACAAGGATTGCACCGCACGCAAAATCCGGCTACGACCATGGCGTTCTATCAATGGGCCAGCTTCTTGCAAAACCTTATCCACCGAAGGAAAACGCACAGCTCTGCGATGAAACGTGTTTGCAGGCGTATCCGGAAGTGCGGAGGTCATTCTGTTTCTCCAAACCACAGCAGTGGATTGATATTGCCACGGGTATAGCCTGCTTCGCTCACCAAAATATCCAAAGTCAGGCTAGCCAGATCATCGGCAAACGGTTCCGCGTTGTAATCATGTTCCTGATTAAAAATCTTGGTGTAGCAATGGCAATCTCCGCACGTTTCGGCACGTACATATTTGCGTGGGTCGTTGGCCTTGTTGACTGGTGCCGCTGCAGGCTCAGGTGCATCAATGCGGTCTAAGCCTTGGTATGAAATTTTCCCATTTTGTTCGCAGCTTGCGCATTTGACCCTGACCATATGCCATTGACTAGCGCACATACCGCATTGGAGATATCGATAACCCTGTGATTGTCCACCGATGCGAATCAGGCTGGCCACCGGATGTGAACCGCACACGGGACACAAGGTAAACGTTTCCAGCATCGGGACTTGTTGTTGCTTGAGTCGAGAAGCGCGTGCTGTCCAAAGTACTTGCAAAGCAGCCGCAATAAATGGCGCTTGCGCTGGGTTCACATCTTCATGGCGTTGCGCTAAGACGGCATTCGCCTGATCTTCCAGATCGGTGTCATTCAATTCACGCAAGCCAGTGAGAACGACATTAAGTTCTGCCCGTTCGGGCTTACTTTTATCAGCTAATTGATCAATGAGCTGATTAAGAATAGTGCGCCAGATTTCTGGTCGTTTTAACTGTGCAGCCAACGGCGGCATCATGTGATCCAGCGCCAGATTGAGCGATTGTTGATCGGGCATAGCAAGATCAATTTCGCTTAATGATGTGGCGATCTCCGCTTGCGCTAATGCCACTTCGCGAATGAATTCGAGGTAGCCACTCATGGCTGGGTTAAAAGCAATGCCAGCGACTTTACCCTCTGCCAAATCACGCAAACGGGCTGCGCGCGTTGTAAAAACGGTCGCAGCGCTCTCAGGTAACAACAAACGCGGTAGCGCTGTGTGATCTAGCGATTCGATCTCGCCACGTTCTATGATTCTTTGTACCAAGATTTTTCCAATAACAGAGCAAAATTCGATGGGAAGCCGCTACAGGGATCAGACCTATTTTAGACTAGTTTAAAAAATAAAGCCGACGCTGTTGCTATGCGTCGGCTTCTGGTTTGATGCATATCATCCTGATTTCTTTTACCCTACCGTCTGACAGATGCAAAGCAGAACAAAATTAATCAATTAATTAATCAATTAATTGATTAATTAATAATAATTACTTCTTATCTTTCGATGCCTTCATTACTTCGTCAAACCACAGTCGATGATGTTTGCGCGCCCAGCCTAAACTCACGGTGCCACGCACCATTGCACCAATCGATCCCTTGACCCAAATCGCCGCATAGATATGCACAATAATGCTGACGATAAGAACAAAGGCGCAAAACGCATGCAGCAATGCAGAAAAGCGGATCAGTTCAATCGGAAATACCCACGAAAAATACGCTCGCCAGATCACCAGTCCTGAGAGCAATAAGCCTGCCATGCAGCCGATCAAAACGAAGAACAAGATTTTCTGCCCAGCGTTATATCGACCTATGTGTGGTAATTTCTCTTCGCGATTATTGAGGACGTCATCGATTTGCTTCATCCATTGCTTATCGACTGGCTCAAGCACATTGTGATGCCAGAAGCGATACACCAACACCGCAAACAAACCAAACATCAATAAGCCGATAAATGGATGCAAAATGCGCGTCCATTGCCCACCGCCCAGCACATTACTAAGCCAGAACAAAGATGGATGAAACAACGCTAAACCAGAAATCGCCAACAAAATAAAACTGATAGCGGTCGCCCAATGGAAGCTACGATCATCGGCGGTATATCGTTCAATCTGTGAGTTATCTTTATGCTCACTCATGATGCACCTCCTCTGCCGCTTCTTTTGCTTCTTTGGCTTCCTGCTCGTCCTTCTCACTTACCTCGTTTGGACCGATGCGCGTGTAATGGAAGAAGCCAACCAGAGCAGCCGCCGCCATACTGGCAACCGCTAGTGGTTTGGATAAACCCTTCCAGACACTGATCATCGGCGAGATGCGCGGTTTGTTTGGTAGGCCATGGTACAGCGATGGATTATCAGCATGATGCAAAACATACATGACGTGTGTTCCACCAACACCTGCCGGATCATACAAACCAGCCTGATCAAAGCCGCGTGATTTCAGATCGGTAATCCGTTCTTCCGCGTGGTGCTTCATGTCTTCTTTGGTACCGAATACAATCGCGCCGGTAGGGCATGATTTGACACATGCTGGCTCCTGACCAACAGCCACACGGTCTGAACACAACGTACATTTGTAAGCACGGTTATCTTGCTTAGAGATGCGAGGCACGTCGAACGGACAGCCGCTGACGCAGTAACCACAACCGATACAGTTTTCTTCCTGAAAATCGACAATACCATTCGTGTATTGAACAATAGCTCCAGGAGCCGGGCAAGCCTTCAGACAACCTGGATCTTCACAATGCATACAGCCATCTTTGCGGATCAGCCATTCGAGGTTGCCGTTCGGATTTTCATATTCAGAGAAGCGCATCACTGTCCAGGAGTGCTCGGACATGTCGCGTGGATTGTCATACGTGCCGTGGGTTTCACCCACTTCGTCACGTAAGTCATTCCACTCCATACAGGCGGTCTGACATGCCTTGCAGCCTATACATTTTGTGGTATCAATCAGCTTAGCCACAGTACCGGTGATTGGCTCCCGTACAGACGGGGGCTGTACGGTCGTGGCTGACATGCGTTTGATATCGAGAGATTGAAGTGGCATATATCCTCCTAGGCTTTTTCAACTTTCACCAGGAATGATTTGAATTCCGGCGTCTGGGAATTCGCGTCACCTACTTCTGGTGTCAGTGTGTTGACCAAATAGCCTGGTTTGGCTACACCTGTAAATCCCCAATGGATAGGTAGTCCAACGGTCTGCACCGCTTTACCTTCAATCATCAATGGCTTGATACGCTTCGTGACAACCGCTTTGGCAATAATGTGGCCGCGCTTGGAGCTCACTTTGATTTTTTCGCCTGCTTTGACACCGACTTGTTTGGCTAATTCTTCGCCTATTTCAACAAACTGTTCCGGTTGAATGATCGAATTCAAACGTGCGTGTTTGGTCCAATAGTGGAAGTGCTCGGTCAAACGGTAGCTGGTCGCCACATGCGGATATTCGTCATGGGTACCTAACTGCTCACGATCACCCGCAAAAATCCGTGCAGCTGGATTGCTGGTAGCGCGTGCATTTTTAGGATGCAAGGGGTTGTAGCCCAGCGGGTTTTCAAACGGTTCGTAATGCTCGGGGAAGGGCCCTTCATTCATTGCTTTGGAGGCAAAGAAACACGCCACGCCTTCGGGTGCCATAATGAATGGTCCCATACCGTTTTCTGGCGGCTCATCGGCTTTAAAATCCGGTACGTCAGCACCAGACCAGGTCGTGCCATTCCATGCAATTAATTTGCGCGTTGGATCGAATGGCTTACCGCTCACGTCACAAGATGCACGGTTGTACAACACACGACGGTTGGCTGGCCACGCCCACGCCCAGTTGAGAGTCTGACCGATGCCAGTTGGATCACTGTTATCTCGACGCGCCATGTTATTACCAGCTTGCGTCCACGAACCAGCAAAAATCCAGCAACCACTGGTTGTCGTACCATCATCACGCAGCATGGCAAACGAAGGCAATTGCTCACCTTTTTTTACCAAGACCTTGGTTGGGTCTTTAGGATCGGTCACGTCCGCCAAAGCACGACCGTTAAACTCTTTCGCCAATTCTTCCGGACGTGGTGCATACGGTTTTGCGTAAGGCCAGGACAGGTTGACAATCGGATCAGGGAATTTACCACCGTCTTTTTTATACATCGAACGCAAACGCAAAAAGAGACCAGACATGATATCGATATCGCTGCGTGCCTCGCCCGGTGGTTCTGCACCTTGCCAATGCCATTGCAATACGCGCGAAGAACTCACCAGAGAGCCGTTTTCTTCAGCAAAACAAGTCGTCGGCAAGCGGAAAACCTCGGTCTGGATTTTTGATGGATCAACATCATTAAATTCACCGTAAGGTTTCCAGAACTCTGCAGTTTCGACCGCCAATGGATCCATCACCACTAAGAACTTCAGTTTAGATAAACCTTCGGAGACTTTTTTCTTATTCGGCGCAGACGCCAAAATATTAAAGCCTTGCGTGATGTAGCCGTTCATCTTACCTTGATGCATCAATTCTATGGCTTGCATCATGTCGTAAGGCTTATCCAACTTAGGCAAATAATCATAGCCCCAGTTGTTCTCCGCTTTGGCAGCGTCGCCCCACCAGGTCTTCATGAGACTAACGTGGAATGCGCGATAGTTTTTCCAGTAACTGAGCTGATTTGGACGTAACGGCTTTTTCGCACGAACGCCGATATACGCTTCAAAATCCTGTTCACTCTCGGACGGTAAAGTCATATAGCCCGGCAGCAAATTAGACATCAGCCCCAGATCGGTCAAACCCTGAATATTCGAATGCCCACGCAAGGCATTCATACCGCCGCCGGCAATACCAATATTTCCGAGCAACAGTTGCACCATCGCACCAGTACGGATCGTTTGCGCACCGGTACTATGATGCGTCCAGCCAAGCGCATACAGGATTGTCGCCGCACGACCAGGTACAGCGGTCGATGCCAGCGTTTCAGCAACGTGGGTGAATTTTTCTGCTGGTACGCCACAGACGCGAGTCACCAATTCGGGCGTATAGCGGGAATAGTGCTTTTTCATCAACTGGTACACGCAACGCGGATGGTTCAGCGTCGGATCCACCAATGCGTAACCATCCGGGCCAATTTCGTAGCTCCAGGACGATTTATCAGTGTACTTACCCGCTTTTTCATCGTAGCCAGAATACAGGCCGTCATTTAACGCAAAGTCTTCGCGCACGATGAACGGCATGTCAGTGTAGTTCTTGACATACTCGTGCTGAATCTTGTCGTTAGTAAGCAGGTAGTTAATAATCGCACCCAGAAAAACGATATCCGTTCCTGTGCGCGTTGCCACATAATAATCGGCAACCGATGCGGTACGCGTAAAACGCGGATCGACCACCACCAGCTTCGCTTTATTATGCGCTTTTGCTTCTGTGACCCATTTAAAGCCACAAGGATGCGCTTCGGCGGCATTGCCACCCATGACAAGGATTACATCAGCATTTTTGATGTCTACCCAATGATTCGTCATCGCTCCACGGCCAAACGTCGGGGCAAGACCTGCCACCGTCGGACCATGTCATACACGCGCCTGATTATCGAATGCCAGCATCCCCAAACTGCGCATGGTTTTATGCGTCAGATAACCAGTTTCATTGCTGGATGCTGATGCGGCCAACATGCCAGTCGTCAACCAGCGATTGACGGTTTTTCCATCGGCCGTTTTTTCAATAAAGTTGGCATCGCGATCCTGCTTCATCAGTTTGGCGATACGATCCAAGGCATCGTCCCATGACATCTTTTGCCATGCATTCGTGCCCGGGGCACGGTATTCCGGTACCAGCAAGCGATTTGGACTATGAATGAAATCGATCAGACTAGCACCCTTAGGACACAAGGTGCCGCGATTGACAGGATGATCGGCATCACCCTCGATATGAATAATGCTGGCGGTCGCGTTTTTTGCGCCATCGCCGAGCCCGTACATCAGAATGCCGCAACCAACTGAGCAATACGGACATGTATTGCGCGTTTCGGTGGTGCGGGAGAGCTTGTATTGCCGCACTTCTGCAAGCGCTGCTGTCGGCATGAATCCGAGCAGAGCCAGGCTGGAGCCTGCAACCGTAGAGCCGGTTATCTTGAGAAACTGTCGGCGAGAGATTTGCGTCATGGCTATCCTCGTTCGTGGTAATAGGTATCGCGTAATAAAAATATTAAACGATATATTCTAAAAGAACAGAAAAATCTTACCACATCAGGATCAGAAGGGTGATTCATATCTCACGAGAGATAAGAGTAAGATTTATAAGAAATATTAAATTTAATTTGTTAAATATTCTTGAGATAAGTGCTACACCCGACAAACAAACACAAGACAAAGTCTGAGATCAATGAAATCGACTGCAATGCCAACTTTTGGCGCAAAAATGTTTTTACAAAAATCGTCGATATACTCTCGAATTGAAGATCAACGGGTATAGCAAAATGGATTCATAAGAAAAACAGGGCAGCCAATTGGGACATCTGTCACCGGAAAAATCCGTCCAAGCGGTGGCATCAAAAATCAGGCTTAAGTGACCGCTGAATTTCAAATGCCATTCACATCATTCCAGTTAAAAAATTTGAAGAACTAGAAAAGTCAGGTAACTGTAGGGGTAACTGGATTGATACAGAGTATGTTTGTATTCTATACCTTGTATCTTGCCGCTTTTTTACCGCGGTTTTAGACTCGTTACACCTCCAATTTACCGATCGTATTCAATGACAGAATTACTCCCTTTAATGAGCTATTGCCTTGTGATGTCAGGTACTCCGGGACCGAACAATGTCATGCTCGCTACCTCTGGTGCCAATTTTGGATATCGTGGTGCGCAACCCGCGATTTTTGGCATCCAATTCGGCGTGTTCGTACAAACGGTCGTCACCTGTCTCGGACTCGGTAGTGTTTTCGTTGCCTATCCCATCACACAACAAGTACTCCGTATCGCGGGTTCCTTGTATTTGATGTATCTAGCCTATAAGCTCAGCGGCGCATCAATAAGCGAGGCACACGCACCGCAACAGGTATCCTTCACGCAAGCCGCTATTTTTCAGGCACTTAATCCCAAGAGTTGGGTCAAAGCCGTTACTTTGGCATCGGTATTTATGCCTGCCGGAGCCAATGCTATCAATGGGGCGTTAATGCTGGCGATCATTGGAACGTTTATTGGTACGCCCTGCAACATTATGTGGGCTTTGTTTGGCGTATCAATTCGTAACCTGCTCAAAGATCCACGTAAACAGCGTGCTTTCAATTTAACCATGGGAGCGATACTACTTATGCTCGCCATTCTATTTTTGCGTTAGACTTCCGTCATGTTCTCTATCGACCGTCTATCAAGCATCCCCCTATCGAACCAGATCGAGGAAAATTTGCGCCGTTTGGTCGAGAGTCGGGCGCTGCCTGGCGGTGCCAAGCTGATGTCGATACGACAACTTGCCACGCATCTGGCGGTCAGCACCAATACCGTCGTGGTCGCTTATGACAGGCTGGTGGCTGGCGGTGTGATTAACTCTCACGGCACTGCTGGTTTTTTTGTCTGTTCAACCAGCGATGCAAACAGAGTTAGTCCCGATGAAATTGCGCTGGAAGCAGGCGAACAACAAGAACCGGTATGGCTAGCGCAACAAGCCAATGATCAACGCGCGGGAATTCTCCTAGCCAGCAGCGGTACCCTGCCACCAACCTGGCTACAAGATGCGGTACCGGGCACCGCAGTGCAAAGAGCCTTAACTCATAGCGCGGCCGGAATGGCCTCGCGTTGCCCACCCCAAGGGTTGCCAGAACTGCGCGAACATATCGCCCAGCTATTGCGCGGCATTGGCATTTCTGCTGATGCAAGCCACATACTCACCACTTTCGGCGGCACCCATGCGATCGACCTGATTTGCCGTAGCTTCTTACAGGCTGGCGACACCGTGTTGGTGGAAGACCCTGGTTATTTCCTGATGTTTGGGCGATTGCGTCAGGATGGCGTACGTGTCATCCCCATCAAACGTAAGGTCGATGGTCTTGATCTGGATGAATTGGAGGCGGCCTGCCACGAACATCGGCCACGCCTGCTGTTTGTACAAACGGCTTTGCATAATCCCACCGGGTGGAGCAGCAGCGCATCCAATTTACACAAGGTGCTCATGTTGGCACAGCAGTATGGATTTTTGATCGCAGAAGACGATGTTCACGGCCATTTTCAACAAGGACATGCCACGCGTCTGGCTTCATTGTCCGGTTTAAATGGTGTGATTTATTATTCTAGCTTTTGCAAAGCACTCAGCCCGGCCTTACGCATGGGATACCTCGCAGCCACTCCAAATTTATTAAAAGTGCTCATGAGAACCAAAATTCATTCTGTCATGACCATGCCAGCCCTCAATGAATATGTTCTGCTAGAAGTACTCAAGGCCGGAAATTTACGTAAACATCTGGACCGTTTGCAACGAAAGATCATGGCAGCTCGTAACACTAGCACGCGGCAATTGAGCGAGGCGGGTGTGCTATTCGAACAGCCGGGCGAAGCAGGTATTTTCCTGTGGGGAACGATGCCAGAGGGACTCGATATCGACCTACTGGTGCAAGATGCCTATCGCAACAAAATTTTGCTCATGCGCGGCGCGGCGTTCTCGGCCAATGACACGCCTGACAGACATATTCGTTTCAACGTCGCTTTTAGTCAGCAACCACAATTGAGCGACTATCTACGTGATCGACTGCAAGCAGTGGCCGAGGCACACTCAAGCCTCACCCGGGCCAGCGTTGTTACTCGGGCGAGTTAGCAATGTACACGTAAGATCATTTTTCATCTCTAAATCATTTCTTAAGATGAGTTATTCGTTTTGGTAGTGCACCAAGCAAGGTTCCGGGTTTACAATTGTATTTTGGTAAAACAATATCTATCATCCGGAGCCCTAATGACCTACTCACCTTACGCCTTTTTTGGCGCTGCACTACTGGGTTTATCACAACTCGCCTACGCAGCCCAGCCAGCAACAATACGTGTTGACTATATGCATAGTGGCAATGCCGCCGCAGAGCAATATGCGCTGGAACGAGTCTTGGTAGAACCATTGCCGTGGCCGGGAAATATGAACCAGGCCATCGATAATTCCAATCTCGGCAACAATAAAGTTGAAGTTACCGATCTGACCACAGGGAAATTACTATATTCACGTGGTTTTTCTACGGTATTTGGTGAGTGGCGCAGCACTGATGAAGCCAGTAAAATCAGCCGCGGCTTTCAAGAGTCTGTGCGTTTTCCCAAACCAGAACATCCGGTCAAAGTCAGTCTTTTTAAACGCGACGCAAACAACGCCTTTGTACCTTCCTGGAGCGTTGACGTAGATACGGACGCGCAAGATGTGATTCGCAAACAAGGCCCTGCTCCAGCAAAACCTATTCCAATTCATGTTTCAGGTGCATCGGTAGATAAGGTCGATTTATTGATTTTGGGTGATGGTTATACCTCAGCACAAATGTCAAAATTCAAAGCTGATGCGACCAGATTGAGTAAGCATTTGTTTGAGGTGTCGCCTTTCAAAGAGCATGCGAAAGATTTCAACGTCTGGGCCATGGCTGTTCCTACGCAGGAATCTGGCGTATCACGCCCATCAACCGGTATTCACCATGCATCAGCTTTGGGTACCCGCTATGACATCTTTGGCAGTGAACGCTATGTGCTTACCACTGATAATCGTGCCTTACGTGATATAGCGCAATACGCGCCCTACGAATTCATTGAAATTTTAGTCAATAACGAAACCTATGGCGGCGGCGGTATTTTTGGTCAATTCAGCACCGCGGCAGCCAAGAATGATTGGTCTAATTATTTATTTGTGCATGAATTCGGACATCATTTTGCAGGCCTCGCAGACGAGTACTATACCTCGCCTGTTGCCTATAAACCAAGTGCCACCAAAATCGAACCTTGGGAACCAAATGCGACAGCATTGCTCGATCCAGCTAACCTAAAGTGGAAAGATAAAGTCGCAACAGATACGCCAATACCTACAACATGGCCTAAGCAAGCTTACGATGAGCATGCCAAAACGTATCAAAAGATTCGTGCTGAACTGCGCGCGAAAAATCGCCCAGAATCAGAAATGAGTACCTTATTCAAAGAGGATCTCGCCTTTAGTAAAAAGTTGTTTTCAGAGGCTAAATTTGAACACGTCACTGGCGCGTTTGAAGGTGCGAATTACGAATCAAATGGCTACTACCGTCCAGCAATGCAATGCATCATGTTTGATCGAAGCGATAAGTTTTGTGATGTCTGTAGCGCCGGAGTAGAGAAAGTTATTCAGATGTATTCAACACCAGATATCTCACAAAAAACCAAACAGTAGGCGAGCTTTTTGCTTAGGCTGACCTGATTGACTCAAAAAAAGGGCGACAGCATCTATATGCTTACGCCCTTTTTACGAAAGAAAATGCGTTTATTCATTTTATTCGTTTTTTGGTAGAGGCACGACTAAATCTAACTCGGAGAAATTAATTTCCAAATCCATATACGAAGGCATATCCACGCCCTTGCGACGACCCGGAATAAATTTAGTTTTATAAAATGCCGCTTGCAATTGATCCAGGACCTCAGAATTCGCGCTACCAACCTGTAACACGCGAATATCTTTTACAGTGCCTTTTGAATCAACGTAAATTCTCAATCGTATTGGTATCAACAGTTGTTGAATTTGCGGCACAGCGTCGAAATCTGGGGCAGACACAGGTATCGCAGCAATATCCATATCGATCGACGGCAAATAGGTAGACGGTCGTTGATCACTGACCTCAGGCATTTTTTTTTCAGGACGTTGTCGTGCTGCGAGAGAAATACTCTGATCTACGGTTAATTTCGCAACTTCCGCAGGTTGTTTTGCCTCGGATGTCGGAATATGGATCTTGTCGGTGGATGTACTTAATGGCCGATCAAAATTAATATACATAACCACAGGCGACGCTTGACTTTTGGTTTGCAAGCTTGCCCGAGACGGGACGCTAACATCTGAAAAATACAACACAACCCAGTGTAGCCCCAAAGAAATACAAAAACAAAGGAATCGAAAGTAGTTTTTCCGTTGAGGCAATGCTAACTCCGTAGCATTGCCCCAATGGACCAAAAGGTATTTACAAACCATCAATTATTGCGTTAATCGGCTGTAGGTAGCTCGCGCCAGTTCACGCGTTTTATTGATGTCGAATTACTAAAATCTGTTGGCACAGGGGTGACGCCAGTCGTTCCGCCGATAAGCAATCGTAAATGGTTACCAATATTCAGGAACTGTAGATCTGATACAGCCCCAGTTGATATGGATGTTATTGTTGCGCCAGTCGCGTCCTTCAATGCTGTTTTACCAGTTCCCATAGCCACAGCATACGTTAGCCCGCTCGACGATGGATTACAAGGGTCACCATTGGGCGTAACAGTTGCGAAAGCAACCAATCCCGCCGAACTACTCGGAGTAACGACAATGCGTGCAGCCACACCTAGTGTATTAGTCGTCAAATCAAAATACCATCCCATTGGATTACTTGGATTAGACCCTATGCCGGAAATCAGATTCGTATTTTGCGCCATATTACTTCTAGTAATAGGGAAACTGATGCCAGTAGGTAGCGACGCTGATGTAGAGAAAGTTGTATCAGTACCATCTGGAATAGCATAAAACGTCTGCTTTTGGGTGCTTGAAAGATCCTGAGTGCCTAAAAGCGCGCCGGTACCGATAAGAACATAACGCTTATTTGTATTAGGATCAATTTCGATCAGTGGTCGCGTTGTAACCGGTTGTGCCAGAGTGTTCGAGTCAGTCAGCGTAGCAAACTTAAGCGGCGCGGGGTAATTTGCACTTGAATTTGATGTTACATCAATGCGCCAAATGTTACCCAACAAATCGCCAGCATAAATGGCATCGGCCGTGTAATCAAGAAAACTTCCAACATAGGCAGATACGTAAGCAAGACCAGCAGGTTGGGTGACTGAACCTACTCCGGTCGCTACCGCCTCAAGCAATGCTCCGGTAGCCGGATTCACAAAGAAAAAATAACCTTTGCCGTCACTGTTGTTATACCCGGACGTGAACACAATAACCCAGCCATATTTTGCCGTTTTAACAACAGCGGGTGGGCCATAAGAGTATCCCATACGTGAGTCCGTAAACTCCCATAAAACTTTGCCCGCCACAGTAGACTCGCTAGTCCAAGTACTTGGATCGGTGACATCAATCGCATAATAACCTTTTCCACCTTTACCGAGACCACCTATCAGCACTGACTTCCAGTTTGGCTTCGTCCCTGTACTTTGATAAGTATTGGTAAGGTCTATATCAAATACCTGCTGTGGCCCATCAACAAAATAATGATGAGTGAAAGTAGGGTTACCTAATGATGCCAGACCACTGACAGGCGCAGTGCTAGCTGTACCGTAGACGAAACTTGGTACATAAGCAAATAGTTCCTGACCACCGGTATCTTTTGGTGCAGTTGTCGCAGTACCATCAAAGGCATGCATCATGCCGTCGTTTGAACCCGCGTAAACGATTGTTTTGCGGTTTGCGTATAAGGCCTTAAATGCACTATATCCCGCGTTATAACTTTCAGCATACTGTTCACCAGGGGGGCCAACTGGTAACAGTTTAGCATTCACAATATCGCCTAACACCGCAGCACGTGTCCTATACACCCCTGCCACTTGTGACGAATCGACCTGCCCAATTTCTCCTGTACGTACACCGCGTAAATAAGCCAAATATTTGTCGGCAGACTGCGATGCAGGATCAACACCGCTCACATTTGCAAAAGTTGCGTAATTAGTTGGATTATTAGTATTAAAACTCGCCTTTTGAAACGGAAAAGCAGCGCCTTTACTTGTACAGCAGGTAACAATATTTCTGTTTGCTTGCGTTGCCAATATGGATTGCGCGCTCCAAATCTGAGTAAATGTTGGCGTGCCAGCACTATCGTAGGTTATCGTACTTGCAAGGACGTCACCAGTCCAGTTACCAGAATTATATTGCGTGGCGTAACTGAGATTGTTGGACGAGCCAACTCGACCTGAGGTAGTAGAGAAAGTGGTACCCGAGCCAGTAATATTACTAATAATACTAGCAAACGCACTATTGAGTCCCGCTACCATCACATCTGCCTGAGCGCCACTAAACAAATTATCTGGGCGCGGATTCGTTCCGAACTTGTCCGAATTGGTATGCCACATCGCATTTGTCATTGCGGTGGTTTTACTACCTATCGTCAAAGTATTTGTTGTATTGGTTGATGCGTATGGTTGAAAATCTTTAGGAACCGAAAAACCACCGTATTTGGTCGCCAGATAATATTTATTATTATTAGCATAAACTTGATTCTCCCAAACGTCGACCCAGTATGTAGAAATGGTTTGCGGGTAATATTTAGGCGTAGTTCCATCCGTATTTAACCAATCATTGGGTCGCATATCTTTTGTGTGGGAGTCGTAAGCAAGTCCCGCCATAAAATAGCTGGTGTAGTTGCCGGTTAAAGTTGATCCCAAATTGCTAATGCCTTCCAAAGTACCTACCATGTCAGTCGCCACCTTCACGTCGACTGTAGTATCAGTCGGTCTTGATGCCTTTTCATAGTTCACATTACCTATTTTACTTCCTGGCAAATTGGCATCCGCATGGGTATTGTTATCACCAATACCCAAGATAAAATTCTTTTGACATGAATAAAGAATAGGATCCTGCCAGGCAGTGATAACCGGAAACCCGTCAATCATTGCTGTGTTTGCATTATCAGTATATGTCGACCAATTACCTAAATTTTTATAATAGCGAATCCCGGCATAATAAAGCTCACTCACAGGGTCATATGTTTTGTAATATTGTGCAGACTGTCCGAACTTATTGAGATAGTTGATAACACCACTATTAGATACACCTGAGTTAGTCGCATCAGCAGGATTCGGATTATTAATCATCACTCCGGTCTTACTATCCCACTCTGCATTAGTATTGGTCTGAGCGACTTGTGCCGCAAACAATTTACCAGTTTTATCAGTCGCACCAGGCAATGGAGGAACCGTGGGAGCGATAAATTTCATATTCGCGCGCAACACACCACCGTCACGATTAATACTTGGATCATTCAAATAACCGAACACACCAAAGCGTATCTTTTGAGAGTACTTCTGCAATAAACCTTCGGGCTTAAATCCGGACGCATATTGTACGCAATTCGATTCCAATGAAACTGTCTTATCGCAAACCTTGACACGCAAATCCAACGCATAGACCGCCGTTGAAACTGCACTCTTATTATATGAATTTTGTCCGGTGTATGGTGTCGTTCCAGATAAGCGTAATGGAGTTTGATTACCACCATTTGCATTAACGGCTGTCACTGAGTCTGGGTTAGTAGTGCCGGAAACCAAAATTTGGTTGCCCGCCCCCCACGAGCGTGAAGATACGTTTGTCCAACCTGAAAAAGGAGTAGCCGCAGCAATATCACTTGCATTAATGATACTTTTATTTACCGCTTCACCGCTCCCCCCCTGACCTGATGCCCATGCCCGTTCTAAAATAGTGATGCTTGGACTGTCGTAAGAACGGTAACCCCCTGTCAATGCCCAACGGAAAGTATCAATGGTTTGCATCGACACCCAATTCAGCCAGTTACCGCTCCACAATGGAGAACTAGCACTGCTAGAGCAAGAATGATTAACTGCCATACTGTATGGCTGAAAATACCCCATGCCAGTCGTATCATCGACCGGAGTTGCGACATAAATATAACATTTTGCCGGATCAAAATAGCCGATAAACGTCCCTGCCGAGGTGTAAGGGCTGCCTAGAGTGCCACTAGGTGGATAGGCCCAGCTTAACGCCGTCGGATATTCCACCGACAAAGAAAGTAGCAAATTGCCAGGAACCGCAACACCGGTCAACAAGGGCTGATCTGCAAGCGCAGTTTGAGCTGGCGCATCCATAGAAAAAATGATAGCTCCAGCAACTATGATGCTGGCAGAAATACTTTGAAATTGCTTCCAAGTGGCGGGCGTCAACATTTTCATTTCCTTTAATTCTTCATCTTAACTTCGACGACAAATCACATCGTGACTGTCGATTGCATATAACTTTGCGTATTTCTAGGACCTGTAATTCGGACGCTGATCCTGTACACAACACTCATCGTCGGAGTACCTTTACTTACATTCGCTGTGCCGCCCTTTTTTGCCGCTCCGTCAATACAGTTTGTCGGAGTCGGAAAGCCATTCTGGATGCACATTCTATCTATCACAAAACGAATAGAAACCGAAGAAGTGGTATCTTGGACGTCCGCGAATGCCATTCCAGCCGTCTTCCATAAAGCGTCATTCGTGAGCATGGATGGCACCCCGGTCGGATCAGAGCTCAGCAACGTCGCGGAATAATTAATCGCTGGCAGATCAACGTACAAGCTGTCATATGCTTGTGCTTTCAAATTCGTTATTGCCGCAGCAACGCCGCGCTCACCTTGATTAATCAAATCACGTTTAAATGCTAAATTACCTGAAAGAAGCAACGAAGTATCAAACGAACGCACCATAGCGACTGCTGAAATCAACAATATGACCAGAGCAACTAATGTGACAAATAAAATTATCCCACGTTGACGTTTCGGTCTAAAACCTACGCCGAAAGTTCTTCGCTGGATGGGAGAAGTATGAACTGAGGCCATAATCTAATTCAACAATAAAGAGTTGCGCAACGGAATTGTCAATTCGATCGTACGATATCGAAAATTTTGCTCTGCCGGCAAAAGCTTTCGGGTGTAAGTTAACGTGGCGCCAAGATCAGAAAATAAAGTTAAGGGTCCTGGGGTTACCGTTGGTACTGTTACTTTTTCACTTAAAGCAGTTCTGGTAATCAATCCAAGACGTATTGCCTTAATGTTCTTTAAAATAGCTATGGACGCGGCGCTACCATTTTGAAGCGTAATGTAATCATAATTCGCCGCATCTGGTTTTATGAATGTATCTGGTATTCCGTCGCCGTTAGTATCCACAAAATACAGTGCATGCATTTCAAAAATACCATCGGCAATCGGTATTGCAGTGTTAAATGTACCGCCTTGAAGCAAGTCATATTGAAACAAAACATTATTATCACCAACGCCAATCAATTGAAAACTTGGCATGTTCGCTGGCGAATTACCGATATTTATCGCGAAGGCAGCATTCGTATAAGTGGTCAAATTGGCCGTGCCTATCGGATTAGCAGAATAGGTACCACCTAAATCGACAGTAGCAATACCCGGACCGTTCGCATATCCACTGGCAACTTGTTGAATCATACAAGGTTGATTTGGTTCAACAATCAACGTCAAATCATTTTTATAGAAAGCAAGAGAATTAATCAAATTGAGCTGATTTGCCTTGGCAACGTTAGAAAATGGCGTAGGAACCTCTCCAAAACCAGCTGAACCGGACATCGTTATCAGCACATCCGAAGTATTGCCGCTGAAATTCGGCGTGGTCAAGTCCTTAGCAATGATCAAAGGAGCAAGCGTGTAAATTCCTTTTAAATTTGTGTTCAATGTGGTGAACGGAGCGGCCATACTGGCGCCAGTAAATGGCAGTATCTGGTTACCGTTCGAAGAAGAAAACAATTTACAACCATAGGTTGGCGAAAAATTCGCAGATAATCCTGAACCTGCTGCACGTATCGTTTTTTCCAGCTGATACATCGCATAATTGCCGGCCTGATTGATATCATTTACTGATGTCAGTGTTCGCTTTTTTCCTTCGCTGGTAGATAGCACACCAGAAATTGCAAGTGACATTAACAATACTACAACAATGGTGACCATCAGCTCGATCAAAGATAATCCACATTCCGACTTACGATAATCCAATTTAATATTCATGGCATGGCGATTTGAGTTATGTACTGGCTTTGCGTCGGTAACGAAGGCTCTTGCCAGGTAATTGTTACTGTTACCACGCCATTGGCATCAGGGGCGACCGTTCCATTAGCTGATGGCAATCCTGAAACAGTGCTATTTTTCACCCTCGCATTCCACGCATCTATCGTGGCTTGCGGTAAAGACAAGGTTTTTTGATTCCACATGCTTGCAACAATCTCACTAGCTAAGATCGACGCCCGCCCTCTGTCTTCTGAGTAATACGAAGAGTTGGTAGCTTTCGCTTGCATAGCAATCAAACCAAGAATCCCAACCGAAAATATCAAAAGAGACACCAGCACTTCGATTAATAAAACACCAGACTGATTGCGAGGTTGTTGTAATTTAAAGTTCATTTTAGCAACCATCGGGAGTTGTTTTCGAGAGGGTTTTGTTCTGATCACACATTCGGACTTGACCTCCCATAGAAACTAGAACTTGATATTTTCGGTCTGCATTTGGCGCTGTAACGGTAAAGTTAGACGATGCAGCAGTACAATTTGCGCCAAAAGTGGCATTAGTTGTCGAGTTTGCAACCAATCGTCCCATTGAGTTAAAGCAAATGACTGAAGTACCCGTGATTGCAACTCCACGTGCAACGTCACCGAAAGATCCACCTTGGACATATGGTGTATCAACAGTTTCTGTGGAAACAATTGGTAGTGCCTGTATATACCAGTAAGATGCTGGACTGGCTGCTTTAACACCCGCAGCAGGCTCTGTGTTAGTCAACACGAATGCGACCTGCCGGTTTCTCTTAACAGCCTCAGCTTGAGCAACACGTACGCCGTTTTGTAGGGCTTCCGCAACACTACGTGCTTTATTATTAGCGATCCATCCAGAAAACCCTGTTTGCGCAAGGTAAATCAAAATCGATAGTATCGTTAAAGTAGTAATGAGCTCAATAAGGCTAAATCCACGATTTGCAGACAACCTTAACATGTAGAACCTTTTTTCGTTATCCAGCAGGTAGCACCAGTGGCACTACCCCATCGCACGCCAACGGTGGAGCTTTGTACATTTGCGCTAGTAATACTGTAGGTAAATTTGCTATCCGGTTGCCCCTTACTATTACCTGTCGCGGTAATAGTGTATGTATTTTGGGTAACACCTGTGCATGTCAGCGTAAAATATTTCATAGGAATCGCCGCTAACGACTTCGTATTGCAAGGCGAGACAAGGGTTGTTCCTGTATCGTCATAGGTTCGGTTATCTTGGTAGAACTGCTCCATACTAGCTCTGATAGACGCCAAAGTAGTTGTCGCCTCAGTAATCTGCCCTCGCAGCACATAGTCGTTGTAGGCCGGCAAAGCAATCGCTGATAAGATTCCTATGATCGCCACAACGATCATTACTTCAATAAGAGTAAAGCCACGTTGCACTAGAGAACCGCGTTTGAGGGGCTTAAAAAAATCAGTTTGCATTTACATTTTCCACTAAAGACAGAATATAAAAAGGAAGAAGAATACCGGACGCGCGTACACGCCTCTTCAGGCGTGACGCATTTTGTCCACATCGCTGGACG
Source organism: Undibacterium sp. Dicai25W (assembly GCF_049340505.1). Classification (NCBI taxonomy): domain Bacteria; kingdom Pseudomonadati; phylum Pseudomonadota; class Betaproteobacteria; order Burkholderiales; family Oxalobacteraceae; genus Undibacterium; species Undibacterium sp. Dicai25W. Next base: position 2,695 of record NZ_JBMPOQ010000011.1, on the reverse strand, counting down.
CTTTTCAAGCTGGTTTAAACTTTATTAACAAATTCCAATCAATTTAGTCTCTTTTTGAGTGACCTATCTTTGGTTTTGTTGTTTTCTCTTAGATTGGCTTAATAAAGTGCCGCATTTCAACACCCTAACTCAAGGAGTTTTAAATTACAAACAAACTCTTACAACAGGTCATTCATATTAAAAATATTTTTATTTGCAAATTAGCCGTTTTTATAAAAAAACAATTAAAACAAAAAATATGGGTAGCGAACTATTTTAGCAAAGGTGACTTCACTGCTTAAAAAATATGCGAATATATTTACCAAATGCAATACTCCTTCATCTTAGCAATACCCTTCACCATGTCAACATCTGTAACAAAAAAAAACATGCGATAACATTAAGCCAAAAAGAGATCCCTCTCTTTCCCAGATAGGCAAAAACTTAAAGTACATAGCAGGGAACGACATTTAATAGACATACACATAGCGTTTATGTCGCAATATTACAAAAAGTTCAACTCAACTGACAATGAGGCTAACTGAGTTTGTTTCACTCAGCGTTTTAGGGAACATGTGTGCTTTCTGCAATTTCAAGCGCAAACTTATAACAATTTCTTCCGTCTTTTTTGGCTCTGTACATTGCCTTGTCTGCCAAGGTCATGAGAGTTTCTAATTCTTGAGAGTGATCCGGAAACATGGCGATACCAATGCTCGCTCCAACAGTTAACACCAAATCACCGATATAAAATACTTCTGATAAATTAGCGACCAATTTGCTGGCGATTAATGCAGCAGTGGATCTATCATTGCACTCAGTTACGAGCACAACAAATTCATCTCCCCCTAGCCGACCAACCAGATCTGATTGCCGGACGCCATCCCTGAGACGATCAGCGACCTGTTTGAGCAATTGATCACCGACTGCGTGACCGTACCTGTCGTTCACTAGTTTAAAGCCATCCAAATCAACAAAAAACAAAGCTAATTTATTTGCCTGACGTCCTGCTAAAGCCATGCTTTGGCGCATGCTAATCATAAAGGAACGACGATTCGGCAGGCCTGTCAAAGCGTCATGATGGGCAAGATAATTCATTTGCACTTCAGTTGCGATAAGCTTATCAACTAATAAGTTGAAACTCTCCAGCATCAAGCCAACTTCATCTTTTCTCTTTACGACGATTCGACTCAACGTTTTATCGCCTTGTGCCATTTCGCGCATAAGCTTAGCTGAAGATCGCAAAGGTCTGAATGCATACTCCAGAAACATGACCAAAATTAAAATCAGAATCGATGCCGAAACTACGCTATTTCGAACAAACGTACCCCAGATCAAACTAACCGGGCTCAGGGCTTCATCGGTTGGTATCTCTGCCAAGAGTATCCACTGCGCGGCTGGGATATCGGTTGCTACGACTAACATTTCTACGCCAGCAGAATCAGTATTAACACCGGACCCGCGCCAACCCAGCATAACCTTGTCATGAAAAGAATCACGGCCAATTTCCGGCGCACGCTGCAAACGTAAGGCGGGTCTTGAAGCGGATATAAAGAGCTGATCTCGCGGAGAAAACAAAATGAAATCACCGGTTTTTCCGAGATGAATTTTTTCCAACAAGTCAAGAAAGCTCGGCATACTTAGCTCAGTACTCCCCATCAAAACAGCGAGAATATGACCACCGTCGTCTTTGATCGGCACGCTCATATTAACCACTCCCTGATGCGTTGCTCGGCTGATTCCAGGTTTACCTATGTAAAAATCAGCACCATCGCGCGCTGCGATAAACCAGTCTCTTTCATTGAAGTCGAGTTGATGTCTGCCATTAATATGCGGATAATCAACGATAACGCCTTTCCCATCTTTAGGGACCACCACCATCCCTTGTGAAAACAGCGGAGAATATTCTTGTCGTTGTTGCAGCCATGCTTCCAATTTAGCCGTCTGAGTCAACAATGGCAAAGGAAATTCATTCGCTGTTTTCTCCAACAATTGCTGACGCTGAAGAACTTTTTCGTTGATATCCAACGCCACATAAGTTGCTAACGAACTTTGTTGAGCAGAAACCACTTCCAACATATTGTTACGAATCATATGCGCAGCGATGTTGTAGCGGATAACACTCCCAAAAAAAATGAATAGCAAGCCAACGGCGATGAGCCGAAATTTCAAGCCATGAGTAAAACTCAAAAAATGCATTATTTAATCCAACATTTCTGGTGAGCGAAATTTTCTTGCAATGGATGTTGATTAAAAACTGTGGCAAAACGTAATACTAAATTGCATAGCCAAAGCTATTATTTTCTCAAGCTATCTCATCTCGTTTTCTCAAATCACTTAAAAATTTTGGCACTCAAAAATGTATCTGTCACTGTGACCTGAGAAGATTGCTATCCACAATTTTCTTTATCACTTTCTTGAACAATTTCGATATTTTCGATATTTTTATTTAAGGATAAAACCACTCACTCCATTATAGTGCCGTGGATAAATATGTATTGCCATAACAAAAAATTATTGCCTCTGAATACCGTCCCCTGTTCCACTATAGATACAACAAAATTCCGTTTCAACAACACATTTCCAATTTACAAACCAGATCTGTTTATCTGCTGCTTTTTAAAAACCCTGCTATTGACCGCAAAACCGGAGAAAATTGGGACGCTCCATTGCACACCGATAGAGTTTCCAGTCGAAACCCCGTTCCCATTTAAACCGC
>NZ_JBMPOQ010000010.1:128356-133399 GCF_049340505.1 Undibacterium sp. Dicai25W | reverse complement strand
ATATACGGTTTTCGTGCTCTTTATGATTCGCATGCGTTGGAACCGAGGCCAGTGCCGGGCCGCCATCGATAATAAATACGCTCACGACATGTGCCAATTTTCTTGCTTGATCCGCAATTAAACTAGTGAGAAGTAGGTCATCATAAAAAATTAAATTTGCTATCGGTTTAGTATTTTTTATGGTGCACAGTAATTTTTTACCAGACCATTTTCCTTACTCATGAGCAGTGCTTAATTTTTTTTCAGGATACCTTTTTTTCTTGCTAAAAAAATGGCTTGATTGATTTGATTTAGTAAGCTTTGGTCAAGGTTTTTGCTCATGGCAATAGGTATGCATACTGTATCAACAGGCTTAGGTAAAATGCAAAAAAATGATCTGTCAGTTTTTTTTATCAAATTATTTTGCGAGAAATTTTCGTTCAATTCTTTGTCCATTTTGTCCATCGGTGTCGCACTATTCTTTAAAAATACTATTGCATCCATGCGCATTTTTGAAAGCTTAATAAGGCGTGCTGTTGTCGAATCTGGGTCATTTTCAAGTATAAAAAGCCTATTTTCCTGCAAATCGAAGTTTGTACCTGCACTGGTTCCTCTAACCATTCCTATTGTCTTTCCTTGGAGATCTGACAAATTGTTAAATTGGAAGCGTTTGTCGCAACGAGTAATTAACCAGGCATTATCTTCAGAAAAAGGTTCAGAAAAATTGAGATTGTCTAATCGCTCTTTCGTTTTTGAAATTCCCATGATCAGACCTTCTCCAGCATACGCACTTTTCAACGCCCGCTTCCAAGGTTGACGCTGTAAAGTGAATTTAATGTGTAGTTGATCTTCCATAAAATTGATCATCGCCTGTGTTTCTGGCACCACGGACGGTATGGTGAGCTCAGTGTTGATATCTGTATTAAAAAATATGGGAACAGGCGAGGAAGCATTTTCAGTTGCAGCATGACTGCAGCTGACGTGTGTACATATGACGCCGACAGAAAACGTGACAAGACTAATGCTGAGTTTTCTGAGCCAATTTATTTTCATCGAAGTGGTTTAGAAAGAGAAATAATTATTTATGTGGTCGCCGAATATTGACGAATCGCTAATCACATAGACTTTAATACGGGGGGGCTTATGATTTTTTTTCCGAAGTGATTAAAAATAAAAGCGCATGTTGATTTTTTTATTTAGAAATGCGTATTTTTATTGATGAAACACGATGGAATGCTCAGGAGCGTAGTAAAGCGAAATCAATTAAATTGGATAAATATAAATCAAGCGAATTGAAATGGTAAGAGTTGCAACCTGCTCTGATTTATTAACAGCAGATTGCAACTTACCTTCCAGTTCTTTTCGATTGTTCGGCGCTAAAACGATTGTGACATCAATACATTTGCCGCCTTGATTTGAGTAGGAGTCATATTCCAAATCATTGATGTATCAAGCAGCTCTAATTTTGCTACTTTCGCATTTGACGGATTTGGTACATTGATCGCCCATAAATGAAAACTCTTCGAATTTGTGGGATCCGTTACTCCAGCGTCGAACGTGGCTGGATTCGAGTATTTTCGAAAACCTCCTTTTAATAATCGATACGCCTGAGAACCATCCGAGAACGTTACTCGCAACGTATAGTCACAGCCTGACTGATGGCAGTACCACATGTATTCAGCGTTATTTCCATTGAGTGTATAGGGATAAATTTTCGCTAACTGCGTCACATCGGTGGGGTCAATTGTTTCGATTGAACTATCTGTGGCAAGAATTGGTGGATAAAAGCGTGAAACGTTGGGGGTTCCTGCATTACTCAATGTTAAAACGATTTTTGCGACAGGAATATTTCTTAAAACAGGGACATTGCCTTTGATCTGATCGACGCCAGAATTGGTGGTTACTGGCGTATATGGCTTCCAGCTTGAACTAACATTATCCCATTTTGAAAAATTTGTCGGAGAGGTTCCGTCCAACTTGATCTGTCCAGTGATCCAGCGTTGGATTCGGGCAATGTTGTAATCAGAAAAAAGAGAGAAGCCATTATATTTCGGGTCACTACCGTCGTCCGCGTGATCCATAGGATCTAAGCGGTAGCATCTGCCATTGGCGTCCAACTGGTAATTGCTTTGTTTCGTACACGATTGAAAAATGGGAGATGTTTTAGGCACCAGAGGGTGGCGAAACTCGTTTGTCGCGCTGTTATAGCCCCACGCGGATCCTGCCAGTGACCCTTGAATATATGGGTAGTGTTTTCCTGTTGGATCGTTATATTCTGAACGAGAGTGGTTAAGGCTCATCGCGTGACCTGTTTCATGTAATAAAAACCCATAAGAGTTTCCGCCGGTCGCCACACCAGCGCTTGGTATGCTGACACCGTTCCCTATCCAGGCCAATTTGTTCGTCCCTGGTTTAGTGTTGTCTACCGCAATAACAGATGAAAATGTAACCCGGTTAATACTCATATCACCGCTCGCCTGATGTACCTGATAAGTAAGATCATTGATTGCATCAACAAACAAACCACCATCGTTAATATCACTCATTGATGAGGCCAGATATGCCGGAGCGCCATTTTGCGGTGGCATGACAAAATAAGGGGAGACAAATTGACCGGCGGGATGGTTAACGACGGTAGCGTTTCCTGGCCAGCCAGCGGTGATTTGCTGCTTCATCTGATCAGTCATACGCATTATTCGTTCAGTGTTTAGATCGAGGCCTGTATTTGCGTTCGTTGCCCCAAAAAGGACAAACGGCAAAATCTGCATCGTCAGATCGATATTAGCACCAACAGTGACGGCGGTTTGTGTTGTGCGACCGTAGTTATCACTGGAAAAATTGACTAGCATACCTGGTGTAACTAACGCGGCTGGGATTTTTGCGGACCAAATATTATTCCCATACGCAGCTTCTCCTCCCTCGGTTGCTGGAAGCTTGTCTGGCGAATTGAGCGAAATACTTTGAATCAGTGTTTGATTATTCCAGATTTCTAATACCGGATTTTTAACGTCAGCTTGCGTAAATTGGATAAGCGCTAAGGCATCCCTTTGACCCGCTAAAATCAATGGTGCACTTCCTGTGGTTGTCGGCCATGACAGTCCATTGGGAGGAAGGACATGTGTTTGCGCAACCTCAATTTTTGTGACCGATATTGCAGGTAACTCTGGGTGATGTGTAGTTGGTGGTTGTACTGTAGATGGTGGTGAAACCTGATTAGTATCGTTCGGTGAACTCGCATTCGTATTCGTGCCTATTCCTGAACTCCCAGAACCACCTCCACAACCGCTTAATAGGGACGAAGCGATTACAAAAGTTGAAAATAGTCCAGTTGATGCGCTTTTTAACTTAGATTTTCTATTATCCATTTTCCCCTCATTACCTCTTTAAAAGAACTGCACCTCAATTCTGTAGAGGATAGTTATTCTCGAAGGAAAAAAATATTGCACTTTGGGGCAATTGACTATGCTTATCACATCCAAATTTTGAGGAGATAGGTCCGAATGGGACAAAAAAACCAACGAACGAGTTCTGCGGTTCTTTCGCATGCCGTTCATAAAAAGATATCCTTGTATCAGTGATTTTTCTTTTTTTAACAAATTACTTTGCTTTTCTATTCTGATTTGCACCAATGGGCAATATCCACCAAATTTTACATCCCTATACTAGTTGAAATGTAGTAACAATTTTGAGGTCAGGATAATGAGTCGTGATCAAATTTCACTTAGGCTATTTTTATGTTCACAGTCAACATCATCTCAAAGAATCAACTAGAAATTGACGCAATAACCATTGTATTAAAGTCATATGCTTTTGAAGTAAAGCCATTTGAAAGTTTAAAAAGTTTCGAATTGTCAGCAAATTACGCAAGGTCTTGCATTCTGATCGGTTTCTCCGAAATGATTTCAGAGGCCGATGGTTTTTTTGAAAAATTACAAAGGCTTAATCAACTCGTTCCTATCGTTGTCATGATCGAAGGAGGTCAATTCAAAAGACTACCTGAAAATCTTTTAAAAATAGGAATTTCTTATCTTGATCGGCCCGTCAATCGCACGGAGCTGATTGGACTGCTTGAAATCTTCAGACGCTCATTTGATTTCAAATAATCTACGGTGTTTTGATAGCTCAGAGTTTCTGAAATTTTTTATTCCCAATTTATGACGAGAGAGGTGCCAAAATGGTTATCGCGAATTCCGATTTCAGCAAAAAAATTGAACGTGCATACGCCATGCTAAAGATGGTTAGTTATACAAATGCACCTCACGAATTTTTAGCAATCTATTATCCCACTGAAGGAAATGCCGAGTCCCGGGCTTCTATTACTGAAAAAGTTAGTTCTTTGTTTCCCGAGTTCGACTTTTTGATCGTTGACATTACGTCTTCGCCTGAAGGAGAATCGAAGCTCGCATTGATACATCCGAAAGCGCATTTAATGTTAGAGCAACTGATTGCATCTGGTGTTGCCGCGGTTTTTGACCCTGACCATATGGCACTTTATGGTTTTTCTCCGAAATTTATGCGGCAAAATGACCTGTTTGAATTTCTGAAAGTTCTTCGTGAAGAATTAGATTGTCCAATGTGGAATTCGTGACTGACGACGGTTCGATGGTTTGATTAATGAGAAGCTTATAAGTAATAAAGTTACTGCAATATCACAACAAAACATTTTGTCAAAAAGCGCCATTCGATTAAATCAAAATCCAATGGAAATTTGCATTTGATGAGATGTCGTTAAAACACTTTTCACTCACTTAAGATCGAAATTTTCGATGTTTTACAAATTCTGACTGGTATTGCTGCTTTTTGTTTCGAAAGGGCGTTGTCAACGAATATCGTTTTCGCATAAAATTTCCATGTGGAAATTTTATCTATTTTTATTGATGATTATTTTGGTCAATTGGAATGAATAGAATGTGCAAATGTATAAAGTAACTTTGGTGTAAGAAATTTATTCGTTTTCTCGTCTTTCGTTTTGGCTAATATTGAACGTAAGATACTAATTCGCAATTAACCAAAGAAGCAATTCAATAGCCATCTCAATAGCTATCTCACGGACCGTCTCAGGTC
>NZ_JBMPOQ010000010.1:0-128346 GCF_049340505.1 Undibacterium sp. Dicai25W | reverse complement strand
TTTTCCTATGCCAAAAGGGTTAAGTGGTACTAAGTAAAACCTCTATGCAACAAGCGTTCTTTCTTTATTTGATTTAAATCAGTCTTTTTCTTGGTTTTCGATATTTATACTAGAATAGTCGTGTTCTATATTGAACTAATGAATTGAATCTATTCTCGCAATCCCTCTTGAGGACTTTTTTCGAATAAAGGATATTCGTGTTGTCAATTTTTAGTGTTATACGAATTTATCCATGGTTGGTCGTCGTTTTTTTTATGTCGATCAGCATCAATAGTTACGCCAAGACACCAGACGATATCAAAACCGTTTTAGTGTTAAGTCCGGGGGCGAGAACAACACCCTATTTAGAGAATTTTTATACTACTCTTGAAGAGGCTTTAGAAACGCGCTTAGGTAAAAAAAGCCAACTGGTCTTATTGCATGAAAATTTAGACTTATCGAATTTTCAAGATGAAAAGTATCGGGATTCGCTCGCCTTTTGGCTGAAAGAAAAATATAGAAATCGCAAAGTTGATGCCATTATTGTCGTCGGACATAACTCGCTCAAATTTTTACTTGCATACAACAAACGTCTTTGGCCGACTATTCCAATTGTGTTCACGTTGGCGAGTGATATTGAAGTTACCCATATGTCGGTTCCGGCGAGTATTAATGGTACCGTCATTCGTGCCAATTTCTCTAATGTCGTCAACGCCGCCAAAACCTTATTGCCTACAACAACGCAAATTGTGTTGTTAGGGGATATGCCGGTAAGTGAGATGAATAAGACTTTTTCTTCGTCAACACTTGCCAGGATGTCTGATGGACTGACTGTATTGGATTTACGAGGACATACAAAAGAGGAAGTCAAAGAAAAAGTAAGCAATTTAGGTTCTAATTCCGTCATTTATATGGAAATGCTGACGGAAGATTTAGCGACCGGAAAAATATATGGACGAGATCTGTTTGATGAGATCAAGGACATTGCAACGTGCCCTATTTTAGTCGATGATCCAAGAGAAATTGGAAAGGGTGCTTTGGCGGCATTGACCTTTAATTATTATGAGCTGGCAACGGATGCGGCGGAACTTACACAGGACATATTCAACGGTAACAGTCAAAATAAGCAAGAATTAATCAGTGTAGGATATGCGCCAATATTGGATCATGCACAGGTTGAACGATGGAGAGTTAACCCTGAAAATTTTCCCAGCGGTAGCGAGCAGCGTTTCTATTCACCAAGCCTTTGGCAAAGTTATCATCAACAGATAATAGCTGTCGTTGCATTGATTATTTTATTGATGGTTGTCATAGGTCTCTTAATTCTTGAAAGAAGATGGCATGGGAAAGCAGTCAAGGTATCGCGTCGCTTGCTGGGCCAAATTACACTCATGAACCGGGAAATGACGACTTCCATTTACAAAGAAGCGATTGGACATGAACTGGCACAACCGCTGGCAGCGATCTTGAGTAATGTCGAAGCGGCTCAGATTTTTCTCAAGAGAGATGCGCCCCCTTTGGATTTGGTTCGGGATACCTTAGCGAATATTCGACGGGACAATTTACGTGCTAACGATGTAATGAAGAACATGCAAGGCTTACTGACGAAGTCCGATAACAAATTAGATTCCGTGGACATCAATTTATTAATCAGAAAAGTGTTAAGTTTTTTATCTATCGAAGCCAAAATAAGACGTATCCATATTAAGCAGGAGCTAGCTCCAGAAACGATGTTAGCTTCTATTAATATCGCACAAATGCAGCAGGTGATGGTGAATCTTCTGCTCAATAGTATGGATGCCATTGATCGAAAAAGTGGTAAAGAGCGACGTATCACCGTGGAAACGATGTTGCATGGTAATGGCAGTATGAGGGTTTCGGTGACAGACACGGGAACGGGGTTTGACGAAGGCGTTGAACGAATATTTGACTCTTTTTTTACGACAAAACCTGAGGGTGTAGGTTTGGGCTTATGGATTACCGCATCGATAGTACAGGCTCATGGTGGACATATTTGGGCGGAAAATCGAATCGGCGGGGGCATTGTGCGCTTTAAATTACCTTTGTTGACTGGCGAGACGATATGAACAATGCTATGCCTCCAATTGTGTATGTTATCGATGATGACTCGTCAATCCGTTCGGGCATGAACCTACTCTTAACCGCTTGTGATTTTCGTGTACGTACTTTCGGGTCTGCAACCCACTTTTATCAAACCGAGTTTAAAGACGAGCCTAGTTGCATTCTGCTTGATGTAAATATGCCTGGACTGAGTGGGTTAGAAGTTCAAGAAAATTTGAACAGTCGCAATAGCCATATTCCAATTATTTTCTTGACTGCTTACGGAAATATTTCCATGAGTGTACGGGCAATTAAAGCTGGAGCCGATAACTTTCTTATTAAACCCGTTCAGAAGGAGGATCTTCTATTCGCTATAAATAATGCATTGGAACGTGATGCAACTGCACGAAAATTACGTGCTTTGTCAGAAGACATACGTTTTCGTTACGCATCCCTTTCTGAGAGAGAGTTGGAGGTGCTTCACTTGGTAGTACGGGGGAAATTAAATAAAGAAATCGCCTATGAATTGGGCAATTCTGAACGCACCGTCAAAGCACATCGAAGTAGTGTTATGGAAAAAATGCAGGTAAGTAGCTTGGCTGAATTGGTACTTATTGCGACGCAACTTAAAATTCTTGATGTTGATAGTCCAATCAGCAATCGCTTGTCTCTGAAAAAAACTAATTAAGCTAGCAGGAAAGTTGACAGTTTTACGGGCTACTCATAGGCTGAAACGATCACAGGTAGAGGTGCTATGGATCAGTTTGACTACATCTCACAACACTGATCTGATATACGATCAAGCGTCGTGATCAAGCGACACTAGCAAACTCGGCTGGCAACTTTTATATTAAGCCGCTGTTAAATTTAAAACCGGGTTAATTCGTCTTAAATAAAAAATTCTTCTTCACTTTCCTTTTCATTTCATCGTTGATTTCTTTGGTCAACTGCAAGCTGATGGCACCAGTTTGATGAAGGACTGACGTAATGCCATTGATCACCCCCAAAGCGCGATCACGGGAAATTTTTCCGGAATTCGCAGCCTCAATCACTTCATCGACTGTTTTGGAAAGTATGTCATTCATTGCGTTGCCCACCTCTGGAAAGCGACCAATGTCTTTCCACTTGATAACCTCAAAGGGCAACGCAACGTAATAATTTAACAAATTTTCTATGCGACGTGAGGCTCGATCTGTTCCATGAAGTCTATGAATAATCTCTTTTGCTATTGCATTGGTAGACTGTAGACGTTGACTATCTTTTCCGGTAAAACAAATAGAGAAATCATACTTTTGCATGATTGTGATAAAGGTTTCCATCACGTGAACGAACTGCATCTCTTCATGCGCTACGTCAGAAAAATGAAGTAAGTTCGCAGGCATCTGGTTTTGCATGTTAAATCTCCGAGTACAATTTTTTTCGGCGACTTTAGCACAAAAAGTCCACAGAGAAACTCCTCATTTTTTGGTGCTGGATATTTTATTTAAAATTGAATATTTATATTAAAAATCAATAAGTTACAATTTATTTTTTAGTTATGAAAATGATATAAAATTTGACATAGTTTTCGTAAATTTTGAGGAGAAATTCAAAATCACACGTCATAGTTAGAGAAAAGTAAAAAAAATTTTATCTTTTTCTAAGATACAAATAATTTTTTTTGAATAAAAATTTTATTTGAAAACGATTGTGAAAATTTATGTGGTGTGTATGATTTTCTCCAAAAGACCCAAAAGAATTAAGGTATATATGAGTGCTTGATTCTGTAGCGAAGGCGAATACCGTGCGATGATTGGTGCGGAGCATATACTTTGGCCTGTTAATCATCATCAGCTTAACCAATTCATTAAATCGCTGAGTTGTGACCAACTTTAATTTTTTTAGAGATGTTTAAATTATTCTTCTGGCTCATTCCGTGAATTAGACGAAATTAAAATTTTAGAAATGCAGAAATTTAATCGTTAATAATTAGTTTTATAAATTAAACTCTAATTTGCATTTTTAATTCACTGGTCTTGAATTTTTAGGCGTACCGAAAATAAGTTATTTGCAGATCTGGATGCCGCATAAAGTTTAAATTTTAGATAACTGAATGGCATAAGAAATGATCTTGATTTTCAATAAGTTTATATATGCATTACGCCATTAAATTTTTTCTTGAAAAATCATACGAAGATAGTCAGTTATGTACCAATTTGCAATGATTCGCGTCCTCATTGTTTGTGCATTTCTGCAGATCTGTTCGCAACCAGATGCATATGCAGCAGAGTCGAAATGTGGGCCATATGTCGTGGCATTTTACGAACTCGGCTCTTTGTACTATCGGAATGAGATGTCAGAATATGTTGGCATTGATAAAGATATCATCGATGAGCTGGCACGCAGAACTCATTGCACCTTTACCCCTGTTCTCGAATCGCGTGTCAGAATCTGGTCTCATTTGAAAGATGGCACGCTGGATATGACGGTATCCGGTATCAAAACGCGAGAACGTGAACAATTCGGACGGTTCATCATTTATTTTAAGTCGAATAATTATTTGCTTGTTCGTCATCATCCAGATGAAGGTGTCAATTCACTTCAAAGCTTCATTAATCATCCTAAATATCGATTGGCTATCGTCCGATCTTTCAAACACGGTGAGAAAATCGATTCCGCCATCGAAGAATTAAAAAAGCAAGGACGAGTTGACGAGTACGCGGATGCAGAAATGGTTGCCCGTATGCTGAGTATAGGGCGTGCTGATGCGATGTTTTCAATGCCGGTGGCATGGGGGCCGTTAATTTCTCGCAATCGTTTAAAAGATGATCTCGATTTCTTGAATGTGTCTAATGATCCTCCTCTGCTTCACGGTATCGTACTTTCACGTCAGCGAATCCCACCAGAAACCGTCGATCGATTAAGTCATGCAATGGATGAGATGCGCAAAGATGGGAGCTTAGAATCGATTTATCAACGATATTTACCTGCTGATATCGCAAAAACTATGTTGCCTTAAAGCACTCATTTTTCCCGGCTTGAAACAGGTACAATGGTGAATCATTGACATGAAATACACCTATTCATGCGACGTCGGATACTTTTAAAGTTGACAGGGTTGCCGTTTTTAATGGCGTTGCCATCGCATGCGCAACAAGCGTCTATGCTGCATATTTCTACTTTAATGGGGAGTGATCCTGCCACCATTATTGCTCAAAAAATCATTATCGAAGCATACCGGCGACTGAATATTCATGTGGATATTAATGAACTACCAGGTGAACGTTCATTGTTAAGTGCGGATTCTGGATTGACGGATGGTGAGTTGTATCGTAAAGCAGGAATCGAAGCACAGTATCGAAATCTGGTCATGGTACCGGTTCCTCTGATGAATTATGAAATTGTCGTGTTTTCTCGCAGTCTGAATTTTCCTGTCAATGGATGGGAAAGTCTGCGTCCATATACGATAGGATTTGTAAAGAGTATCAAAATTATCGAAGAAAACACCAAAGGTATGAAAATCGAAGTGGCGACATCACTTCGCAATGCTTTACTTAAAATGATGTTGGGACGTTCTGACGTCGTGGTTACCAATCGTCTGTCGGGGTTGGCAATGATAAAGGAACTCGCTCTTCCCGGAATTGCTCTGCTTTCTCCCGCTCTGGTCGTTTTTCCTGTGTACCATTATTTAAATAAGAAACATGCAGATTTAATTCCTGATCTGACCAGCGTTTTAAATAAAATGCAGAACGAAAAAGCAATCAGAGATATTCAAAAAACCGTCAAATCAGATTTAGGTGTGGAATAGTTTTTACTGCTTTCTTGCAGAAGTACCTGTTTATTTTTGCATATCCTTAAAGGACAAAAATGAGTCAAATACCACAACGTCATTTTTTTCTTAAATCTGCCATTATTTCTCTGCTGGCCTGTGGCGTCGTATTGAATGCGCCTTCTGCCCAAGCGGGAGCATCACTCAGTGTTGAAGAGGATGCGCTTGCAATTAAGGCGCAATTGGTTTTTCAGGAAGAATGCCGGCGTGATGAGTTTTCTGGCGCGATGTTGATTGCTCAAGGTAGTAATGTGGTTGCCGAAGGGGTGTGCGGTGAAGCTAGCAAACGCTACCATGTGCCGAACAAGATAGATACTAAATTTAATATCGCCTCTATCGGCAAAATGTTTACCGCAGTCGCTATTGCTCAACTGGCAGAAGCTGGCAAACTCACATTCGACGACAAGATCAACAAGTATATCGATTCAAGCTGGTTGCCAGCCAAGGTGACCGAGCGCATCACCATTGGCCAATTGCTGGCTCATAGTGATGGATTAACTGAGTTTATGACAATGGAAAGAGCGCATCAAAGTTCGCGTGCACTGTATCGAGAACTCGATGACTTAAAACCTATGTTGCAAGGCATAAAGCCTGAGTTTGAACCGGGTACAAGATATTATTACGCCAATACTGGCTATGTATTGCTGGGAGTGATTGTGCAAAAACTATCGGGTCAAAATTATTATGACTACGTGCGGCAACACATCTACCAAGTGGCTGGCATGAATGGCACGGATAGTTATGCGCTTGACGAGCCAGTGGAAAACCTCGCAATGGGCTATATGAAGATGCCCGGAGGCATAAGAGAAAGCACTTTTGAAGGCGTGATGCGTGGCTTCTCTTTTGGATGTGGTTATTCGACCGTGCGTGATTTACTGCACTTCACCCAGGCTTTGCAAGATGGCAGGCTGATCAAGCCAGCGACCTTGAAAACGCTATGGCAAAACCATTCGCCTGAAGAAACACAAAAACACGGTGGCTACGGTTATGGTTTTGAACTTAGTAACAGCAAAATGGGACCTGTTGTCGGGCATAGTGGCGGTTTTCCGGGTGTCAGTGGAAACGTCAATATATACACCAACAGCGGTTATGTGGTGATAGCGTTATCGAATTATTGGCATGCTGCTCCCGTTGCGGAAAGTATTGAGCGTGTGCTTAGCATTCGAAATATTAGTCAGTAAGCTTGGTGCAATACGTACTGTCAATTTTTTATGAGGGCCGGCGGCTTATACCCACCGTACCTCACTGAAATACCGATCAGCCTTGTGTACCTACCGCTTACTCTGGCTTCGTCATCGCCATTGGTTTGACCCACTCATCAAATTGCGCTGGCGTGACCAGGGCGAGTTGTTGCGCCGCTTGTCGCAGAGTCAGACCTTCATGGAGTGCTGTCTTGGCGATTTTTGCGGCGTTGTCATAACCAATGTGGGGCGCTAAGGCGGTGACCAACATGAGGTTATTGTCCAGATTGCGATTGATGACTGGCAAATTGGGTTCTATGCCTAGTGCGCAATGGTCGTTAAAGGCTTTGCAGCTGTCGGCTAATAAGCCTATGCTTTCCAACACATTGTGCACCATGATGGGTTTGTACACATTGAGCTGGAAGTTGCCCTGACTGCCTGCAAATGCGGTTGCCGCGTCATTACCAAATACCTGTACGCAGACCATTGTTAAAGCTTCGCATTGTGTCGGGTTAACCTTGCCTGGCATGATGGATGAGCCGGGTTCATTTTCAGGGATAAAAATTTCACCAATTCCGCAGCGTGGACCACTTGCGAGCCAACGCACATCATTGGCGATTTTCATTAATGCTCCCGCCAGAGTGCGTAAACTGGCTGAAGTATTGACCAACGCATCATGCGCCGCCAGCGCAAAGAATTTGTTGTCTGCGGAACGGAAAGCGTGGCCGCTGAGGTCTGCAATATGTTTCGCACAGGTTGCACCAAAATCTCTATGAGCGTTTAATCCGGTACCGACGGCGGTGCCGCCTATGGCCAAATCCAGCAATCCATTGACCGATGCTTTGATGAGTAGCGTCGCGTGATCTATTTGTGCGACCCAACTGCCGATTTCCTGGCCCAATGTGATCGGGGTTGCGTCTTGCAGATGTGTTCTGCCGGTCTTTACAGTCGTCGCAAATAGCTGTGCTTTGGCATCGAGTGTATCGCGTAATACTTTGAGAGCAGGGAATAATTTTTGATACAGTTCATCGACCACGGCAATATACATCGCAGTCGGGAAGGTATCATTCGAGGACTGTCCACGGTTGACATGATCATTCGGATGCACTGGTTTTTTTGAGCCAAGTTGTCCACCCAAAATTTCAATTGCGCGATTGGAGATGACCTCATTCGCGTTCATATTTGATTGAGTACCGGATCCGGTCTGAAACACCACCAATGGAAATTGCCCATTGAGTTTGCCGTCGATCACTTCCTGCGCTGCTTGTGATATTGCGTTGGCGATGTCTGGTGCTAACTCGCCCAATTCCAGGTTAGCCAGTGCTGCTGATTTTTTGAGTATGCCCAAGGCGCGTATCATGGCGAAAGGCCATTTAAATCTATCCACGCTGATCGGAAAATGTTGAATAGAACGTTGCGTTTGGGCGCCCCAATATTTGTCGGCAGGCACTTCAACATTACCCATAGAATCTGACTCAGTTCTGAATGCTTGCATGGTTTACATCTCTCATCAAAATGTTCATTTCTTCGATCAGGGTGGCTTATCTAAGGTGATTAAATCGACTCAGACATGTCGCATTGAATTATAGATGACATTGCAATTTCAGAAATTAAATGTGACGCAAATGAGTTTCTGGCCGTCGCGCCAGCAAATGCGAGAGTCGTCTTAGCGCCGCTGCCAATTGTTCGCGCTGACGTATGCCACCAAGTGCGATGCGAACGCTATGTGGTGGATTGCTTTGGTTATAGAAAATTTCCGACGGCGTAATAGCAAGCCCATCATTGCGTGCTGACTGTACCAATTCTTGTGCTGTCCAATAACTCGGTAACGGTAACCAGACATGTATCCCCTGATTATTTGAACAGGATCGTCCCGCTAACAAATCGGCGGCCATACGTTGGCGCAGGCTAGCTTCTTCACGGATGCCAGCTAACAAAGTCGTGGCCGTACCATTGCGTATCCATTGTGATGTCAAGGCGCTCGTGAGCGGTGGTGTCATCAGGCTGAATGATCTGAGTGCGGTAAGAAAACGCTGTTGCAGTTCATGTTCTTGCAGCCAGACAAATGCCGTACGCAAGCCGGGAGCCAGACATTTTGCCAGCGTAGCGATGTAACACACGCGCTCAGGAATCATGGTCGCCAATGGTGGCGGCGCATCGTCTAACAATAGCCAATACGGATCATCTTCAAGCAAATAGGCATCACTGTGCGCGATGACTTTGGCGATCTCCTGACGGCGTGCTGTGGGCATGGTGTGCGTTGTCGGGTTCTGCAAGGTCGGGTTTACATAAACCATGGGCGCCGCATATTCTTTTAGTGCTGCAGCCAGAAGATCGGGGCGCATGCCGTCGATGTCGATGTCAACCGTAATGATGCGTCGTCCCAATTGTTCTGCCGCCATACGCAAGCCCGGATAGATCGCTGGTTCAGCCAGAATGACATCACCGTGCCTGGTCAGGCTCATGATGAAAGCCAACAGTGCTGCTTGCGCGCCAGGACAAACGGTGATCTGCTCTGGCGTTACCGTTCCCAGCATAGGTTTTAGCCATGCAGCACCGGCGGCTCTGTCATCCAGACTGCCACCACCCAAATGATAGTTGATTAGCAAATCATCGTCGGCATTGCGCTGTACTTGTGCTAATCCTTGCTTGAGCAACTCTGCCAGATCGACGTTGGCGGGTGGGGGAGGGGTATTCATACTCAGATCCAACATCTGCCCGAGATCGAGTTTGGGTGCAGTCGCGTAGGTTCCGCGAGCACCAAGTCCACTCAGTAACTGACGTCGTTTGGCTTCTTCATAAGCGCGAGTGACGGTGGTCAGATCGACTTGCAATAGCTCAGCCATGCGCCTTTGCGATGGCAGGCGATCACCGGTCTTGAGTTGTTGATTGTCGATTGCCCGTTCGATGAAATCGGCGATCTGCATATAGCGCGGTCCGCCATGCTGGACAAATTGACCTAACCAGGCAATGACCTGGCTTTCATCTTGTATGGATTTGGACTGCGGCATTTTGTCTTTATGTAGGGACTTTGTGTTTGGATATTATCCGTGTAATCCTCATTTCTTTCCATACATAGAAAGCGCGATGACCGCACATCGCTTGGATAGTATGACGACGAAGTTGCTTATCGTCGCACTATCCAGTTTGCATTAACTTGACGTTGCAATCTTATCCTGGGTCTTGGTTTCAAAATCGCTGGCGTCGTGACGCTCATGGAGCTGCTCAGACAGTTCTCCGCTGGTACGGTTCACCATCCGTCCGCGCACTACCGCCGGGCGTTGTGATATCTGTTCTGCCCATCGCAGCACGTGTTGATACTCCGTGACGTTCAGGAACTCTGTTGCATTGTAGACCCAACCCTTTACCAAACCGCCATACCAGGGAAATACGGCAATGTCGGCGATCGTATATTCGTCACCTGCCAGATAGGTGTTGTTTGCAAGCCGTTGGTTTAACACATCCAGTTGACGCTTGACTTCCATCGCAAAGCGGTCGATGGCGTATTCAATTTTCGTTGGCGCATACGAATAAAAATGTCCAAAGCCACCTCCTAAATACGGCGCACTGCCCATTTGCCAGAACAGCCAGTTCAAGGTTTCAGTACGAGCCGCAATATTTTTCGGTAAAAATGCGTCGAATTTTTCTGCGAGGTACAAGAGAATCGATCCCGATTCAAATACCCTGACAGGCGCATCACCGCTATGGTCTGACAAAGCCGGAATTTTGGAGTTGGGATTGATGTCAACAAAGCCTGAACCAAATTGATCACCTTGTCCGATTTTGATCAACCATGCATCGTACTCAGCCCCGCTATGACCAAGAGCGAGCAATTCTTCCAACATGATCGTCACCTTGACACCGTTAGGCGTCGCCAATGAATACAGTTGTAACGGGTGTTTGCCAACTGGCAGTTCTTTATCATGCGTAGGTCCGGCAACCGGGCGATTGGTACTTGCGAAAGTACCACCATTAGGTTTAGCCCAGGTCCAGACTGTTGGTGCGGTATAGGTGCTTGAATCGGTCATCTTCATCCTCAATTGTCTTTGGTTTTATCCGTTGGCCCCGATCTCAGTATCTTGATGAAAGGGAAAGGTCTAAATGGTAACTCAAATAGAATTTTTGCATCAAAGGCAGGAAAATCAGACATCGGCATTAGAACGCTTGTTCATGTAGACAAGTTAAAAAATACCTGATGTCTGTTGTCGTTGAGGCACCACAGACGAATTTTTTTAAAAATGATCAGGTGTAACTAAAACAATGATAATTTGCTTCATGCAATTGTGCTGCCAACCGTCATTCGAGGCTTCATCAACTCTCCTTAACAGACTCTGTTAGCATATAAAACTTTAAGGGATCGCTGTAAGCTTTTTCAGCCACGGACGACTACCTCATGCACACCATTTGAATTTGCAACGACAAATCAGGCATCGTGTATTACCTTGAAACGGAGTTTTTATGACACGCTACACTAAATCGGCAGATGCGATTAAAGCATTGACGCCAGAGCAGTTTAATGTCACCCAGCGCAACGGTACTGAACGACCAGGTACGGGTGAATATCTGAACAATAAAAAACCAGGTATCTATGTGGACATTGTTTCTGGTGAGCCCTTGTTTGCTTCGGCAGATAAATACGAATCCGGTTGCGGCTGGCCAAGTTTCACTAAACCACTGACCCATGGTTTTATCAAAGAATTGCACGACGACAGTCACGGCATGCGCCGCACCGAAGTGCGCTCAGCGCATGGCGACAGCCACCTTGGACACGTTTTCCCTGATGGCCCGCGTGACCGTGGCGGTTTGCGCTATTGCATCAATTCGGCTTCATTGAGGTTTGTGCCGCTGGAGAAAATGCTCGCCGAGGGTTACGGTGATTACATCAGTCAGGTAGAGGGAGTTTGAGATGACGACAGAACGAGCCGTGCTGGCAGGTGGCTGCTTTTGGGGCATGCAAGATTTGATCCGTAAATTGCCCGGCATTCAAAGTACACGGGTTGGTTACACTGGAGGTGACGTGAAGAACGCCACCTACCGTAACCACGGCACCCATGCCGAAGGCATAGAAATTAACTTTGATCCCGCTGTGATTAGTTATCGGAAAATTCTGGAATTCTTTTTCCAGATTCACGATCCGACCACACCGATGCGTCAGGGCAATGACCATGGCATGTCGTATCGTTCGGCGATTTACTTCACCAGCGAAGAGCAAAGACTGGAAGCGAACAATACCATTGCTGATGTAAATGCATCCAAATTGTGGCCTGGAAAAGTCGTGACAGAAGTTCAGCCCGCGGGTGACTTCTGGCAAGCAGAGCCGGAACATCAGGATTATCTCGAAAAACATCCAAATGGCTATACTTGCCATTTTCCTCGCGCAAATTGGGTATTACCGCGCCGTTAAACCTTGTTAAATACGATCCAAACAGACTTCCCGTTATCGAAGTTTGTTTGGACGCTTTTCAATTTGCCTCTGGTAAATTGCGTGCCGCACGTGCCATGTCAGGCACATAAGCAAAATCATGTGTATGAAGCCCAGTTTATGCAACCAAAGTCAACTTGCGACATTCAATATATTTTCTACCGATTCAATTTCGATCGACGAACATTTGAATCGGCCACCAAATCCCCAAATTGAATCGATAAATACGCTAAATTCCCTGGGATCTTCTGCTTCTAAAAGGGTGACGTCAATTGAATTGATTACGTTTTGATGATTAAAATCAGATATATCCAAATCTGCGACGTTAGCAAATGCAAGGTTAATTAAAATGCTTTTGGAAAGCACTTGTGCATATTCAACGGTGCCTGCCCCAACAGTATCGTATTTGCGCACATGCACACAAAGCTTTGCAATAACTGGATTCTTACCCAAGGTGATTCCACGTTCAATCCCGAATGAAATCACTTCGGCATCGTGAAAACTTGGCCAAAACCCAAGTATCTTAATAACGTCAGTCGCACCAATGATATGGGTCTCAATATTCATTTACATTTTTGGAAATAATCAAATTGCCGGGCATCCACTCCATTACAGAATGGCGTTCGCTTTTTCCTTGTTCCTAATCCAGCACCAGCAAAAGCACGCCTTACGGTCTGCTGTCCCCGAAAGGAGTGATACGCGGTTTCCACGTTTCACTTACAAAGTACGTCGGGTTAGGTGGCTGCTGTCGACCGGGAAGCTTGTGGGGCACGAACGCGCACAGCCAAGGCGCAATTTCCCCTTCCAATACTTTTTAACTCAAGCGTAAAAGCCATTTCCGCTTGTTCACATTGACGGTCTTTACCACAACTTCACATGTCTTCACCATATCTCTATCTAGTACTCATCCAGCTTATGGCTGCCAAAAAAATACACCTCTCACGATTTGTATCCCGCATCTTCCGGTGCCTCGTTACGTTGTCGGAATCGCTCATGATTCAGGTTCCTAGATTCATTCGGTGACACGGATGATTCTCTCCAAAGTGGGAACAACTTTTACAAGCGACTTCGCGTCGCAATGGCGGTTATGTGTCGAGTACCGCCAGACAATATACTTACTCTACTGAACAACAAAATACGTTGAACTCGAACTCTGCACCAATGCTGGTTAAATCAGTGAGGAACTCGCTTTCAAAATATGGGCAAACTGCATAGACTTCGCCAATTGGAAGGTAATAAGCAAGACTAAACCAAATAGTCACATGTTCAGAGTGCTTCCTCAAACGGACAATTTCTTCCCTATTTTCTTCAATGAATGCTCTACAAGCGGCAATTTGCTGTGTAACGCTTTCATCATATTCATCGCCAATTTCGATAGATAAGCTTGAATACTCTCTCGGTTTTTTTCCGACTGATTTTTCCTCGCCTTTCCTAAAAGCATTAGCTGAGTCCTTCCAAGGTGAGTTAATCAAGAAATTATTTACATCAAATTCCTCTCCTTGAACGCGGAAATAACATGCCATCAATTTATCCTATACATTTAATTTTGGAATTCATTTTTTATTCGAATGACTGGTTTTGCCACCAGCCGTCCTCTGTTTTGACACAATCTCTGTCGCGAAGCGCCAGTTGCCTCAAAATCCACGCGACCGCTGACCACACATAGCCGCCATTCGTGATAGAGCACAGTAAATTAAAAATAAAAAAATAGCAATTTTATTGGCGGTAAAATTCGTGTTGCTATTAGCGGACTCTATAGCTGAATCAGGCAACGCCCCACATATTTTAAGCCCAGAGGATGGCTTTCATGAGGTGTCGATTGACGGCTTATTTGAAATGCAGTCAGAACGATAGAAAATATGATCACTGATCGACGGGGTAGTGAATTATTTTGATGTGAATGTAAGTTCTCGTGACATACTTTGACTAAGTTAAGAAAACATCAAGTTTGATCAACTTTTTTGAAACATGAACTTTTCACCAAGGAAAATTGACATGAACCGAGGTAAAACTAGCTGCCAGTTTGTCTCGCTGAGTTTCATCGTAGCATTGCTGAGTACTCTACTTATGAGCGGTTGTGCCAGCGTGTCTGCTTTCCATGCCGAGAATCAATTTCTGACGCTGCCATTGGTTCCAGGCTGGTTTGAGGGTAAGCGGGTGTGGTATCTCACGACCGATATCTCGGATGAATCGATGGCAAAGCAAGCAAACATTAATTTTGTAGCCAGACTGGCGAATGCATTGCCGCCAGACCCTCCGGTGCCGGGAAAGCCGTCTTCAGTTGATCGCATTTATAAGTTTATGAATTTTGATCAAGGTAGCGTCTTGCCTTCGATCCCGCAGCCATTAGGTGGTGGTAACGGCAACGCGAATTACAGCCCGTTGTGGCAGTTGTATGCGGTTTATTGGTTGCCTGATCAAACACCACACGAACTGCACTCAGAGCAAGAAGTGTTAGCCGCGCAAGATCAGAATCTTATTCAGATCAAGCCGCTTCGCATCATTGTCAATTGTCCAGTGGTAAAGGTGGAGAATTCGTTGCTACCGGGTACGCGATTGCCATAGTCTGTTGGCAAGTCGCTGGAATCAACGGATGTAGGCTATCAGTCGCTGGCATTGGAGACGTGTTTGTTTCTCAAAATAATTGTTGTTGACGGCTGATCAGCGCATCAAAACTATCATCCAGCAAAGGAAGAATCGCATCAGCAATTGGCCTGAGCTGGTTGGAAATGTAATGTTCGTAATCAATTGCCGCTTGCCTGATTTCTAGCGGTTCTGGTCCGTTACGGGTGATGACGTAACTGATCCAGCCACCATGTTGATATTGCAACGGGCGGCCACGTTGCAGATTGTAGTCGTCAGCGATGCGTGCCGCGCGCACATGCGGCGGGACGTTACGCTGGTAGTCTGCCAAAGGGCGGCGTAGGCGTTTGCGGTAGACCAACGCCTGATCAAATTCGCCGCGCAAGGTGCGCTCTACATAGTCGCGCAAAAATTCTTTATATGGCTGTCGTCTGAAGATTTTTCCGTACAGTGTTTGTTGAAATTCTTGTGCCAGCGGTGTCCAATCAGAACGTACGGTTTCTAAGCCTTTGTAGACTACATCATCGCTGCCATCGGCAAGAATGGATAAACCGGCATAGCGCTTTTTACTGCCTTCTTCGGTGCCACGTATTGTCGGCATGAAGAAGCGACTGTAGTGTCGTTCGAATTGAATTTCTAAGGCACTCGTCAGTTTGAACTGCGATTGCAGATGCTCTTTCCACCAATTGTTAATGTGCGTAACTAAGGTTTTTCCTATCTGTGTTGCATCTTCTTCGCTACGTGCTTCTTTAAGCCAGACAAAGGTCGAATCGGTATCGCCATAAATGACGACATAGCCCTTTTGCTCAATCAACTTGCGGGTCTGGTGCATAATTTGATGGCCGCGCATGGTGATAGACGAAGCGAGTCGCGGATCAAAGAAGCGACAACCGGTCGAGCCAAGTACACCATAAAATGAATTCATGATGATCTTTAGTGCTTGTGATAATGGTGCGTTACGTTCGCGTTTGGCGACATCACGTGCTTGCCAGATCTGAGTCACTATCGATGGCAAACAATGCTTATTTCTGGAAAAACGGGCACCGATAAATCCAGGTACCGAGGCTTCGTCATCAGGATTGTTGACGCCTTCAATCAAGCCCACAGGGTCAATCAAAAAGCTGCGAATGATCGACGGATAAAGGCTCTTGTAATCAAGTACCAGCACCGAATCGTACAAGCCCGGCTGCGAGTTCATCACAAAGCCGCCGGGGCTCGGTTCACCGTGGATGTCGCCAATATTCGGTGCGACATATCCTTGACGATGCATCAACGGCAGATAACGATGTGTGAATGCCGCCACTGAACCACCGCTACGATCTGCTGCTAAACCGGTGACTGTTGCGCGTTCCAGTAAAAACGAGATCAATTCGGTTTTAGCAAAAATCCGTGTCACCAGTTCACAGTCTTTGAGGTTGTACTTGGCTAATGCCGGTTTGTCTTCATCAAAACGACGCTGGATTTCATCCATGCGTTGGTAGGGATTGTCACTGGCTTTACCTTCGCCCAACAGTGTTTGCGAAACGAATTCCAGACTAAATGACGCAAAATTCCAGGTTGCAGATTTCAGTGCTTCGATGCCATCAATGACCAGACGCCCGGCAATGCCGGCAAAGTAATGATCTTGCCGGTTGTGCTTGCGCCATTCCATGACGCTGCCGTCGCGTCCGAGTCGTAGAGGTATCCGGTATTGTTCTGCATGTTGCTGCAAAATGCGCAGGTCAAATTGCACCAGATTCCAGCCGATGATGGCATCAGGATCATGGGTTGCGATCCAGCTGTTGAGTCTCTCCAGCAAGTCGGTGCGCGTGTCGCAATATTCAAGTGCAAAATCGATTTTTACCGCTGCATCATCTTCGCCATTCGCAGGGCCCAGCATATAGACCTGACGCTGACCGCACCCTTCTAAAGCAATCGAATACAAGTCGCCATGCACGCTGGTTTCGATATCGAGCGACACTAGTCGTAGCTGCGGGCGATAATCGGTGGCGGGCTTGAGGTCTCCGCTTAAGACTTCACCTGCATGATGTTGTTGATCGTAGAATAGCACGGGCGCGGTGATAAAACGTTCCATCAGATAGCGGTCGGGCGGGAAAATATCGGCCTCATACACGTCCACGCCACCTTGCCGCAGGCGGCGTTCCAAGGTACTCAAATGTCGGTATTGCTGGCAATATAATCCCAGCACAGGGCGCTGCTGAAAATCTTTCAGGGATAGTTCGCGCAGTTCTGCCTGCCTTCGTTCATGTTGAGTCTGGCTGCGTAGGATGAACTCTGCTCGTTCGCGTTGCTCGGCGGGGATAAATGCCACCGAAGGTTGATGCTGTAAGCGTAAGCGCCGTGGTCCCCGGTCGCTGGTTAGCCAGAATTCTATCTCTGTCCCCGCAGCAGTATCGCGCCAATGGCGTGTGAGAATAAATCCTGGTTGAAGCTCGGTCATGCGTAATTTCCGGTGGTGCTGGTGTTAAGGCTGTAAAAGTGTTGAACTTGCAGCGTTCATTACCGCACGGGTCAGACCATCCAGTAATGAGGATGCAGAGCGTGCTTGTTGCCAGTATAGTGGCACGTCTAAAGGTGTGTCAGGAACCAGTTCTACCAATGTGCCCACCCGCAAATGGTCTTGGATCATCGCTTGCGGATGCAGACCCCAACCCATACCCGCAACCGCAGCAGCGACAAACGCATGGGCGGCTGGTAGTGTATGCCGTGGTAATTCAACGTGGCGATGGCAAAGCCTGCGCACCCAGCGCGTTTGTAGTTCGTCTTTGCTATTAAACACCAGGCTAGGTGCTTGCGCCAAACTAGCAGCATTAACACCTTTACGAAAATAACGCTCGATAAACTCCGGGCTGGCAGCCGCCAGATAACGCATCGCGCCTAATGAGCGGCTATTGCAGCCCGATGCCGCTTGGGCGCTGCTCGTGACTGCCGCCAGCACGGTGCCAGTGCGCAACCATTCCGCCGTATGGTCCTGGTCATCAACGGCCACATCCATCAACACCGGTGCGGTAGCAGCAAAAGCCGACATGGCGGGCGCAAACCACGTAGCAAGACTATCCGCGTTGACTGCGATAGGCAAAGGCACGCGGCTCGGCGCTTCCTGGCCGGAACTCATTACTGTTGGTACCGATTTTTGTAATTCATGTTCCAGCAATCGGACCTGGTCTACATGCTGACATAAACGGCGTCCGGTTTCTGTCGCAATACAAGGCTGACCGCGGATGATCAACGCACCGCCAATAAATTCTTCCAACAATCGTATGCGTTGCGATACTGCTGAAGGCGTGACATGCAGTGTTCGTGCCGCCCGTTCAAAGCTACCCTCGCGAACCACGGCAGACAACACAGCAAGTGAAGCATAGTCCAGCATAAGATTAGTTTTGCTTAATTGGATGAAGAAAACGTAGTTTGACTTCATTTTGTGCCAGATGCAAGCTGATGGTATGACACATCTTATTTCTTCATTTTCTGGCATCGCGCCAGCATTTACCCAGGGGCTGGTGCTCAGTCTGGGCCTGATCATTGCTATTGGTGCGCAAAACGCCTTTGTTTTGCGCCAGGGTCTACTGCGCGAATATGTTGCCAGTATCGTTTTGTTTTGTGCAATGGCAGATGCGCTGTTGATCGCTGCCGGGGTGTTTGGGATGGCGCAAGCATTGGGTGAGCGCCCGATGATTACCAAAGCACTGTCTCTGGCTGGTGCAGCATTTTTGGCGACGTATGGTTGGCAAGCTTTACGCCGGGCGCAGCAATCGCATCAGTTACGTCCCGCTGAGTCAGGTGCGCAAGGCAAGCTGGCAGCAGTCATTCTGCAAGCTGCCGGATTTACTTTGCTTAATCCTCATGTCTATCTGGATACCGTGTTATTGCTTGGGAGTATCGGCGCCCAGCAAGCCCCCGCGCTACGCCCTTGGTTTGTTACCGGTGCATGTTGTGCGAGCCTGTTGTGGTTCAGCATGCTGGGGTTTGGCGCCCGCTGGTTAGCGCCTTGGTTCGCTCGTCCTAAAGCCTGGCAAATTCTGGACGGATTAATCGGTGTGACGATGTGGTTGCTGGCGATTTTATTATTACGGCATACATTCTTTGTATGAAGCGCTTGTTTCGATTTCATGGTCTGGCAAGGCGGGTGTGACCCGCCACATTTACTTACCATACCTGATAAATTTGCCCGGTTTGCGCACCTTCCACGCTGCGACTGTATGCCAAAGCGACCCGGCGTGCAGGCACTGGTTCGAACCCGCGAAAGAAGTCGCCATACACATCCATCGATTCTTCCAGTACGTTTGGACTTACCACATTGATGCGCAGACCACGTCTGAGTTCAATCGCAGCACCGCGCACAAAACCTTCTACGCCAGCGTTCGCAAGGCTGGCTCCACTGCCGCCCACAATGGGCTGTTCCGAGAGAATGCCACTGGTTAATGTGATCGAACCACCGTCATTGAGCATCTCTTGTGCCACCAACGCGACGTTGACTTGTCCCATGAGTTTGCTGTGTATGCCAAGGTAGTAATTCTCAGGACTAAACTCAGCGAGTGGTGCGAAATGCACTGCACCGGCAGCTACGACCACAGCATCTACTTTGCCGGTTTTTTCAAACAACGCACGTACCTGCGCTAGATCGCTGATGTCGGCTTGATACTCGCCGCTATGAGTGCCAACGCCAATGATTTCATGGCGCTTGCTTAATTCTGCGGCGATGGACTTTCCGATGGTGCCATTGGCACCGATAAGGATAATTTTTTTCATGCTGGGACTCCTGTGTGTGATAACGAATAACGAGCGCTCAGTATGCACTCGGTACGGGCAGGAATAAATGAGCTAGAATGAAGATCATTACTAACCAGGAGTTAGCAATCATGGATAAGCTACGCAGTATGGAGATATTTGTGGCAGTAGTTGATGCCGGTAGTTTTTCGGCAGCGGCTAAGGCATTTGAGATTTCGCCAGTGATGGTCGGCAAACATATCAATCAGTTGGAAGAACTGCTTGGTGCACGTCTTTTGACACGTACTACACGCCGTCAAAGTCTGACTGAAATCGGTGTGCAATATGTAGAACAATGCCGCGCAATTCTGACGCAAATTCAAACAGCCGAGCGCGGAGCTGAAGCAATGCGTACCAGCCCGCGTGGACGGCTAAAAATCACGGCGCCAGTGTCATTTGGCAGCGAATGGCTAGGCCCCGCCATGACCGATTTTCTGACTTTGTATCCGGATGTCTCGCTCGATCTGTCGCTCAATGACAGAATGGTGGATATCGTCGAAGAGGGTTACGATGCGGCGATCCGGATTGGCAAACTGGAAGACTCCGGTTTGGTGGCGCGGACTTTGTTTCCTTATGCGATGGTCATCTGCGCTTCGCCAGCTTATTTGAAGCGCTTCGGAAAGCCACGCACACCAGATGAGTTGGTTGATCATGAATGTCTGGAGTTTATGGATTGGCCACACAACGTGCGTTGGCGCTTAAAAGCTCGTACGAATGCTCATCTGGTACCACCAGCACGTTTTCGCTCGAACAATGGTCAGGCACTTCGTATGGCAGCTTTGCACGGCTTTGGCATTGTGATGCAGGCAGAGGTGTTGCTGGCACAGGATATTGCGGCCAAACGCTTGGTACCTATCCTGAAAGATTATGTTCCCGCTGCGCGACCCATGCATTTGGTCTACCCACGTGATCGTCAGGCGACACCTAAGATGACCAGCTTTATTGATTTCATTTTGGAGCGCTTTGGTCCGGCGATACGCTTGCCGTAGATTTTTTTTACTTAACCAACGCAGGTCTCTGTCTCTGAGCATGTTATCGGGCAGTGTCGGGACTAAACCAGACTTGCGTCTGTTCTTTGTCGTTCAAGCTAGTTCAAGCGCGTTTAAGGCATCAGAAGTGCCACGAAAAATTCATTTTATCGATGCCGATGGAATTACTCACCACTTGCAACCACTATCTGACACAGCGCCTTTCATCAGAAAAGGAATTTTTAATAAATTTTGAAATTTCACGCCGCCCAATTGGGGCGTGTAATCTTTATCGCACTTAGGACGCGCTGCTTTTTCTATTGACCGGCTTACCGTATCAGAAGTGACTGTCTCTCGCTTTGATTCTCGCTGTGCTTCTTTTTCTCTATATTCAAATGGATGTGTGCGGACGGCTTCTTTTAGTGTTTCCAGATCCAGGATTTCCGCTTGCTGCACTGTCGGCATGGTTTGTGAAGAAGAGGACGGTTCTGAGATTTTTGTAGCCGTTTCTGAAGACGCTTTGGTGTGCGTTGGAAGTAACTTTTTTCCCGAATGAATACGCTGCTGCGACACCGTAGAGGTGGGCGGCTGTGGAGGCGCTGTTGGAATGATTTGTAAGGTCAATGGCTGCAATAATGGGCGATGCATTTCACCTTGCAATCTGAGCTGTGGTGAGACGAGTAAATACCAGGCAATGACCTGGATGCTGACCGATATCAGAACGCCGGTGGCGAGACGTCCGTTCGTCGTTCTTTGTTGATACCTCGTAGATAGCAAATGGACAGTCATCGATAGTGTCGAAATTTTTTCAATGGAGTAGGGTCGCTATCATCGCCAAATCTCGTGAAGGCAAACGCTGCGCAATTTGCACCCATCTTAGCAATTTTTGATGAAGTCAAAATCTTGCCATTTTTGATATGGTTAAAGATAAAATCAGCTATTTTCTTGTATCTTTCATATATTTATATGCTATATTCCGTCGCTGTAACGTTATATGTATTTTTGTAACGTTACATTTCGGTGGCCAATCAAGCAAAGTTTGGTGCGTTTTACCTTGTTTTATCCAAGGTCAGAAACATCCCAGGGTGAAACAAAAGTAGTTTATCCGCATCTCAATAGTCTTCGTTGGCGATAGGTCTTATTCCAGGCAATTACGTTTATGGCGCTGCCACCAATTTTTTCCTGTGCGAATAAAAGGTGATTTGTCATAATTTTTTCTACATGTCTTGGTTGTTTTTTGTTAATAAAAGTTCCCTTAGATTCTGTAATTCTGTATCTGATGGTGTTAATGCATGTTATTTCAGGAAGGATGAAAACGATGAAAAAGCTAGTAACAACGATCGCATTTATTTTTGTCACCCTCTTCGCGATTGGCGCTCCGTCGATGGCAAGTGCCGGGCAAATTCGCGGTATCGCAGGTAAGTGCCTTGATGTGGCACAAAATCGGGCTTACGATGGTGCGAAAGTGCAAATATGGGAATGCAATGGCACTTCTGCGCAGAATTGGGTTTACTACCAGAGCACCGGTGAAATCCGCGGACCCGGTGGTAAGTGTTTAGATGTAGACAATGCAGGCACTGCGGATGGCACACGTATCCAATTGTATGAATGCAATGGAACCGATGCCCAGCGCTGGTTCTATGCCAACGGTGAACTGCGCGGTATTGCAGGCAAATGTCTGGACGTGGATAACGCTGATACGAATGATGGCACGCGCGTGCAATTGTGGGAATGCAATCGAACTAATGCGCAAAGTTGGGTTTTAGTGCGATAAGAATCTTTAGACCCACATTCAGCTGCGTTGCTGATGTGGGTCGCTTCATTTTTGGTATCGCACTTTCGATTTTAAAAATAGGAACAGGATGGAATTTACCTCACGGTGGCAAACACGATGTTTGCTAGCTATTGCCGCCATCGGAACGCTTGCCGTCAGCATGTATGCAGTTGGGTTCAATCAATCTGATTCATTCAATCCAACCGGGAAAAAATTGACTTCCGGTACGCAAGTCGCGGAAAGTAATTCCTTGATTGACGATCAAAGAATGAGTGACTTTGTCAAAGAATTAGCAAGCGAAAAATATGAAGGTCGTCTGCCAGGCACTCATGGTGATCAGCTTTCGATTGACATGGTAGTAAATGAATTCAAAAAAATTGGTTTGCAACCAGCAGGTACGAACGGCTATCTGCAAAATTTCAATACAACGATTGCTGAACCAGATGGTGAAAGCCATGGCAATCCGGAGAATCCACTCTTTGGCGAACGTATGCTAACCAGCAACGTCATCGGTGTTCTTCCCGGGACAGATCCGCTCTTATCCAAAGAAATTATTATCGTCAGCGCTCATCGTGACCACCTTGGACGTACGCCTGATGGTATCCATTATCCGGGGGCAAATGATGATTTGTCGGGCTTAGCTGCGACCCTGGAATTGGCGCGTGCCTTTGTCAAATTTAAGGCAGAAAATAAGCCTAACAAGCGGACTTTAATGTTCGTTGCCTATGGCGCAGAAGAGCAGCATGAAATGGGGTCGATGTACCATGTTGCGAACCCGTTGCCACGCTATCCTAACAAAAATATTGTCCTCATGATTACCATTGATATGATCGGTCAGGGTTACGACAAATGGGGAAGGTTTTCTCAATCTGAATTAAATGAATACGCTCAGACCTGGTTTGAAGAAGTCTATAACGGTCGCAATGACGATGAGGATGATTATTCACATAAGTATCAGCGAGAAAATAAAAATTCTTATTCCTACGATACAGGTCCCTTTGCGAAAATTGGAATCAATAACCGTGTGTTTGGTATCGCTGCGGGAATTCCGACTTATCATAAAACGACGGATACATGGGAAACCGTGCGCTTCGCACCGGCTGCTATTTTTACAAACACGATTTTTGAGTTCTTAAGAAAAGTCGATCAGGATCCGCAAGTACATATCAAGCCTGAATAAATTCTCATCTATCAAGTTTTTGTTGACGCAAACCACTGCGTCAAAAAATCCAACATGCTACGCATAATCAAAGCTTGATTCTGGCGCGACATATACACGCCATGAATTCCTAAGGTGATCGGCTTATCCTTCGGCACCAATGCAACCAGCTGACCGCTGGCGATGTAGGGTGCAGCAGACATCACTGGCTGCATGGCAATACCAGCGCCTTCCAACGCGGCTCTCAATATCACGACAGAATCATTGGCACTGAAATTGCCACTCACGGGCACGCTGAGTGGTTCGCCTGCGCGTTCAAAATTCCATAAATTTTTGCCGAAGTAAGAATACGTCAGGCAATTGTGTACCGCCAGATCTTCGGCATTTTTAGGAATGCCATGTTCCTTTAGATACGCAGGTGATGCGCAGATCACTGAAGGGCAATCACCAAGTCGCCGCGCGATCAAACCTGGATCAAGCTGATTGGTGATGCGTATTGCCAGATCAATGCGATCCTCGACCAAATTGACAGTGCGGTTATCTACGCGCAGCTCGACAGCGGTGCGTGGGTATTGCCTTAAATAAGCCGCAATGGCTGCGGAGAGCGAATCTTGCGCGAGCGCTTGCGAACAGGCAATGCGCAAGATGCCGCGTGGTTCATCTTTTTCGGTATTCGAGACGGCTGACATTTGTTCTGCCAGTGCCAGTATGTCGCGACAACGTACCAGCGTTGCTTCACCAGCGGAGGTCAGATTAATGCGCCGCGTCGTGCGATGAAAGAGTCGCGTACCTGACCAATTCTCCATCTCAGCCAGATAGCGCGTCACCATTGCACGTGACATATCGAGCAATTCGGCAGCGCTACTCAAACTACCGCGTTCAGCAATAGTGACAAACACTTGCGCAGCAATGATGCGGTCCATATTGAAAATTCCTGTTTATTTGATCGATTGACGCAATAATTCATTTCATTTTAGGCTGTTTATAAAACAATTGGAAGCAATTATGATTCAGTCCTCAACACTTGCTTCTCCCGTTTTTAATAACTACTAAGAGGAATTTTATGACTATTCGTAAGCTCACTACTGCACTGTCCGCCATCAGCTTAAGCGTTGCCGCAATGACTGCGCACGCTGCTCAACCTTTGCAATTGCAGGTATATAACCCTGGCGAAAAAGCGATATTCCCGGTTTCGTCGGTGATCGTTAGCGGCGCACATGATGCGATTCTGATCGATGCGCAATTTCAGCGTAATGATGCCGAACAACTGGTGCAGCAGATTAAACAAAGCGGTAAAAAACTCAGTACCGTGTATGTCAGCCACAGCGATCCTGACTATTACTTCGGTCTGGATGTAATTCAGGCAGCATTCCCTGATGCAAAAATCGTTGCGACACCGCAAACCGTTGCCGCGATCAAGGCCAATATGGAAGGTAAAAAAGCATATTGGGGCCCGATTTTGAAAGACAATGCGCCGCAAAAATTGGTACTGCCACAAGTATTGAAAGCAGACCATCTGAACCTCGAAGGCAAAACCATAGCGATTAAAGGTCTTAAAGGACCTAGCCCTGACCGTAGTTATCTGTGGATTCCTTCTCTGAAAACGGTGGCTGGAGGCGTTGTTGTCGGTAATGGTATCCATGTCTGGATGGCTGATACACAAACAGCAGAATCGCGCAAAGAATGGCAAGCAACGTTGACAGAAATCGCAGCGTTGAAGCCAGCAACGGTTGTTCCAGGCCATTTTTTGGGTGCTGCTCCAGCAGGCTTAGCTGCAGTGACCTATACCAGTGACTATGTCAAAGCGTTTGAGGAAGAAGCGACAAAAGCGAAAGACTCAACAGCATTGGTCGAAGCGATGAAAGCACGTTTCCCACAAGCTGGCTTACCTGCTTCTTTGGATATCAGTGCCAAGGTCATCAAAGGCGACATGAAGTGGCCTCAGTAATTTAAGTGCGGTTAGATAGCACTGCGTAATACGTTCGCCGAAATAACAAAAAAGGAAAAAGAATGACTCAGCTACACTATATTTTCGATCCAGTATGCGGTTGGTGTTACGGTGCCGCGCCACTTATTTCGGCGGCACGTACTATCCCCGGCCTGAAGCTGGTGTTTCATGCCGGGGG
The DNA here is from genome assembly GCF_049340505.1 of Undibacterium sp. Dicai25W. Lineage (NCBI taxonomy): Bacteria > Pseudomonadati > Pseudomonadota > Betaproteobacteria > Burkholderiales > Oxalobacteraceae > Undibacterium > Undibacterium sp. Dicai25W. Next base: position 102,518 of record NZ_JBMPOQ010000010.1, on the reverse strand, counting down.
GATGATGACCGGTATGAATCGTCGCCCGGTGACAACGCAATTACGTAATTACATTGTTGCCAGCGATGAACGCATTGCGCAATTGACTGGTCAGGTTTTTGGTAAAGATTATCTTGATGGTTTACTGCGCGATAGCAGCGTCGTATTGAATTCTGCACCACCAAGTACAGCCATTCTGGCGGCAGAGCAATTAGCTGGTCGTGGTCTGGATATGCTCAAGCAGCTTCAAATTGCGCATTACGTTCACGGTCTGCGTATCGCTGAAATCGAGGTTCTGCAAAACATCGCAAAAGAGATGGGCTTAGATGTGACTGAATTTACCGCAGCATATGTGCGGTTGGATGGTGTTGAAACCCAAAAGCATTTCACCAAGAGCAGAGAATTGCTGGCGCGTGTTGGTGGTCAGGGTTTCCCTACGCTGGCATTGGAACATGCTGATGGCATATTTGAGCGAATCGACCTGGGTAAATGGCTTGGACACACCACTGAATGGATAGCGTATTTGAGCAACTTCGCAGTCAGCAATAACGATGCTGAATCGCTTGTCAATGGGTTGGCTTGCAATATCGATGGCTGTTCAATATAAAGACCAGTACGTTTCAGTTTTGATCTCCGTTTTGACTTCAGCCGATGCGTTTACTGAAGTCAAAGCAAACATATAAAAAATAAAAGGAGCAGCTAATGCGTTCCAATCTTGACGTTCTTAAATCCACCTACGAAGGTGCATCCGGTGACAACGTAACCCGACTCCTCTCAGTGTTAGCACCAAATGCTGAATGGACTGAGGCAGCAGGGTTTCCGTATGCCGGAACGTATGTCGGGTCAGACGCTATTATCGCCAATGTTTTTCAGCGATTGGCGACTGAATGGATAGATTACCGCGCCGAAGCCAGACAATACCTGGAACAAGGAAATTAAATCGCCGTCTTTGGCGTTTATTCCGGTACCTATAAAGCGACGGGCAAAGCGATGACGGCGTCCTTTGCACATCTTTATATTTTTGCAGACGGTAAGATTTTACGCATGCAGCAATACGTGGATAGCCACATGGTGCAACAAGCATTGGTGAAATAAGGTACGTAGAAACGGCTGTGCGGGGAGGGTTGCACTCGCCCTGCCTGTTCATTGATAAAGCCAACGTACCGCTAAAATTATTCGGCTTGCGCTTTGAGCTCTGCCTCAAATTTTTCCATTTCCTGTTGCAGCGTGCCGCGCTCGCGGAAGTTGCGTTGCGCGTTGCCATACCAATACTCGGCATCTTCCAGATCGCCTTCCTGAATATGCACGATCCCGTGTAGCCAAGCCCCCATCAGAGAATGATCTTGTTGCACAAGATTGTGCGCTTCGGTCCAGCGGCCTGAACGCAGATCAGTAAGAACAGTCAGAAGAATATTCATAAAACTATTTTCAGCAACATCGTTGATTAAATTAAATCATAAGGGTGGGTGCAACCGTCCAGATCCCTGCAAACGTAATCACAGCCCTGGTTTCCCCCGCACTTTGTATTTTAGGAAATGGTCTTTTTCGCAGATACCCACATCGTGATGATGGCCTGAAATACCAGATCGTTCATGTCGTCCAACACATCTACTCTGACTTTATACTCGCCAGCCTCCGACCAATCATTTGCCTTCACAGGCGTCGCGATGGCGACCAGATCACTGCTGGCTTTTTTAAGATATTCGACGGTCATTCCCTTTGGAATCCAACGATGGGTTGCTGGCACTGTCACCTCTGTCATGGTTCCACCAGCTAATTCCGCCATGTTGCACATTGCGATAGCATGTACTGTTCCAATATGGTTGAGTACGGCGCGACGTTTGTTGATTCGTACTTTGCAGTACTCTGGTCTTAGTTCCACGAACTGTGGACTAATGCTGCTGAAATACGGCGCTTTGAAACACAACATCTTTGCGAAGAGCCATTTGCCACCCAATGTAGAAGCACAGCGCTGCCATAACTTTAACGTATTCATTGTCTTGCTCATTTTCTTTCCTGGATTATAAATAAATTTCTTTTGGATATTCTGGTAGTTAAGTGAAGTAGGGCGGGGTCACCCGCCAAGTCTCTGTCAACGCAATCACTATGCGGGTTGCACAAATCCAGATTTTATAAACTGCCGACTGGAAAAACATCGAGTGCTGTTTGAATAAACGCATGTACATTGGGTGACGTGTATCGATGGCCCGGGTACACAAAATGAAATGCGACCGCAGCTTCTAATTTCCATTCAGGTAAAACAGGTACCAATTGTCCGTTTTCAATGGCGTCGATGGTAACAAAGCTAGGAAGCCATCCTATTCCCACGCCGTTCATTGCCAGTGATTTTGCGGTCTCTACGTCGTTAGCGAAGACGCGGCAATTGAGCGGTATTTCTACTTTTAATTTATCTTTGGTCAGTTTTAGTTTTTCTATTCCCTTTTGGCCGATAAAAGTGGCGTTCAGCAAATCTTGTGGACGCGTGATTTTTTCCAATTGCTTCAAATAAGCAGGTGCAGCCAACAGACAATTATGTAAATCAAAAAAGTGTTTGGCAATCATGGTTGAATCTTTGAGCACGCCGACCCGAATTGCTAAGTCAATACCCTCTTGTAGCAAATCTATTTTTTGATTAGTGATCACCAGATCCACAGTGACATCTGGGTATTTATCCAGAAAAGCACTGGTAATGACGGGTAGTACCGTGTGCCCTATGTCGACAGGTGTGGTGATTTTTAGTACGCCAGATGGCTTTGCTTGTAATGACTGCAATACTGCCTCACCCATTTCCACTTCCCGGACGGCATTCGCACAATGCTGAAAAAACTGCTTGCCAGCTTCAGTGACATGAAGTTGACGCGTCGTTCTTTGGATCAGGCTGACTTTGAGCCGTTTTTCCAGAGCGGCTAGTTTAGCGCTGACAGTGGTTTTCGGCATACCCATTAATCTTGCCGCCTTGGAAATACTGCCAACTTCTACAATTTTGACGAAGACGGTGATGGAATCGAAATCCATATCATTGTCCATATTTCTGCACAGTAATTCCCAACTTTACCATCTACCGAAAAATTTAACAAACTTTTACAATGCCGCACTTTCAATTTGTGTTGCCTCAAATCGAATCGATACAAAAAAATATTAAAGGCATTTTTGTACACACAAAATGTGTCAATTTGCTTATTAATTCCAATTACCCCTACAGGAATTTTGAAATGAAAAAATCTATCCCATCATTGTTATTGTCCCTCGCTGCTTTGGCCGTCAGCGCGACCGCTTCCGCACAATCTGCCGCTGATATTGAATCCATGAAACGTCAGTTGGCTGAAATTAAAAATACCAAGCAACACGAAAAAGTGAACTTGGAAAATTTTGATGACTTGGATTTCAATGTCTATACGGGTCAAAAATGGGATCAGCTCAGCAAGAGCCATGCTAAAGACATCGTTGTGCATTATCCAGACGGTCACACGACAAAAGGTATTCCAGCACACATCGAAGAACTGAAACCAATGTTTATTTTTGCGCCAAATACCAGCATCCATGAGCACCCGATCCGTATTGCATCGGGTGAGTGGACTGCGGTACAAGGCGTGGTGGAGGGCACATTTTCACAGCCTATGCCTATCGGTGAAGGTAAAACAATCCCTGCAACGGGTAAATCTTTCAAACTCACCATGGTCACGATTGGTCACTGGAACGGCAGCGTCATGGATGAAGAATGGTTGATGTGGGATAACCAGGCTTTGTTGAAGCAAATCGGTTTGGCGCAATAAAGTTAGTAAAAAGCGAAGTCTAAGCTGCCTCAAAGTAAGGGCTCATAGCGGGCTTTTTTAGCCCGCTATGTAGAAAACGAATTTGTTATAGAAAAATGATGATTTCTAACGTATCGAACACATTGAAGAAAATTGCTGCCGTAATCGCCTTAATGACAGTTGCAGTTGCAACAACAGCACAAACCACAAGCTCATCCAGCAACGTAGAAAAAAATAATCAGCAAAAAGTGAATACCATGAACAACATCAGCTATCGCGGTAAGGTTTATCTGGTGCGTCTCGACAATGGCGTTGTTTTCCGCAACACCTACAGCGCCGACGGTACAAAGATGCGCTATGAAGTGCTGGAAGGCATGCCCGTCAGTACTGAAGAAGTTACTTTAATGGCGACAGAAGTAAGTCAAGACCTTCATTTTGTGAGCTGGGTTGAAAAGTCTGGTACGACCGTCAGCCACGTGTTGGACTTGAACACGAACACACTCAAAGCATTCTGGACCTGGCAAGACGCCAATGGCCGTCACGGTGAATTGCACGTTGGCACGATAGAGTTAGCACCTGCCACAGTCAAATAAAGAAAACTAGACTACACTCATTGAGAACAGCCTGATAAAACTCGATCTCTGAGTTTTATCAGGCTTTTATAGTATTGATGACCTGAGAAAGCATTGATGACAACGCAAAATCATGACATAGCGATGATGCCAGCAGCATTTATTGGGCATGGCTCACCAATGAACGCATTAGAGAATAACCAGTTTACGCAGGCTTGGGCGGGCTTCGCTCAGCGCATACCAAAACCGAAAGCGATACTCGTCATTTCTGCACATTGGTATATTGACCATATTGCGGTCACTGCGATGCCGCAGCCGAATACGATTCACGACTTTTATGGTTTTCCACCAGCACTCTCGGAGATGTTGTATCCGGCACCGGGAAATCCGCTACTTGCGCGGAGGGTAGCAGAATTACTCAGTCCGATGGATGTCAGACTCGATCAGAATACATGGGGACTTGATCATGGCGCATGGTCGGTCTTAGCTCCTATGTTTCCTGAAGCAGATGTTCCTGTTATTCAACTTTCTATCAATGCTCGTCTGTCGTTTGATGAACATGTGCAACTTGGTGCAAAGTTAGCACCACTGCGAAACGAAGGTGTATTGATACTTGCCAGCGGCAATGTTGTTCATAATCTGAGGCTGATGCAGCGCGGATCTTATCCGTGGGCACAGGAATTTGATGATGAAGCCCGTAACCTGATAGTGCAGAGACCTCAGGACATAGCACAATTGCTCAATCACCCGGCCTATAAACTGGCGGTGCCGACACCGGACCACTTTATTCCTTTACTCTACATCGCAGGTCTGGCGGCAGCCTCAGGGGAAAAGCCAGAAGTCTTTATCGATGGGATCGCCATGGGGTCCATCTCCATGACCAGCTTTGCACTAGGTAAATGATCAGACACAACCGCTTAATTTCAGGGAGCAGAACATGAGCATAGAAACCGTCGTTGGCCGTGAGGCTACTATCCATTTTGATGCCAGTAAATGCATTCATTCGCGCAACTGCGTGTTGTCGCATCCGGATGTGTTCGTGCCAAACGTGCAGGGCGAATGGATACATCCCGATGCCCAACCCGTCGAAGAGTTAATGCATTTAGGTAAAAGTTGTCCGTCAGGCGCTATCCGCGTGATACACAATGCCGCTGGTGCAGGTGTTGGTGCCAATAGTGATGGCGCTCCGTTGGTTAACACAGTGCGCGTGCGAGAAAATGGTCCATTGGCAATTGAGGCAGAATTGCAAATTCGCGGTACACCACAAGCCTCACCACGTGCGACGTTGTGCCGTTGTGGCCAGTCTAAAAATAAGCCGTTTTGCGATGGCGCACATGCAGGTGCTGGCTTTGTTGCATCGGGCGAACCAGTCACTGGGCAGTTTGAAGCGTTGGCAGTGCGTAATGGTGCTTTGAATGTGCAACCGCTTCCAAATGGCCCATTGATGGTAAAAGGAAATTTGGAAGTGGTCAGTGGCACAGGGCGTACGTGCAATAAAGTGTCCGAAACCTATCTGTGCCGCTGCGGACACTCTCAAAACAAACCGTACTGCGATGGTAGTCATAACTCGGCAGGTTTTATCGCTGAGTAGTCTGTCGTCTTTGTGTTCTGCTAAACGGTTTTGGTACGTACGCTGTTGAAAAATTCACAAACAGATATCATATTGCAATGATGCAATTTCATGAGCTAATAATTCACGAAGTGCATACCAGAACAAATCAGAACAAATCAGAACAAATCGCAAAACTAAACAAGGAACAGGTCATGACGATAGAAGCAAAATTACACCGCGCGAATGGCGCATTGACCACGCTGTCCAACGGCCGTCATGTCTGGAATGCGGACGTGGATGAATCTCTCGGTTCTCACGATCTGGCTCCTGATCCGCACGATTTATTGGATTCTTCACTGGCTGCTTGCACGACGCTGACTCTGGAGTTGTATATCCGTCGTCGTCAAATGGCGGTCACAGATCTGCGCGTGACGGTGGATCATGTGGAAGATAAAGATGAAAGCGGCACCGTGCGTTATCAAATGCAGCGCCGGATTTTTATTGAGGGTGATCTGCCGGAAGCTGATCGTCAACGCTTGTTAGAAATCGCTAACAAATGCCCGATACACAAGCTGCTGAGTGGACAAATATCGATTCAGTCTGAGATGGTCGATGGAAGCCAACATGGCTGATTTGCTTCAGATCCAGGGGCACGTTACTGAGTTAGCGCCAGGGCTGACTGTGCGCCGCGTGTTACCAGCGGCGGTGAAGCGATCAGTGGGGCCGTTTGTGTTTTTTGATCATCTACGGCCAGTGGAGCTGGCGCCGGAAACCAATAGCGATGTCGGTGCGCACCCGCACATCGGCCTGGCGACGGTGACCTATTTGTTCGAAGGTAGCTTTGTTCATCGCGACAGTATCGGCAGCGTGCAATTGATTACACCGGGTGACATCAATTGGATGATCGCTGGCAAAGGTGTGGTGCATAGCGAGCGTGTGACTGATGAAGAGCGCGGCAAGGCACGCCGTATGCACGGACTGCAATTGTGGGTGGCATTGCCACCAGCCTTAGAACAAGTAGAGCCATCGTTTCAACATGCAGCCGCGGCAGATATCCCAGAATACAAAGCACTCAGCGGTGCGGTGGTCAGAGTATTGCTTGGTGACGCATTTGGGCATGTAAGTCCCATTAAAACCAGTTCGCCCACGTTGTATCTGGATGTGAAGTTGCCACCCGATGGCATATGGAGCTTACCTGCATTGGCATCAGAAATGGCGCTATATAGTCCAGAGCATGCGCTAGTGGTGAATGGCGAAACCATCCCGGCGCAGCACATGGTGGTGTTGCCACCAGATGCTGCGACCAGTATTTGTGCTGGTGAAGATGGCGCACGCTTTGTCGTTGTGGGTGGTGCACCGTTGGAACAACCAGTGCGTATGTGGTGGAACTTTGTTTCTGTTGATCGTGACCGCATTGCTGCCGCAGCTAAACGTTGGGAAGCGAACGAATTTACCATGATCGCTGGAGAGACTGAACGCATTCCGGCACCGAAGTGGCGGGAGTAATGAAGAACCGACCACGCCTGTGCAGCGACCGCGGCACTTCAGCGTTTTGCGGCGCTTTCTAATGCTGACTGACAGGCCTTGTTAGTGTTCATGCAGTCGTTGTAATTGAAAAAGGCTTCGCTTTAATGCGGAGCCTTTTTGTTTTTTGAAATATTCATTGATTCTTACGTAATATTTTGTATTCAAACCCCAATTATTCGACTTGGAAAATTTTCTCCAAAGGTAGCTTAAATAATTTGGCAATGGCAAAGGCAAGCGGCAGACTGGGGTCGTATTTACCGGTTTCAATTGCATTGATGGTTTGTCTTGAAACCTGAAGCTGATCGGCCAGGTTGGCCTGACTCCAGTCCTGATTTGTGCGGAGTTCGCGGATAATATTTTTCATATCAGGCATCGAACTTTTTACGCAAACAAGCGATGATGCCCCATCCACCCATGAAAAGACCCCAAATGACAAACATGCTCAACCGTGGAAAACCTATGCCTTCCATGAAACCATAAGTCAGGCCGAAAATCGCGGTTAAACCGCCAGCCATGGCGAGATTTTCTAAGTTCCATTGGCGCAAATATTCATCAATTCGTCTGAAATGGCGCACTACTGCCCACAGGGCTGCCAGCACCGGAATCATTGGGAGGAGTGCGATCAGTGTGCGCAATACGCCCTCAGGCATGCCTTTTGCAATCCACACACTGGTGAATAGCACGACAAGATAGATAGCAATAGATCCAAATAATTCCCGGAAATAGATTTTGTTGACTGTTGATTCGTACATCGTTGCCTCCAATATTCAAAAGAGTGGTTCAAATGAGCGAAATTAGCTGTGTCTAAACGAGTTTGTATAGACGGTACCAAAAGGAAGTAATGTCAAACGAACTTGACATGTATGATCAAAAAAAATTGCCGCTCTTTTCAGTGCTGCAAATACTAACATCAAACTTTTCGTCGCGATTCGATGTAAAGTATGCTTTACATCTTAGGTCAGTAAAAATGTAATGTCAAGCATCCTTTACATTGCTTGCTTGCATCTGAAATTTAAAGATAATTATTTTTATCAACTGCATCATGAAAGAACAATGTTTTAAAGATGGAAATCCCGGTGGTTAATTGATCGCATTGGCAAAAAAAGTTATTGATCGGTTAAATGGCGCTAGGGTGGGAATGGTTACTGGAGGCACAGTACCGAGTAAAGGAGTGGCGTAGACAATCACGTCAGACATGGGATTGCCTTTTTTATCCAAGGCTGTAGTGACTACTTCAGTGGCACCTACTGACTGTGTCAGCGCCACACCCAAAGATAGGAAAAAAGCGGCAAAAATTCTGCCGCTACCGATTTGTTTCAACACGCTGGTAAGCATCGTCATCTGCTTACTTCGTGACAACCACGCGTTGCATTGGTGCCAGTTTAGCGATCAATTTATTTTGTATGGATGAGGGAATATCATGCTTATCCATCGCTATTTGCAAGTCTTCTGCGAGAGCATTAAATTGAGTGTTGCTAATGTTCATACCTTCATGCGCGCTATTCATATCTTTGCCGCTATATTTGCATGGACCACCACTGAGTTCACAGAACTGTTCTGTCAATAAAAATCCCAAACGTTCTTTATCGGCATTCGCAAATGCTGCGCTAATGCGATCATCGGTCGTGATGATGCTAACAAAATCTTGCACAAAGCTGGCAATACCAGCTTTTTGACCTAAACCTTGATAAACCGCGTCGGCACCAGAATCAGCCAGTGCATTGATGTGTACTGACAGACTTAAAGCTGCGACGCTGCATGCAACAGAAATCGCGCTAGTGAAGGATGAGAAGTTTTTCATTTGAATTTCTTTCTGAGAAAATAGTCGCTAAAAATAAGAATAAAAGTCCTTGATCAGAAACCTGTTTGCAAGGACAAATACCAGCCATGCTGATCTTTAGGATTGAAAATCGTGATGTCACCCAGACGTGCGTACGCCGCAGTCACAGACACATTTTTAGTCGGAAACCACGCAATAAATGCGTCGTAGTATGCCTTCTCGTTGTCGACATTGAGATTATTAGGCTTCATGCGGTATTCGATGCCGGCAACCAGTTTGCGGTTAATCAGATACGCAGCAGATCCTTCAAACATGGCCTGGTAACTATCTTTTTTATCGCCACCAAAACCGAGTATGCCCATTTGATTGGCTTTGGTTAAGCGAACTGTGCCATTGAGCAGTAAGCTCTGATCTAACAGGATTTTGGTTGCAGAAGCGTAGTAATCAATGCCGTGGTCATCAGATGCACCCAATTGTTTGACGTTCGTGACGCCAAGTGCCTCTAAACCTGTAATGCCGTTATTCCGTTTATACATCGCACCTATTGCCACTTGCGGCATCCAGCTACCCTGATCATAGACGGCGTCACCAGCGACTTTGACTTTGATACCAACGATGTCCTGGCGAATTTTGAGGGCGTTTAATGGTGCCAGGCTGCCAGTGAATTCCTGATTCGCTAAAGAAAATTCAACGCGGTCGGCGACACCAACGGCAACGCCATAGGACGTCAGGCCATAGTCCTGGGTTGAAATACGAGTAACATGCGCATTACCGCCGTAGCTATCGCGTGAACCATACCCAGTGATCAGTGCCCACGGCGTAATGCCACCACCACCGGCACCTTCTACGCTGCTGACACCACCAGTGGCGGTTAGTTTGCCCATATCTGGTTTGCTGAATTCTTGCGCATGCGCTGTTTGTGCGATGAGTGCTAATCCAGCCAGCAGGCTGGTGTAACGTAAGCCTTGTATCAGTTGCATCATTTTTCCTTGGATTTTCGTCTGAAAACATCGCTTAAGCGTTTGAAGCTGCTCAATCAGCGATGACCTGATAACTGATACGCAGCGAAAAGCCAATTGGATTCAAGTTTTTTTTAAAAGCATAAAATATTTTTCTTTGTGTGGTTTCGTGCGCATAGGGTGAATGAATGGGTAAAAACCTCGTTACAATTTCTGCCAACATACATATTTTTTGGAGAAGCGATTGACTCAGGCAACTTCTGATGCCAGCCAGTTACATCACTGGTTGGCTGCTATTGCGAAACAAGATGGGCGCGCATTTCAGGCTTTATATGAGGCGACATCGGCGAAACTGTTTGGCTTTGCGCTGCGTATATTACATAAGCGCGAGCTGGCAGAAGAGGTATTGCAGGAAAGTTATGTCAATATCTGGAACAATGCCGCCAATTATCAGGCCAGCCTCGCGGCGCCGATGACATGGATGGTGACTATCGTCCGCCATCGCGCGATTGATCAATTACGTCGCATTGACCATGACGTAGAAATTGATGGAGAGGATTTTGATATGGGTTTGCTACACACATTAGAAAGCACTGAGCCTACGCCGACCCGACATTTGGAATTGAGTCAGGACGCACGCGCCTTGTCGTCGTGTATGTCGCGTCTGGAAAATACCCATAGACAAGCAATGGCACTGGCGTTTTTTCATGACCTGTCGCACTCGGAAGTGGCGCAGCAGTTGAGCTTGCCGATAGGTACAGTGAAAACCTGGATACGGCGCGGTCTGGATAAACTGCGGTTGTGTCTGAACTCCAGGGAGGCATCATGAATCTACAAAACTTAATGGCGAATTCCCGGCTGCAACAAAAGCTTGCCGCAGAATATGTGCTGGGCAGTTTGCGTGGGGGTGCGCGGCGACGCTTCGAGCAATGGTTGGAACAAGAAGCAATGCTGCGTCATGTCGTTCGGCAATGGGAGGCGCATTTACTGCCGATGGCAGAATTGACCCCTGCCATTGCGCCCCCGCCCCAGGTATGGGAGCGCATTCGCCAGCGCGTTGGGATCGCTGCGCCTGTCCATGATCGTTGGCGCTTCTGGCGCGAACTGCGTGAAGATCTGGCGTTCTGGCGTGGTCTTGGTATGGTATCAACTGCGGCTGCAATGATTTTAGTGTCGGTTCTGTTTAGCACGCTGGAACGTCAACAAAATGACGCAGTCGGGAATCAATATGTAGCGACTTTGACGGATGAGAAGGCGCAAGCCATAGCTTTGATTACTGGCGACAAAAAACGCGGTGAATTGGTCGTCAAGATGGTGAGCGCCCAGTCGATTCGTGCTGATCAAAGTCTGGAATTATGGTCGATTTCTAAAGAGGGCAAAGTACATTCACTGGGTTTGATCGCCAGTGCCGGTCAGGTAACGGTGCGTATGCCAGAACACATGCTTAAGCAGGAGCAGGCTGTGTTGGCTATTTCTCTGGAACCCAAAGGTGGATCAGCTAATCCTGAGAAGCCATCAGGTCCTATTTTGTTTAAGGGGCAATGGTTGGTGATTTAGTTGGTGATTTGGTTGGTGATTTGGTTGGTGATTTAGTTGGTGATTTAGTTGGTGATTTAGAACGAGGATCGTAGTGAGGGAGTTGGGCTAAGTGTTCAGTCCCTCGTTAGATTTCGCGGTATAACAATCGTGACTGATCAGCTTGCTTCACATCAGCTACATGCTCTTGCGCAGTTCACTTGGCGTGATGCCGTAATGTGAACGAAAACGATGTGAAAATCGTGATGCCGAAGCGTAGCCGGTTTCGATGGCGATTTCTCCAATCGCTTTCGATGTCGTTTGCAACAAATTTAATGCCTGGCCAAACCGGACTTCAAGCAAAATTTGTCCAAAGTTTTTACCTTCCGCTTGCAGTCGTCTGCGTAAAGTCGACTCGCCTATATGTAGCTGTTGCGCTATTTTTGTGGCACTCCATTCGTAAGCAGGGCGCAGCGCAATCAGTTGCTGTACGCGTTCGCACAGTGTATCGCTGCGATTGCTGATGATCGGTGAGAGATCGTTATTGAGACTCAGCGCCAGAAGCACACCCTCAAGATAATGTTCTTGCAAACTGTCAGGCGCTTGCGCTGCAATGCTCGCCATTAATTGACGCCATGCTTCTGTGGTGTGCGTATCGACTTTACAACGTAAATTGTTTTCGAGTGGTTGACGCTTAGTGGTCAATAATTGATCAACATAACGTTCGCGGAAGCGCGATATCAGTTGCGGTGGAATGCTGACCATTTCTGCCAGATAGAGATCTTTGTCAGGAATATTGCTGACGGTGAATTTCATCCCGGCAGGAAAGAGTAAAAGCTGTTGCGATTCGACATCCAGGAATTGTTCATCCCATATAACTTGTTTGGTCCCATGCTGTACCAGGCATAGCGCTGGCAGGATGCTGGAAACCTGCCGCAGGCTATGTCTTTTGTGGGCTTTGACGACCGTTAAATCAATCGCAGGCATGGCAGCTTACCGCGTGAGATGTCATGCCCATATCAAGTTAACGTCCGTACGTTGCCGTGATTGATGCTTTGGCGATGACATTGGCGTTCAACATATAACCGACCATAGCGCCACTTGCATGTTTATCAATCGGCAAACGATCCGTCTTTAATGCCCAGACAGTAAATTGATAGTGATGTGGTTTATCTCCAACTGGTGGACATGCACCGCCGAAACCATTGGTGCCAAAGTCCGTCAGACCTTGTACGGTACCTTTTGGTAATTTGCCGCCTTTGCTGCCTGCGCCTTTTGGTAACTCCATGACGGTCGCGGGAATGTTGACCAGCGTCCAGTGCCACCAACCACTGCCGGTCGGTGCATCAGGATCATAAGCGGTAATCGCAAAACTCTTGGTTTCCGCTGGCGCACCTTGCCATGCTAAGGAAGGAGAAACATTGCCGCCTTCACAGCCAAAACCTTTAAATACTTGTTCCGCACTTAAGGTCTGGCCTTCTGCGATGTCTTTGCTGCTGAGTTTGAAATCATCAGCCAATGCGGTACCCGCTAAGCTCAATAATACAGAGAATAAAATGCGCGTTTTCATCGAGGTATTCCTTTCAAAGGTGAGTTGCTAGTGTAGGCCTTAAAAGAAAATCATGTTGTGCCAAAACGCTCATTTTATATGCGATATCGGTCAAAAACATCCAAATTTGTACATCATAAATATTAATTGGCGCGTTGTGAGACTGATAAAAGTCGAGCTTTTTGCCAACAGAGTTTGCCGTTCTACTTAAAAAGCAACTGATCCGTAGCCAACTTGGTGTTGATTAGTGCTGCTTTGATTTGCATCAATTGATTTTGCTGTTTGAAGCCTATGCTGAAATTTGTGCATAGGATGAGTTATGTGTATCTATTATTTTTTTTATACGCTTTCCTGGCTCATTGCATAGAAATTAACCATCTGGTCGTTTCAATGTTACCCAAGATTTAAGACGAGGTCATCAATGAGTAAAGTTCTGACTACCTTTCGTGCTGATCACTCTCTAGACGTGTATATCTTTGGATTGGTTGCTTTAATCATGCTGATGATATCTGGCTCAGCCCACGCTTTACCTACTTTTGCCCGGCAGACTGGACAGTCCTGTGTAGCGTGCCATGCCGGTGGGCAATATCCTGAGCTTACACCTTATGGTCGCTTGTTTAAACTGACTGGATATACCTTGGGCGAACGTCCTGCTGTGCCACTTTCGGTGATGGGCGTGGCAAGCTATACCAAAACCATCAATGCTGATCCTTCATCCGACTTTCCAAAAAATGCAGCTGCATTGTTTCAGACTGGTAGCGTTTTTCTGGCAGGAAAAATCACTGACAATATCGGCATGTTCGCTCAGGCAACCTACGACAACTATGCCAATCAGGATCCAAACACCAATCAATGGAGCGGGCATTCGCATTCCGACAATATTGACGTGCGTTATTCTGATCGCTTTATCAGCAGCGGGAGTGACCTGATTGTTGGGCTCAGCCTGAACAATAATCCATCCGTTGCCGATGTCTGGAATACGGCACCAGCATGGATACAATACGTGCCAACCAAATTCGGTTACACAGGTGCCAGTGCGGCACCGATGGTGTCACAGTTAGGGCAACAAGTCGCCGGTCTTGGTGCCTACGTGTTCTGGAACAAAACACTCTATGCAGAGTTATCTTTGTACCAGACCGCCAAAGGAGCATTCACCATCCTGAAGTCAGGCAATGATATCGGTAACCGGCTTAGCGGCAGCAATCCCTATTGGCGTTTGGCTGCAAGTCATGAATGGGGGCCACATAATATGATGGTGGGCATGTTTGGCATGAATGCTGATGTGTATCCAGATCCCACCAATCCAACCGGACCGACTACCCATTTTCGCGATCGTGGTGTGGACGCCCAATATCAGTATCTACTCGATGATCACACTTTTACGGCACAACTGAGCTATATCCGTGAATCGAGCAATGGTGGTGACGTGACAGGTGTGGCGAGTAATAGCAGTAATACCTTGAATCAGTTGCAAATCAAAGGCAGCTATATTTATCGTGCTAAATATGGTGGCAGCTTCACTTATCGCCAAACCACTGGAAGTTCGGACGCCACTCTTTACGCAGGTCTGCAGGACGATGGTACAGGGACGGGGACTATGATTCCAATCCCGGGAAGCGGGAGTATCACCAACAATCCTGATACCAGAGTGTTGATTCCTGAATTGTTCTGGATGCCGGTTCAATATGCGCGAGTCGGTTTGCAGTATTACAAGTTCAACCGTTTCAATGGTGCCAGCAGCAACTACGATGGTGCCGGACGGAATGCGAAAGATAATAATACCCTGTTTGTTTATGTGTGGGCTGCTTATTAAGTGTGACGTCGATTGACGATTAACACCATGGGAGAAAAACGTGAAACACAAGTCAATCTATGCACTGATGCTGACCGCTTTGTTTTTAAATGCCTGCGGCACCCCAGAGCGCTCGCGCTCTCTGGTTACTCAACATGTCCCGACTAAAACGATAGTGATGCAGCTGTGTTCGAATTGCCATGGAATGACCGGCAATTCGAATTCGCCAAATTTTCCTAATTTGGCAGGACAACCAGAGGCATATCTGATATCGCAGTTGCAAGGGTTTCGCGCTCACACACGCTCCGACAAAGATGGCTATGACTATATGTGGGGCATTACGGCAAACCTGAGCGATGCGCAAATACAAGGACTGGCAACCTATTTTTCAGAGCAAACAGCGCAGACATCAAAGAATACTTTCGTGCCTGAGAAGCTAGCTCGTGGGCAGGAAATTTACGAACATGGTATCCCGGAAAATGAGGTACCTGCCTGCGTTGCATGTCACGGTGCCAAGGCGGAAGGAAATCAAATTTTTCCTCGTTTAGCTGGTCAACATTCTACGTATCTGCTCAAACAACTAAACGTGTTTCAAAACACGGAACAACGCCCCAATGGCGCGATGATGAAGGGTGTATCACATGCGCTGACCAAAGAAAATATGGATGATGTTTCGCATTATCTTGAGTCTATGGGGAGTTAGTTTCAATGGTAAAAATGTTGATTATCGCATCGCCTAAATGTGGTGACGGGTACAACCCGTCAAGCAAACCTCATGGGTTTAACGGAAGAGTTTCGCCTCAACCTTAGACGATCAATTCTCAGGACAAAAAAATCCCTGAAAAAAACACTGTAATAAATACCGTCAACCACGCCGGCAGCCTTGCCAACGTCAGCAATGCAAGTGCTCCCGCCGCGACCAGAAAGTCGCTGACATTGTGTATCGCACTCGTCCATACCGGATGATAAAAAGCAGCGAGCAGCATACCAACAACGGCAGCATTGATGCCTAGTAAAGCATTTTTTAAATACTGTTGATGACGCAACCTTTCCCAAAAAGGCAGTGCACCAATGACCAGTAAAAATGCAGGTAAAAATATCGCTGCCAAGGCAATCGAGGCACCCAGCCAACCAGCAGGAAATTGCTTAGAACTCGCACCCAAAAAAGCAGCGAACGTAAATAGAGGCCCCGGCATTGCTTGCGTAGCACCATAGCCAGTCAGAAATGTCGCTTCTGAGACCCAACCACTTTGTACAACTTGTGACTCCAATAATGGCAGCACCACATGACCACCACCAAACACCAATGCACCGGTGCGATAGAAATTGTCGAATAGTGTGACTGGGTAGGACTGAGCAGCCTTGGCCAATAAAGGTAAAGTGATGAGTAAAGTAAAAAATAAAATCAGAGCAATGGTCGCGGTACGCTTGGAAATAGTGGCATTTTCTTCCTGCTGACTATTGTCAGGTGCCGCTCGTAAAAAGCACATACCGATCACACCAGCGAAAGCAATCACAAAAATTTGCCCGATCGCTGGAGGCAGCAGTATTACGCCCGCAGTGGATAGCAGCGTGATGATTGCACGTTGCCAACCCGATGAGAAATTTTTCCCCATCGCCCACAGTGCCTGTGCAACAACTGCCACAGATACTAATTTAAAGCCGTGCAACCAGCCTTCACCCCAATGACTACCAACTTGCGCGTAGGCCAGCGCAAACAAAGTCAAAACAATCGCAGACGGCAAAGTAAAACCAAGAAATGCCGCCAGCGCACCCGGAATACCGCCACGTGATAAACCCAATGCTATCCCCATCTGACTGCTTGCTGGCCCCGGTAAAAATTGGCACAGCGCTAGCAGATCAGCATATCTTTTGGCATCGAGCCATTGACGTTTTTCAACGAACTCTATGCGAAAAAAACCTAGGTGGGCAATCGGGCCACCAAATGAGGTACATCCCAGGCGTAAGAAGATCTTAAAGATAGTCCAGACACTATTGGATGTTTTTTGTACTTCCTGATTTGTCATCGAAGTTTGATTTATTTGGTGAGATAAGATTGTGCTGCCATGCCAGATTGTTCCAGCCAGGCTTTCGGAGTGCAAGCTAAATATTGACGGAACACTTTGATAAAAGCACTAACGCTTTGATAGCCCATGTCTAGAGCAACTGTGGTGACTGATAATCCAGCACTGAGTTTTTCTAAGGCCAGCAGCAAGCGCATTTGTTGCCGCCAGTGTCCTATGCTCCAACCCGTTTCTTGTTGAAATCGACGCGTCAGGGTACGCCGTGACATGCCAATTTTCTCGGCCCAACCATCAAGATTAGTTTCATCGTCAGGCTGCTTTAGTAAGGCCTGTGCCATCCTTAGTAAGCGTGGATCAACAGGCATTGGAACGAACAGTGTTTGCGCAGGAAGTCGATGTAGCACATCTGCAAGAACTGCAATGTAGGCAGGGTTTTGTTGATGGCACTGATGTTCACTGATTTCCGCAAGTAGCGAGGCGAGTAGTGGTGAAGTACGAACGACTTTCAACTCGGTAGGCATTTTTTTTCGGCTAAAGTCTTCGGAGAAATACATGCTTGTACCCCGCATATCACCGTGCACTGTAGCACCGTGTAGCATCTGTGGCGGCACCCAACCGACGCATCCGGAGGGCATAACCCAATGCTGGTCTTTGGTCACGACGCTGACCAGTCCGGAATGCACCAGAAACAACTGTCCCTGCGAGTGTGTATGTGGTGCCGAGTCTTCGAGTGCGCTGTGAGCTAAGTGGCGAACATCAAGTAAGTCCATATTAATTGCCCGGGAGATGAATTGGCCTGTTCGAGATATTGAATGACATTATAGCGTTAGCAGGCAAGTCTGGGTATTAGCACAATAAGCACTCCTTCACCCGGAGAACAAAATGAAAACGCTGATTGAACAAATTGATCCTCATACCATCACTGCCCTACTTATTCGCCATGGTGCATGGCTCTTGCAGCAGCAACCAGCATGTGCGCCCCGTGATCTGACAGCCATGCAAGACACTTTTGAACGATGTTCAGGTACTGTTTTACAACAACTTGAAATGGCTTTGAGTAGTCATTGGCCAGAAATACCTTTCTCACATGCAGAATTTGATCCAGAGCAGCAAATCAAGCCTGAGCATCCCGCCTACTGGATTTGCGATCCTATTGATGGTGCTGTGCAATTTTTGTCTGGCTTGCCGCTATGGACATTGACTCTGTGTCTGGTCATCGATGCAAAACCTGTTATGGCCTTCGTTTATGATCCCGTCGGCAATGCGATGTATCACGCGCAAACGGGGAAGGGGGCGTTTTGCAATGGGCGTCGCATGCAAGTGGGGCAGCGTGACCAGTTAAGTCTCGCGGTGTTAGGTACTAGTTTTCCCAATTACCCTCAACGTCCTCAAGCTGAAATCGATGAATTTCTTCATTTGTTAGCGAAAGTCATTCCTCAAGTTTTCGCGCAAAGGTGGATGGGGCCCAGCTCACTGAGTCTGGCACAACTGGCTGAAGGTAAATTAGATGGCTATTGGGAAACCGGGCGTAGCTTATACGACTGGCTGCCAGGTGTCTTGATCGCACAAGAGGCCGGCGCGTTCTGTACCGATCTTAAAGGGGGAGTATTAGATTGGAACAGCGATGGCATTTTGTTCGCTAGTCCGGCAATGTACCCTCTGCTATCAACAATTCTTTTGACATAAATTTGGGGCAACGATGAAACCTGAGGACATTTTAGCTGATCAAGAAAATACAATACTGATCAACGACGTGTTAGTACGTAAAGGAAGTGTTGGCGCTTTTCTGGTGAACTGGCGGATACTGCAAGATCCACACCAAAAAGAAGCGCATGCACAGGCAAAGGTGGATCTGCTGGCGCTTATTCCGGCATTGCATGCACTGGGTTTGTTTGAGACGCTACAACCGCGTGATCCTATGTTGGCAGAGTTAATACAAATAGGTGCAATCTAAGCTCGTAAAAAAGAGGTGGCATATGCTGCGCCGCCTCTTTTCTAGGACATTGAAATCAGACTAGATTTATAAAACTTAATTTTGTAATGCGCCAGTCAAATCGCCCGCTGTTTCACGAACACCTGGTAATGGTGCCAGTTTAAAACGTTTAGTAAGCAACTTGAGAATAGACGTTGTATCGTAAGGCGTGCTATCGATGTAACCACGTTTTGCATACGGCGAAATAATGATAGCCGGAATGCGGTTGCCTGGTCCCCAGCGATCGGCCTTTGGCGGTGCGACGTGATCCCAGAAGCCACCGTTTTCATCGTAAGTAACGATGATCAGCATGTTTTTCCATTGTGGGCTTGCTTGCAGTTTTTTAACCAGATTGGCAATGTGTTCGTCACCCGACATCACATCGGTGTAACCGGGGTGTTCATTTAATTCGCCTTGCGGTTTGTAGAAGGTCACTTGCGGCAGACGGCCGTGCTCGATATCGTCAAATAATTCGGCACCATCTTTGAGATGTTCAGCGCGATCTTTAGTGCCTGGTGCAAAGCGCGAAAAATAGTTAAACGGTTGATGATGCGGTTGGAAATTAATTTTGCCGCCGTAGATTTGCGAGCGATCCGCTAACGCCTGATTCCAGCCACCTGCATACCATTTCCAGCTAATATTTTTTTGACTCAGGGTGTCACCAATGGTGGTTTGCGTTTGTGGTGGTAGCGGGTGTTTGCTGCTATCGGCTAATGCAGAGTCATTCGCTGATGGAATGCCACTAGGCTGGTAACTCGACTGTAAAGTATTCACACCAAAACCATCGGGGGTGACGCTACCATCCTGGAATTGCGGCGCACCTGCTAGTGGGTCAGTAGGAGAACCTGCTTTCAATAGCAAGTTGCCTTGAGCATCAATTTTTGCACGCATAGAATCTGGCGCATCCTTGAATACCGGCGTACAGGCACAAGCGAGCCACATGTGATTCAAAAATGAACCACCAAAAGCGCCCATGAAAAAATTATCCGCCAGGGTATATTCCTGAGCGATTTTCCACATCGGCAAAGACGCACCGTTATAGTGTCCCATACTCAAACCGCCAGCATCAGAGATTGCAGCAAAGCGATCATTTTTTCCGCCATTAATCTGCATTTGATTCTGATAAAAACGGTGTACCAGATCGACTGTTTTTTTATCTAAGCCCTGGTTGACAGGCGCTGCATCAATACTGAAAGGCATGTTAGGCATACCCTGAGGGAAATCCTTATTTGCCACGCCAGGTTTATCCCATGTCGGTGGCAATTGTGTCAGTGGTTTGCCCTGCATATCGACTTGCGTATAACGTTGTTCCGCAAATGCTCTACCGATTCCGTTTGCTCCCGGGAATATACCGTACAAGTTGTCAAAGCTACGATTTTCGCCATAGATAACGACGATGTTCTGGATTTTATCTATGCTGCTGGCGGCCGCTATTCCCGGTGCGAATGCGCCTGCTATTATGGCAGGCAGCAAGGATGGAATCAGGAGGTTTTTCATGAATTTCGCTCAAGAATGAAGAAGAGCAACATTTTAATATTAATTTATGAATGCTTGATGAACTCTGGTGTCGCTGGAATTTGATCTTACGGAAAAAATAAAAAAGCCCGGAACGTGTCCGGGCAAATTCATTGTGTTGCAGATCAGGAAGCTTCAATCGCATGGTCAAGGTCTGGTCGCTTCCATGGATCAATATGTGTCATCAGATTGAGAACCCGGTGATGTTGCATGACACGTTTTCTGGCTTCGACGGCAATGTCGTGGCCTTCTTCTACCGTGATTTCTGCATCCACTTCGATGTGCGCATCAACCACGATCATATCGCCCATTTTTCGTGTATTCACATCATGCACACCAATCACTCCTGGCGTCTCTTGCAGGGTGCGACGTATTGCTTGCACTTCTTCATCGTCAGCGGCTCTGTCCATCAAATCGTTTAATGCTTCCCAGCCGAATTCCCAGCCCATTTTCGCGACCATGAAACCAACGATGGATGCCGCAATAGGATCTAAGATCGGATAGCCTGCGAGGTTGCCGATAATACCTAAAGCAACCACCAGCGAAGATGCTGCATCAGAACGCGCATGCCATGCATTCGCAACCAATAGGCTAGACTTGACCCGATGCGCCACGGCCAGCATGTAGCGAAAGAGCAGTTCTTTAGAAACTAATGCAAACCCTGCCACCCACAATGCCAGCGTATGCACTTTGGGTACGGTTTCTGGAGATTGCAGTTTCAAAAATGCTGACCACAACATACCTAAACCAACCACCAGCAATATCAACCCTAACGCTAGTGAGGCTCCGGTTTCAAAGCGTTGATGACCGTAAGGATGATCTTCATCAGCATCTTTTTTACTGTGATGACCTGCCAGCAAAACCACGAAGTCTGCAACGAGATCAGACAAAGAATGGATACCATCGGCAATCAGGCCTTGTGACTTACCAAAGATACCTGTAGCAATCTGGACTGTACTTAAACACACGTTAACAGCAACGCTGGTCCAGGTGCTGCGCGACATCGCTGCGGCGCGTTCAGTTGTCCCATATTGTGGGCTGTCGTGTTCATCGTGATGATCAATATTTTTCATAGTGTCTAAATCTGAAAGAGTGCGCCTGGTGATGCAAAATGATCGATTGTATTGGCCTATTTTTCAGGCGCCATTGTATGGTGCTTAACTCCGTCTTGCATCAAGTTTTATCGATAAATTGAAATATTTTTTGTTCGATGAAGACTGATTCTTATTTAGAAAAAGGAAGGATTCTTATTCGATTTTTTATAGTAATGTTGGGACGTAAATTTTACGCAGTAATATAAATTATTCTGATTCTCAAACTGTGCAGGCAAGATGCCGGATTTTTAAAATAGAGCGATAATGCACATATCTTTTTTCACTGCTGGTTAAAACATGTACACATCATTCTTGCGAAGCTCCTTACTGGTTCCGGCGCTGAGTTGTTTATTGCTGGTCGCCTGCTCAATATTGAACACCGATGTGAACAAAGACAGCATCCGCGGACCAGTTTTACAATTGCAACTTGATGCGCAAATAAAAAATCTGAGCCAATCTGAGCTGCTACATTCTAAGTTAGTGCACAGCATCGTGATCCCGGACGACGCGTCTTATCATCGTCAGCAGACCTATATGGCTGTGCCTTTATGGTCTCTGGTTGGATCTTTACCGTCACAAGGCAATTTACAATTTACGGCATTGGATGGCTTCGTCGCCACCATACCAAATCAGCTAATAACAAATGATGCAAATGCGGCACAAGCGTGGTTAGCGATAGAAGATCCGGCTCACCCATGGGACGCGTTGAAGCCTGGGCAACCAAGTGCCGGGCCATTTTATCTGGTGTGGTTGGCGCCAGAAAAATCACACATCTCTGGCGAACAATGGCCTTATCAGATCGCAAAAATCGCGGTGACGACGGCGTTAGAAGTGCGTTATCCACAGTTGCTACCACATGCAGAGGGAGAGTTACAGCTGACTGCTTTGCGGGGTTTGCAAGTATTCACCAAGAATTGTGCGACTTGCCATTCTTTAAATGATGGTGGCGATGCAAAAATAGGTCCAGATTTGAATTTACCTATGAATCCCAGCGAGTATTTTCAAGAAGCTGCACTGCGGCACTTGATTCGTGAACCGGGGTCAGTACGTCGTTGGAGTCAGTCTGTAATGCCGGGTTTTAAAGCCGATATCGTTTCTGATAGTGAATTGGACGATTTGCTGGTTTATTTGCGTCAAATGGCAGCGCAGCGCAATGGTCTGAGTGTACGCTGAAAATGTGAAATGATAATGCGACATGCCGAGGGCGAAGTTGCTCCAGATAAGTATATCTCAGTACAACCTTGAGGACCGCAACTTGAGGAAAGTCTTGAATACGACGAAAACGAGCAGCGAAATTATTATTACGCTGCCTCATTAATATTTGCCAACACAGTTGTTAATCAGGCTTTTACGCTGACTACTTGACCAACAGTTTGGCCACTCGTGTTAACTGATGGCACTGGCGGTGCTGCTTGCGTTGTCTGCCCCTGCGGCACTGGTGTTTGCTGCGTTGAATCTTGTTTATTTTTTACATCCTGATTTTGCTGTGCGACTTTTTTAACTTGTGCTGGATCAGGTTTACTTGTCACAGCTTCGCTGCTAAAGCTGTTTGTATTAATTGAGCTGATACTCATTTTTAGCTCCCAAATATACTAAAAGAAATGAATTGCCTATTACTAACATCAGTCAAAGCCAATCTTCGACACAATGTTAGAAGCTTAGTCAACGGGTTTTGTGTCTTTGATATTTTTTTCGAAATGACGAATAACTATTAAAAACACTACCTCTTAGTAATCAGTGTAGGACAAGTTGAGAATTTATGCATGACTGAATCGTGGGTATTTAAAGAAAATCTTTCTTTGAGAAACTAGTATTTTAAACAAACGTCACTTCTGATTGATTAATTGATTAATTGATTAATTGATTAATTGATTAATTGATTGATTGATTGATTGATTGATTGTATGCATTGACTTTCAATCGTGATGCATTTGATATGCTTGATCAGTGTTGTTGTTGTTGTTGTCGTAGTGGTAGTGGGAGCGAAAAATATCCCTGTTTAAACATATTTACACAAGCGGCGACAATTTCTGCATCAAGTTGTTTGCCAGATTGTCTTTGAATTTCATTCAATGCGATATCGATTCCCAACGCTGGGCGATAAGGTCTGTAGGATGCCATCGCCTCGACGATGTCTGCGACGGCTAATACGCGGGCTTCAAATAGAATTTGATCCCCATGTAATCCACGTGGGTACCCAGAACCGTCGATTTTTTCATGGTGCTGATACACAATTTCAGCGACTGGCCATGGAAAAGGCACATCTTTTAGTATGTTATATCCCGTCAGCGGATGCTCTTTGATCAGGCTAAATTCCGCGTCATTCAGGCTTTTTGGCTTGGTTAAAATTTCAATAGGTACCGCAATTTTACCAATGTCGTGTACCAAGGCTGCCATTTGAATGGACTTTAATTGTGCTTCTGATAAACCAAATTGCTGCCCGATAGCGCATGCAATGATCGACACTCTGTCCTGATGTCCTGCCGTGTAAGGATCACGATTTTCCATGGTTTTTGCCATTGCTTTAATGGTTTCCAGCAAAGCGTTTGACAAATTGAGCTCCGCAACTTTGCACTTCCTGCGCTCATTTTCGATAAGATCAAAATGCGAGAAAAAATTCAAACCATGGGCAATTTCATCGGCAAGTCGTTCAAAGAGCTCAATCAAGGCAGGCCCGAATGTGCTGGCGTCTGATGAGTAGACCATCAAGGCGCCGTGGCGGTTTTGCTCAAAGACAAAGGGAATCGTGGCACTTGAGCGTATGCCAGCCAGTCGTGCTTTTTCGCCCCAAGGTTTGAAATTTGGATGCATTTCAACATCATTAAGAACTTGAATGGTACCTGTTCGAATTGCTATACCAGTTGGACCTTTCCCATGCGGGGAACGTTCTGACCAGCTGATTTTCAAATCGTCGATATAACTTATACTGCGACCTGATGCTGCGACAATGCGCACGTCTTTTTCATCGGTATCTTCTGCAATGCCAACCCATGCCAGCGTGTAACGATGCTCATGAGTAAGTGCATCGCATACCGCTTGCATCAGATCTTCGCGTGATTTTGCTTTGGACAATGCCATGACAGCACTGGCATAAGCAGCTAATTCCCACTTTTTAACCTGAAGTTCAAACTCCGACTGCGAGACATGTTTCAAGTCGCGAAAACTGATAATCAGTATCATTACGTCCTGCACTTCCAAACTACAGGCGAACGAAATCTCTATAGGAATCGCATGACGGTCTTTGTGCTGTAGATGTAGATTTTTTAACACCGTTGGCCCTGAAAACTGCTCAATCGCGTTTGCGATAGCAGACTGCTCTTCAGGAAAATGCAGTGAAAAATAGGACTTTCCTATCAATTCCACCGGTGAGTAACCAGTCATTTCCTCAACGGCATGATTGACGTCAAGGACGATACCAGTGTTGCGATTGATGGCAATCAGAGGAAAGGATGAATGCTGCCAGGCGCTCGCGTAGATACCTGAGTCGTTCTTGGTAACGTTTTCGTCTCTCGCATTCATGTGCCCGTCCGTATCGCCGATACAAAAGATGATGTTGACCGGGCGTTTTTTGCGTTTTTTATTTTGCCCGTTCTTTCAAGCAACTTACTTTGTTTAACAAAGTTGGGTGATAAATAAATATTACTTTATTATTAATCAAAATGCAAAATTAAAAATGGTTAAGGCTTACGCAAAACTGCCCGAGCGGCAATATAGATCCAAAGCAGTTATTCGTACTATCTTGGTCACCAAGCCTTGTCGGGACAGTTTTGCATACGTCCTATTGGTTTAATTGTCGCTTTTTGTTTTGCGGAAATTCATCACCAATACCAACGCTGCAGAAACAAGCATGAGCATCAGACTGATGGCATTTACAACCGGCGTTGCGCCATCTTTCATGCGGCCATAGATCATCACCGTTAAAGGTGCATCACTTCCGGTCAGCATATAGGTGGTATTAAAGTTTTCAAACGACAACAAAAACGCAATCATCGCTGCCCCGACCAGCGCGGGACGTAAATACGGCAAAATGATGGTCATAAATATTGCCCAGCGGCTGGCACCGAGATTGAGCGCGGCTTCTTCCAGGCTGACGTCAAAACGTTTCAGACGTGCACTAATTGTTAAGGTGGTAATCGAGGCAATATAAGAAATTTGCCCTATCGTCACCAATACCAGTCCGGGACGTAAAAATTCCAGCTCCATACCTGTCATGTCTTCGACAAATTGCGCGATGTGACTCATTAAGGCAAGAATAGAAATTCCCAAAATCACGCCCGGAATCACCAAAGGTAATAGCATCATGACTGAGAGTACTTGCTGACCCTTAAACTTAAAACGCTCCAATAAAAAGGCATTGCAGGTTCCGAGAAATACACTGATAGCACTGACACAGACTGCTACGCGCAAGCTATAGCCAAGGCTGGTCAGAATATCCTGATCAAAAAATAAGCCAGTTCTGTCACTACTGCCATCGGCTAAAAACCAGTCCAGTGTAAAACCATGCCACGGTGGCATAGGATAGGCAGCATCGTTAAACGCAAAAGCGATAACAACAACGAGAGGAATAAATAAAAATAGAAAAAAAGCGGCAACATAAGTCAGCCGTAAAGCCTTGATCGTACCCGATTGATGTATGGTCGGTATCATGTGCGCCTCATGACATGAGTAAAGGATTGGCGGCTCAATTTTAAGCCGCACCACACCAGGAATGTGGATAAGCCCAGTAACAAGAAAGCAAAAGCAGCGCCTTGTTCCCAATTAAAACGAGTAATAAATTGCGTGTAAATTTGCTCGGTGAACCACATGGAATTTTTGCCACCCAATAACACTGGCGTCAGGTAATTACCGAGGGTCAACATGAACACCATAATGGTGCCCGCCGCGATCCCTGGTGCTGCATGAGGAATGATGATCTGACGCACAATATTGGATGGACGACCACCTAAATCGTAAGCCGCTTCAATTAAACTGTCGTCCAGCGTTTCCAACGCATTGATCAGAGGAATCAGCATAAATAGCAGTGAGGAATACACCAGGCCTAATAAAATTGCTGCGTCGTTGTATAACAACTCTATCGGTTCGGATGTAAGTCCTAAGTGAAATAATAATTGCGGTAGTACACCATTGCCGCGCAATAAAATCATCCAACCTAATGTCCGCACCATTTCGCTGACCCAGAACGGCAGCAATACCATTGCCAGTAATAGCGGCTTGGATTTGCTACCGGCGACTTTGGCGATATACCAAGCAACAGGAAACGCCAACACTAAAGAAATCGCGGTTGCTGATAACGACAAAATGGCGGTGCGTAAAAACGTATGCCAATACAAAGGCTCGTCGAAAAATGTCGCATATTGCTTGAGGCTGAATGCGTACTCTTGTGGTGCGACGCGCGTGCGCAAAGAAAGGATCAGCATTTCCAGATGCGGCAAGAGTATCAATAAACTTAGCCAGATCAGCGCAGGTGCGAGCAGCAACCAGAGTAATAGCGATTTTTGCTTAATAATCATAGTGATGCTCAGGCAGAAAAAGCTTGCACGTGTTCGGCGCTGATCGCCAGATGCACAGCATCACCCGCTTGCAGGTCTTTGAGTTGACCATTTTGTGGCAAGGATACTTGTAATGAAAGTGCGCTATTGTCTAAATTAACCAAGACGGACGAATTGGCACCATCAAATAAAATGCTATTTACATGGCCGCGCAAATGGTTTGCGTAGGCTTCGCTTGGTAAGGCTTGCTGACTGATGGCGATGCTCTCCGGACGTATGTATAAACTCAATTCCTGTCCATTGCGGAATGCGTGCTGGGAATCGCAGTACAGCGATAAATTGTCGGCTACTTCAGCAGAAATTAAATTTGTCATTCCTGGTAAAGCACGCCCTGAAAGTTTATTTGCATTACCCACAAAACCAGCAACGAAGCTGGTTTGCGGACGATAGTACAAATCTTGTGGCGTACCAATTTGTTCGCATTTACCATGATTCATGACTGCCACGATATCCGACATTACCAAGGCTTCGGACTGATCGTGGGTGATATATAAAAAGGTGGTGCCGATTTGGGCCTGCAATTGCTTGAGTTCGACTTTCATATGTTCGCGCAATTTCAGATCAAGTGCTCCTAATGGTTCATCCAACAATAATAAAGTCGGTTCTAACACCAACGAACGGGCAATCGCCACCCGTTGTTTTTGTCCGCCGGATAATTGCTCAATACGTTTGTCTTCGATGCCTGGCAAACCGACACGGCGTAGCATGTCTTGTACTTTATGTTGAATCTCGGCCTTTTTAAGCTGGCGTCTGGCGAGTCCGTAGCCGACGTTTTCGCCCACCGACATCATTGGAAATAAAGCCAGATGTTGAAACACCATATTCACAGGTCGTTGATTTGGAGGAACCGAACGCATACTTTTTCCGCCGACCAGGATCTCGCCTTCATCCGGCTCGATAAAGCCAGCAACCATACGCAACAGCGTCGTCTTGCCGCAGCCAGAAGGACCCAGAATTGAGCAAAACTGTCCTTTAGGAATTTGCAATGACAGTGAATCAACCGCGGTAAAGGTTTGCCCGTTAAGTTGATAGCGTTTAGATACGCCTTGGATATCCAGGTCGATCGTTTCTGTGGATGACGTTTGCATAGTGAAAGTTAAAAGTGATTCTCAGCAAAGCGAGTGTGCATCAGGCGCGCGTGCCAGATTTTTTTCGCCTTGCGATAATGAAATTGCTGCTTGAAGTGGACTGCACTATCGGGAGGGAGCATCAAACTTCCTCCTTCATAAGAAGAGCAAAATGTATCAGGATGCTTTGATTCTATCGAGAATTTTGCCATCCAACTCTTCCAGACCAGCAGGAATTGCTGGATACCATTTAATATTTTTTAAGGCGTCGGCAGAGAAAGATTCATTGAATTGTGCTTTCATTTTGGCGTCCATGAACTTGTCTGCATCTTTCACTGCCGTAAAGGTGCGCGCAGATTTTGCCATGCGTCCGGCGATTTCAGGGCGTGTCACGAAATTAATCCAGGCATAAGCAGCCGCATCATTTTTGCCACGTGCTGGTATCGCAAAGCCATCAACCCAGCCGAGAGCGCCGGACTTTGGTGCAATAAATTTAAGATCCGGATTTTCTGAGTTAAGTTTCCAGCCGCCGCTGTCCCACATTTGTGCAGCCAACAACTCGCCAGTGCGTAAATCGTTGAGCAACTGGTCTTTGCTTTCCCAGAAATATTTGAGATTTTTCTTGCAGGCGATCAGTTTTTCGCCTGCTTGCTGCATGATTTGTTCGTATTGTTTTGGGTTGTTGTAAGCCTTAAATGGATCGGCACCCATAGAAAACGCCATGCCAATCAGGGTCGGGCGTTTTAAGCGCACAGCAACTTTGCCGTGTAATTCTGGTTTGCACAGATCGCTATAGTCAGCGACTTTCACTTTGCTGCTGGCCAGTACTAAGCCATCGGTGCCCCAGAAAAAAGGCAGGCCGTAAAGTTTGCCATTGACTGTGGTGACTTTTTTAGTCGCCTCCAGCATGTCTGGCATGAATTGCGCTGTTTTGACTTTAGACAGGTCGATTGCTTTGTAGATGCCAAATTCCGTGGCAGGACCAGCGATTCTATCCTGACTCGGTTGTACCAAATCAAAACCAGCACCGCCGGTGGCGCGCAGTTTTGAAATCATCTCTTCATTATTCGACAAAGTGAGTTCAACAGCGATACCTGTCTCTTTGGTAAATTGTTCCGCCACATCCTTAGGAACATAATCTGCCCACGTCAGTATGCGCAATTTTTCAGCGGCAAAACTGGTGCTAGGCAAGAGACCAAATGATGCACAAACAAGCGACATTGAAATGAAGGAGCGGCGAAAATTTTTCATTTATATTCTTTACTTAAATTGCAGATTAACCAAGCATGATTTCACACTGTGATGACAATTTGATGACAGGTCAAGAATTTGTCGTCATCAAATGTATGTCAGTTGTAAAAACAGTTCTGACTAAGTGGTATCCATGCAAAAAGTGCCGGAACATTTCTGCTCCGGCACTCGATTTCTCAGATTACATTAACTGGTCTTACATTTTACCGCTAACAGAAACAAAGAATTGACGTGGTGCGCCAGTCAGGATTGTTTGTGCTGTTCCATTAGGATCTGTCGCCTGGAAGCCGTTAGAGCCAATGGTGCTGATGTATTGTTTGTTCAACAGATTTTGTACATTCAACTGAATCGAAAAGTCTTTCAGACCAGCAAATGATTTTTGTTTGTAACCTGCAGTCAGATCAGCGATCCAGTAGGAAGGAACGTTGGCATCATTGGTGTAGGTGTAGAAACGTTTGTCTGTAAATTTCGCGCCAACACGAGAGAACCAGACTGGCGTGTCATAGGACAATTCTGTTTTAAACATCGTTTTTGGTGCGTCAACGACTTGTTTTCCAGCGATATTCACAACGACATTATTGTCAACATAGTTGGACTTGTATTTCGAATCGTTGTAAGTCAGAGAGTTGAACAATGTCCAATCTTTAGCCAACGACCATGACAGTGCTGCCTCAACACCTTTCGTTTCAACTTCACCGACGTTCACTAATGTGCTTGGGCAACCTACGATACCAGCGCATGTGGCGACTGACAACAAGCGATCGCTGAATTTAGTGTAGTAGAGAGCAACAGAACCAACAAAGTCATTTCTCTTGAAGCGATAGCCACTATCAAAAGTTGTTGATGTTTCTGGTTTCAAATTTGCCTGACCCAGATCAAAGGCAACTTGTTTTTGAGAAAATGGACCATCCACACCTGGTTGGAAGGCACGCATATTTTGCGTTACGCTGGCGAACAATTCGTCATTCTTCGTCATCGCATAATTCACACCAACTTGGGGCAAGAATGTTTTGGATGCTTTGATTTCGCCACCTGCGCGGCTGCCAGTGATCACGACAGAATTCACTTTCACGGACGGCGATTTGAAACCATAGTTCAGCTTGAACTTATTGTCCATGAAGCTCATGGTGTCTTGAGCGTAGAACTGAGTCGTTGTCGTCGTGAAATTTTGTTTGAAGTCGGTTTTAAACGGATTACTTAAGTAATAGTTAGTGTCTTGTGGACCTGTTGCATCGTAGTAGTTGCGTGTATCTGTGTGCAAACTACTTTCAACCCAGAAACCAGCATTGACTGTGTGTTGACCAAGTTCCCATGTCAAATCTGATAAGACACCGTTGCGGCTGATGGAATATTCCGTCGTACGGATAGACAGAGGTAAGCCGTTGGTCGATGCCTGGTACGGTGTGTACCAGTGACCTTGGCCTTGGTTGCTGTGGTGATATGCCGTTGTCTTCAACGCCATTGCGTCAGACAAATAGCTGTCTAAGGTCGCACCAATCAGGCTATCTTTACGCAAGCCACTACCTTGATAGTAAGCATCATCCAGACTATTCACACCACCTGTGTACACTTTTTTCGCTGCATTCACTGCACGTTGCCAGTCAGGTGCGTAGTTGTCCCAGTTGTAACCGAGGCGGTTGATCATTTCCAGGGACATATCCTGGTAATCGACTTCCTTACGATCGGAGTAGTTGAAGAAGGCCGACAGTTTATTGTTAGTGCCTAATTGTTGTACCAGCTTGGAATTGAACTGATCCTGGTTCTGGGAGCCACTACCTTTCCATTTGTCTGTACGTTGGCGTGTGGCGCTCAAATATGCCTTAGTACCGGTAGACAGCAAGCCTGTATCAATACGAGCAAAAGTACGTGATGTGCTATTGCTACCGAAAGTTTGTCCGCCAGTTAAGCCAAATTCTTCAGTTGGTGCGGACGAGTAAAATTGAACTGTGCCACCAAGATTGCTGGTGGAGGCTGTGCCTACATCACCCGCGCCTTGGGACAAAACAACGTGACCGATATTTTCGGAAGAAATCGCACGGCTGATGTGTAAGCCGTTATTGTTGCCGTAGCTCATATCGCCAAGCGGCACATTATCCAAGGTAAAACCTAAGTGATTCTGATTGAAACCACGTGCGCTGAAACGGGTAGACCATTCGTAAGCACCGAACGGATCAGCCGATTGGAATGATACGCCTGGCAATTTATCCAAGGTTTTCAATGGGCTGGAACCAGGCACAACTTTCATCAAATCTTCTTTGGTGATGTCTTGTACCTGGCGAGTTTTTCCTTCTCCGACGATAGTCACTGTTGTTGCAGCAGATGCTGTCGCAACTGGAGTAGGGTCAGGTGTTGCCACTGCTTCAGCAAATGCAGGTGCTGCAAATGCTTGCATCAAAACGAGATAAATCGGGGTGCGTCGGAAATGGTTTGCCACAGGAATTTCCCTTCAGATCGTTGGATTTAAAATTTTTAAGGTGTTGTCTAAGCGGCACGTCGTCTTTTTTAATATGGTTGACGAATGCTTATTGAGGTGTGTTTTGCAATATTGCGATACAAATTCAAGCTTGAAGATCAACGCGGCGAAGTCTATAGAGTGAATATGACAAACTTGTGAATAGAAACGTAATACAACACTAGTGAATTTGAATAAAGTTACTAGACCTATGTCATGGCAAAGACATATTTTTTTGTTATAAATATTAAAATTGCCTTAAAGTTAAGTAAAAATAAGTATAAATTTCGAGACTTATTTCAACATAATGTGTCGCTTTATTTTATTTCTGCTTCATTCGCGCAATTTCTGTTGATGCACCCTTTGTGTTGACACTCTGAAAACATGGCGCTTACAATTCACCCGTTATTGTTCTAAAGGAATCCCATCGTGGACTGTAGTAGTTGTATTTTTCGATGCGATGAATGGGATGATACGTCTATCTTTTCTGCTTGCTTCATGTAGATTTTTCCTGCAGTGGCTCGCGGTAAATGTGAGCTGTCGTATTGTGGTAAATTTTTTCCGCATTCCCCATTCATTTTATTTTCTGAGCAAGTCATTGTGATTGCTTGCTCAGATGCCAATCAGAGCTCTTTGTGGGCAAATTTATTTGGAGAATGTTGATGATGGAATGGGATATTTTTACCGTCAGGTTATTGCTGGCGCTGACTTTAGGTTCACTCATCGGTGCTGAGCGTCAGATGCGTCAACGTATGGCTGGTCTGCGCACTAATGCCCTGGTGGCAGCGGGTGCGTGTCTATTTGTTGGCGTCGGTGTAATCACAGGCACGATTGAAGGCCAGGCCAGGATAGCGGCGCAGGTTGTTTCTGGCATCGGTTTTTTAGGCGCTGGTGTCATTATGCGTGAAGGCCTGAATGTACGTGGGCTTAATACCGCTGCTACTTTGTGGTGTTCGGCTGCCATCGGTGTGTTAGCGGGTTTGGGTCACATGTTGGAAGCGACCATTGGTGCCATCGTGATTCTTGGTGCCAACCTGGTTTTACGCAGTGTCGGTCAGCTGATCAATAAGCAAAGTATGGAAAGCGCGACTGAGGTTGAACAAATGTACCGGCTGTCTATCGTTTGTCAGGCCGACGATGAAGTCCATGTGCGTACCTTGATGTTACATATGCTCAACGGTATGCCGCAACTTGTTATTCAATCTTTGCATAGCGAAGACATTCCCTTAGCGGGTCAACTCGAAGTGCGTGCAGATTTGATCGCATCACCAAATAACCTGTTACAGCTGGAACAAATTGTCAGCCGTATCAGTTTGGAAAAAGGAGTCAGCGCCGCGCGCTGGGCAGTATTGCACAGAGTCGATGAATAAGTAGTGCAAGCTAAAGCTTTTAAGAACTGCTTGAACTCTTATTTTCTCCCTATTTAAAGTTCCGTAGGAATAAGGCTACGGAACTTTTTTCTTTCAGAGTTTGTGCAAAATTTACCTGAAATTTATGAATAGCGATCAGCAATGCCAATGTTGTATGACCTATTGTCGTTGTTAAGCCAGATTGAAAAAAATTGATGTTGGCGCGATATTTAACGAAAGTATTGATAGACTTTTGGTAAACAATAGTTACTAAAATGAATATGCTAATTAAAACGGCGAGGATCACCTTCATGAAAAAGAATCTACACCTACTTGTTATTGATCCACAAAACGATTTCTGTGATTTGCCACAAGCCTATCTGGGTTACGATTCACAAAAAAAAGAAAAACTTTTTCCGGCATTGGCGGTACCAGGTGCTCATGCCGACATGCAAAGAGTGGCACAGTTGATCAAACTGGGCGGTGCAGGTTTATCGGCGATCAGCGTGACACTGGATTCGCATCATCACTATGACATCGCCCATCCATGTTTTTGGATAAAAAAAGATCAGCAACCTGTTTTCCCGTTCACAGTCATTTCTGCGGCAGCGGTACGCAAAGAGGATTATTTGCCGCGTGATCGCACTGCACTACCCAGGGTGTTAGCCTATCTTGATGCGTTGGAAAAAAATGGACGTTATCAATTGATGGTCTGGCCAGTACACTGCGAAATAGGTAGTTGGGGACACAATATTCATCCTGATGTGCGTCACGCCTATAATGCCTGGGAAGAAGCGTATTGCAAGATTGTGCAAAAGATTTATAAGGGGAGTAATCCGTGGACTGAGCACTATTCGGCCATCATGGCGGAAGTGCCAGAAGAAAATGATCCACACACGCAGTTAAATCAGCGTTTGATACAAACCATTAATGAGGCAGATACTGTTTACATTGCTGGTGAAGCAAGCAGTCACTGCGTAAAAGCAACGACTGAGCATATTATTGAACACGTTGAGCCTGCCGCATTGTCTAAGTTAGTCCTTTTAACGGATTGTATGAGTCCAGTGAGTGGTTTCGAGGCAATGCACGAACAGTTTATTCAAAATGCATTGGCGCGTGGTTTGCAAATTGCGAATGCCGGCGATGTATTGCCGGAATTGATCGCCAATAGTCAAAGCAGATAGTTAGGAACACCCGCACAAAAGAATGGCGTCTGGTGCGTTATCAGACCCAATTTGCGTTTGTCCTATTAAGAAGAAAAAATCATGAAACCTGTTGTTCGCAGCCTGCTGGAAACCGATCTCTACAAATTTACGATGTGGCAGGCTTTGCTTCACAAGCATCCTGATGCGCATACCGAATACGCATTTGTATGCCGTAATGAGCCAGCGTATCCACTGGCTGAATTGCATGCAGACGTGGAGCGGGAAATTGATCATCTCTGTTCTTTACGCTTTACCGAAGACGAACTTGATTATCTGCGCTCCTTACGCTTTATCAAAAGTGATTTCACTGATTTTTTGACGGTATTTTATTTTCAAAGAAAATTCATCAAAGTCACGACAAATGACAAAGATTTAGAAATTGTTGCAACCGGCCCGCAAGTCCATGTGATGGGCTTCGAGATCTTTGTACTTCATATCGTCAACGAATTGTATTTCCGTCGTCTGCAAAAGCCGGACACTATGGATGAAGCACGTCTGCGGCTGGGAAACAAAATCAACGATTTACGTGCGTTTGCCAAAGAAGCGCCCCGCGCGCATCCATTTGAATTTTCAGATTTTGGCTTACGCCGTCGTTTTTCTGGTGAATGGCAAGATGAAGTTGTTCAAACCCTTGCACGTGAAGTGCCGCAATTCTTTAAAGGCACTTCCAACGTTTACCTCGCCAAAAAATTTAAAATAATTCCCATCGGTACCATGGCGCATGAATACCTGCAATCTTATCAGGCGTTCGGCGTACGTTTGCGCGACTTCCAAAAAGCAGCCTTAGAAGATTGGGTGCAAGAATACCGTGGTGATCTGGGTATCGCATTGACAGATGTTGTTGGCATGGACGCCTTTCTGGCCGATTTTGATTTGTACTTTGCGAAACTCTTCGATGGCTTACGTCACGATTCTGGCGACCCGGTAGTCTGGGGTGAAAAGGCACTCGCTCATTACGCTAAAATGCGTATCGATGCGCATACCAAACGGCTGGTGTTTTCAGATGGTCTGGATTTGGGTACGGCATTTTCCCTCTATCGCCACTTTGCTGATCGCACTATGCCTGCATTTGGCATCGGCACCAATTTAACGAATGACACAGGAATTACGCCACTCAATATCGTCATGAAATTGATGTCCTGCAATGGTCAGTCCGTTGCTAAGTTGTCTGATTCTGCAGGCAAGACTTTGTGCACAGATGAGACTTTTCTGGCCTATTTGCGGCAAATTTTTAATCATCCTGTAGTTTAAGAAACGTAAAATCATCTTCGCTTCAATTGTCTCTGCCTGCAATTACGGCATAAAGATGACACTTAAAAAGCTGCGAGATGTTGTGGTAGCTTCAGTCTGTTTTTAACTGTTCTGAAAGTGACGTGTGACATCGATGTAGCAGGTAAGGCTCTGAACAAAACAGACATAATAATTTTTTGAAATTTTGCTCTTTACATAAGGTGTGATGTGACTACTTTTTTTACTCTAAAGAATATCAAGTATCTGGCTTGTGCTTCTTTCGTTTGCTTACTATCTGCCTGCAATCAGCCATTGAAATCTGCTGCACCTGCAGATGTATCTGTTACTGCTGTTACGGCTGACCCGTCACAAAAAGAAACCGCCACACAAGTCACGCGTCCGGCAGTGATTCTGGTCTCTATAGATGGCTTTAAACCAGAATATTTGCAACGAGGTGTGACGCCAACTCTCAATGGTCTGGCGAATAAAGGGGTATTAGCCGAAGCGATGCATCCTTCATTTCCTTCGATTACATTTCCAAATCATTACACACTGGTAACAGGCTTGCGTCCTGATCATCACGGTATTGTTGGCAATAGTATGGACGACGTACAGATACCTGATCAACATTTCACGCTTAGTAATCATGCGGCGGTGGTTGATCGTCGCTGGTGGGATCAGGCCGAACCAATCTGGGTGACAGCAGAGAAACATGGGGTGCATGCAGCCACCATGTTCTGGCCGGGATCGGAAGCTGACATCCACGGAGCGCGTCCAACGCAGTGGCAGGTATTTGATGGCAAACTTCCGCCCGACAGTCGTGTCGATGTGTTGTTAGGCTGGATGGATAAACCGGCTACGCAAAGAGCGGGATTTTTTACTTTGTATTTCGATGACGTGGATCATGCAGGGCATGAGTTTGGACCTGATACACAGCAAGTGACAGACGCAGTAGCCAAGGTTGATCGTGCTATGACTCGTTTGATGACTGGGCTTGATGCGCGCCACATTGATGCCAATATTGTGATTGTTTCCGACCACGGAATGGCATCAACGAACGAGAAGCGTGTGATTTATCTCGACAAATCAGTAGCAAGCAATAGCTTCAAATTGGTGACGGCGGGCACTTATGCTGGCATTGATCCGCTCCCTGGACAACAAGCAACAGTTTCACAGGCGTTGGTCAAAAAACATGAACACATGGAATGTTGGAATAAGGCAGATATTCCGGCACGCTTGCAGTATGGGAAAACCCCTCGTGTGCCGGCAATTATCTGTTTAGCGGATGTAGGTTGGTTAATATTTGCTGCTGAAGATCCAAGAATTCATGCCAATGGTGGTGCCCATGGCTACGACAATATGAGCAAAGAAATGGGCGCCTTGTTCATCGCTTCTGGTCCGGCATTTAAACAAAATATAATTTTGCCTGCATTTGACAATGTGGATGTTTATCCGCTCCTGATGAAGTTGATTGATGTTCAGGCTTTACCTTCTGATGGTAATCTGACTTCTACGGCGGCAGCATTACGCTAAATAACTTTAAACGAAATTATGCGATATTTACCGGCGTCATACGGTTCAGATATTTGACCAGTATCCGGTAAGTATCGCGATCAAACCGTGGTTTTCCTGATGCCAGTAAGGTTTGAATTTCGGCTTCATCTTTAGCCCGTCCGAGATAGCACCAGGCTTCGATCACGTGATGGATATTGCCCTCTTTAAACATGGCTGGGCCGTTAAATGGCCAGGCTTTTAATTTCATTTCACTTAAGGCTTCAACCAGGCGCAGATTATGTTGCAGCGGAGATTCCTGACCGACGCAAGCGCCTTTGCATTGTTTTAACTGACGCGCAAAACAAGGTTTTCCAGCGCCGCCTTTTTCTAGCCCCAACGTGGCGGCACAGAGCTGAAACTGTTTTACAGCTTGCATTAAAAATTCGCGTGCGCTCGCACCGCTTTTGAATAGGCCGTACAACTGTTCCTGTCGTCCCAGATCCAGATCACGTCCATACGCGAGTTGCGGTTGCAATAAGCCAGAACCCATATCGACCAGGCGCCACGAACAGAATTCAGAATTCCGGCGTAACTGACGATTGAGTGTCGGTTGCTTCTCTTTGATCAAACGCGCTTCGGTAATCAAAGCGTCTACTTCGCCTTCACACTCTATCCATTCAATATCACGCACTTGCAAGGAAATATTCATCTCTTTTGCAATCGCATGATCAGAAGAAAAATGCGATAACACGCGTTGGCGCAAGGTGTTGCTTTTGCCTATGTATAGCGGAAGGCGGTTCTCCGCATAAAACAGGTAGACGCCATAACCCTTAGGCAACTGGTCAACAATATCGGCATCCAGATGTGGCGGCAAACTTGAACGCGTGGTCAATTCTTTGACGGCGGCCTCCAACTCACCTTCGGGTAAGCTCGATACCAAGGCACACCAGAATTGATAAATCGCATCGGCATCGCACATGGCGCGGTGACGTTCACCTTCTGCAACGATCTGATGGCGTTCCATGATGCTATCGAGATTGTGCTTGGCAAATTGAGGAAATAATTTACGCGACAGCTTCAAAGTACATAGCACTGTGGAGCGATATGACTTCTCCAGTCGCTTGCATTCATTTTTCAGAAAACCGTAATCAAAACGGGCATTGTGTGCGACAAAAATATGTCCGTTCAGACGCCGTAGAATTTCGTCTATTACATCGGCGAACTTCGGCTGATCCGCCACCATCGCATCGCTGATGCCAGTCAATTGTTCGACAAACGGCGGTATTGGCGTTTCTGGATTCAGCAACTGGCTCCAGCGTTCTACCTTCTCGCCATCAAAAGTAAGGATAGCAATTTCAGTAATACGGTCTCGGGTTGCGATGGTGCCTGTGGTTTCCAGGTCGACGAAGGCCAGCGGGCGTGCAAGTAGGGTCAAGGTGGTACTCATTCAATAAATTTCCTGCCATTGTATAGTCTGCGAGCGGTTCTGGCGCTATCAAGGCATTAACATTGCCTGCTTATCATTATCCCGGCGTGGTCTTTGGCGCGATTTAGCAATACATAGGGTGGTAATGCTCCAGCATAATCATGCACATTCAATAACCCATATTTATTCAAAGATATCTTATGTCCGAATTTTTTCTCGCACCTGTTCCGCAAACCGTTATCAATACGCAAGGCGAGGTAGGTTTTGGAAAATTTTCTGGTGCGATAGCGGATATCGATTGGTCAGGTTTACCAGTGCCTTTCCAGCGCAGTGCCTTGTGGCGCGCTGTGCATCACAAGCATTGGCAATATCTGGCACTGGCGACGGCAGACATTTTTTGTGGCATTGCGATTGTGGATGTCGGTTGGACGAATACGGCCTTTGCCTATGTTTTTGACAGAAAAGAGAAAAAACTGATTGCCAGCTTTTCACAAGATGGTTTGCCGGGGCTGACTGCCAGCATCAATTCCCGGCCCGCGCTGGGTGCCGCCAGTCATTTTCATTTTTTACGAAACCGTATCGACTTTACGGGGGCAAGCGCTACCGACTCCGCACGATTGGACTTGGTCTGCGGGGATTTTTCTATTCATGTGCAGTTGCACGAACAGCAGGCGGCACCTGCGCTCACTGCGATTGGTACAGTGGTTGGCGGCACTGTGCACGCCACAGTTAAATCTGCAGGAATGCCAATGACAGGCGAGGTGCAGGCTGCAGGCCGTCGCTATTCGCTTAACGATGGCGTCGCCAGTACTGATCACAGCAATGGCTTTCTGGCACGAGAAACAGATTGGCGCTGGGCATCGGCGCATGGTCTGGATGTAGGCTTCAATTTACAGTCTGGATATTTTGGTAACAATGAAAATGCCTTGTGGTTAGATGGAAAACTGATTTCATTGAGCA
Organism: Undibacterium sp. Dicai25W; assembly: GCF_049340505.1. NCBI lineage: Bacteria > Pseudomonadati > Pseudomonadota > Betaproteobacteria > Burkholderiales > Oxalobacteraceae > Undibacterium > Undibacterium sp. Dicai25W. The sequence continues at coordinate 62,953 of NZ_JBMPOQ010000010.1, read as the reverse complement.
CAGCACGGTTTGACTTTGACCCTGCCAATCCGCTGGCAAGCTGGCATATCACCACCGATGATGGTTTGTTGGACGTCATTTTTCAGCCAGAAGGTTGTCGACGCGAAGATAAAAATCTGCTGATCGCCGCCAGCCGTTACGTACAGCCAATCGGTACGTTTAGCGGATGGGTCAAAGCACATCCAGCTGCCGAACCAAGGGCGATCAATAACTTGGTTGGCGTGACGGAAGATCATTTTTCCCGTTGGTAACTTGTATAGATCAATGAAGATGTGCCGTTTTTTTAGACAAAGTTTGATCTGAGCGAAACGTTCAGGCGGAACATCATGCTACAAGAGGGGTTTATACATTTTTGTGGCGCGCCATGTTGACACTCCAGCTCAGTGAATTTTCCATACAAGAATTTCTGGCCAATTATTGGCAAAAAAAGCCCGTTTTGATACGCCAGGGTTTTCCCGGCTTTTACGATTTGATACGCCCCGATGAGCTGGCTGGTCTGGCGTGTGAGCCACAGATCGAATCGCGTGTTATTTACAAAAAAGACGGTGAGTGGCAAGCCGAATCAGGGCCGTTTGAAAGCTATGGCCGGTTTGGGAAAAAAGACTGGACGCTGGTCGTGCAAGCCGTTGATCATTGGTCGCCGGATGTAGCTGATCTGGTGCAGGCTTTTTCGTTTATTCCTAAATGGCGCCTGGATGATGTGATGATCAGCTATGCAGCGGCTGGCGGCGGCGTTGGCCCTCACATTGACTTATACAACGTATTTATCTGTCAGGGTTCTGGACGGCGCCATTGGCGGGTTGGTGATCGTGGCAATCATCGTCAGTTTGCAGCGCATCCCGCACTTTTACATACTGAAGCATTTGAAGCCATCATTGATGCTGAATTAACGGCAGGTGATATTTTGTACATACCGCCTGGATTCCCACATGAAGGGGTATGTCTCGAAAATTCCATGAGTTTTTCCGTGGGTTTTCGCAGTAAATCGGCGCGTGACATGTTGAGCGGTCTGGCTGATCATCTGATCGACCAGGATTTAGGCTCTGCTTTGATCACTGATCCTGAGCGCCCGTTGCATACAGAACAAGGGCATATTAATAACAGCGATCTGGCTTTGATTAAGGCGCAGATGCAGGCGATTTTGAATGATGAAACCGTGATGACGGATTTTATCGGTAGTTTTTTATCCAAAACGAAATGCGAGCTGGATTTGCAGGCTTTGGACGACGAGATATCGGAAGATGAGCTAATCGATATTTTGCATAATGAAGGTTTGCGACGCACCGGTGGTTTGCGCTGTTTTTATCTCGATCACAGCATAAGTCAGGGTGTTTGCTACATTGATGGGCAACGTTACGGTTTCGGCGCGCAAACGCGGGATGCGGTGATTGCGTTGTGCAATAACGATGAGATCGATGCAGACATGCTTGCCGATGGTTTGAGTAATCCTGTATTTGTTAAGGCGCTACAGGAATGGGTAAATCAGGGCTATTGGTACACTGACTAAGGCTGAGCTCTATGGCAAGATGCTGAAAATAGAAACGGCGCTCAGATCGATCTGAGCGCCGTTTTTAATAAGATGCAAATTTATTCCGGTAAAGCGACTTGATTATCTGTACTGAATTGATAATCACGGAATACGTGTTCGGCACTCAATAACTGGTAACTACCGTCTGGTAATTTGCGGGTTGTATCTTTCAGGCGATACGTGGTTTGTCCGCAAGTCCAGCAATTGAAGTTACGCATGTGAGTGCACAGGCAAGTTTTGTCCATGACGACGACTTTTTTAGCGTCTGGATGCGCAGCCACTTCGCGGTTATACGAGGTGATATAAGCGCAGTTGCCATTGCCGTCGAGCAGGTAGCCATAGGATTCGCAACCCGGGCGGATGCCATCGCCAATCGCTGGTGTGTTTTTCAGCATGCGCATAGGGTAACCAGTTGGTGAGATATGATTGACTTCAATATCTTCTTCGCTGGCTTTAAAGTATTCTTGCTTTACATCCGCTGGCAAACCGCATTCATTGGTCACGGTAAAGCGCGTCGCTACCTGAACGCCGGACGCGCCGTTTTCGAGGAAAGACACTGCATCACTGCCGGTAAAAATACCACCGGCGGCAATCAACGGAATATCCAGATTTTCAGCTTTCAAATAAGCCACGATTTCGGTAATGATGGTTTGTAGATCATGTGTTGCCCAATCATCACCAAATCCTAAGTGACCGCCCGCCAATGGACCTTCAACGATCACATAGTCAGGCAAGCGATTAAGCTTGGCATTTTTACGCAAGAACAATTGCAAAGCGCGAACCGAAGATACGATGATGCCCAGTTTGGCTACCCGAAAACGTGGATGCTCAGCCATCAGACCAAACGAGCTCAAATGCAAGCCTGCACTTAAGGTAATGCCATCAATGCCAGCATCGAGTGCGGCCTCGAGGCGTACCTTTAAGGTTTCGCGCGGACCATTCATGGTCAGCTTTTCCATGCAGTTAACAAAGATCATGCCTGAGCCTTGTTTGGCTTCCATGGTTTTGCCGACGTGCATACGCGTAGCTTCCGCCAAATGCTCAAGATTGAATTTAATATCAGTCTTGTCGGTATTGTTAATATTGTATTTATAGAATTTGGTTTTTTCTTTGATGTAGCTGGTGTCAAAGCGGCGATCCGAGACATCATGCACCATCGCATCAGAAATGTGACCTATACCACCGAGGCGGGCAGCGACCAATGCCAATTCTGCCGTGGAAATATCAACGCCCATCCCACCAATCATGATAGGAACCAGTTCATCTTTGCCTAACTTCAGGCGGAAATCATCTACTCGTTTCATTGCTATCCTTGACACATTGAGCCTAAAGGTCACACCCAAATCCAGAGCTTATTTTATGGGCGAAGCCCGCATTCAGAATGAGGGCGACCCAGATTGTAAGCCAGGCGAGGGATGTCCTGTGAATAATTTAAAAGCGAAAATCAAGCTGATCGCCGTCTGAAAATGCTGAAAATATCGCCTTTTAAAATTGCAAATATTTTAATGTTCTTGATGTTGCGTACAGCTAGGCGATAAAAGCTGAAAAATAATCAGAGTTAGACTGTTTTCTCTAATTTTAGTTCCGGCATGAATTTTACATATCAGTCTGAATTTGTCCTCAAATATATTTTTAAGACTAAAATTTTTTATGCATTCTTGATGAGAATCAAACATATTCGGGCGAATTTTTCCAAAATCAGCGTGTATTTCTCGCATGGTGAATGTGCCTGAAAACTATGTCAGGGGAGTGACACTGAGCTAAATCTTTTCAATCGCACAAGAAACCAAGGTCTTCAGACCAGCTTACCAGCGCATTTTTTTCCATCCTGCTTGTTGCACGGGGTTCAAGAATGTCCAGGCCAGAAACCGGCTTTGTTTATTTCCCTGTGCCATATTGACTTCACGTAGTTCATGCACCTGGGCGCGCTTGAGCGCCGTTTTCAGTGGTGCTAAGTTGGCCGATTTTGACACCAGGCAAGTGAACCAAAAGCATTGGCCCTGAATATCTGCACTTTCTTTGATCATGCGTTCAATAAATGCAAGTTCACCACCCGGGCACCAGAGTTCAGCGCCCTGACCGCCGAAATTAAGCAGCGGTGCAGCCTCATCGGGGGCTGATAATTTTCCCAAATTACTCCATTTCCTTTGCGTGCCAGCCTGCGCTTCTGCCAATGACATATGAAAAGGCGGGTTACACATGGTCAGATCAAACCAGTCATCTTTGCTGACAATGTGCTTAAAAATCGCATTGGGATCATTTTGCAAGCGTAATGTAATCCGCTCACTCAATGCTTGATTGGTGTTCAGTATCTGCCGCACATTGTTGAGCGAGTCTTGATTGATGTCTGCAGCGACGAAGTGCCAGGCGTATTCCGCTACCCCAAGTAAGGGGTAAATGCCGCTGGCGCCGGTACCTATATCCAACACATCCAGACGTTTCTTTTTGGGATATTTTCCGTTATTGCTGTGTGAGAGAAGGTCAGCGAGGTAATGGATATAGTCAGCACGTCCGGGTATCGGTGGGCACAATTGACCTTCAGGAATGTCCCAGCCGATGATGCCGTAGTCACTTTTTAAGATCGCTGCATTCAGGGTTTTTACCGCCAACGGATCTGAAAAATCAATACTGGTACCACCATGTTGGTTATTGATGATGAAATCCTGCAACGCAGGGCTGGCTTGTGTTAACCGGGCAAAGTCGTACTGCCCCTGGTGGCGGTTCTTAGCGTGAAACGGTTGGACGGTAGTTGGCATTGATAGCGAGGAAAAGAGAATGTTTATCAGAGGCGACCTCGGTTAAGGGAGCCACCGCAACGCCATTGTAAGCCCAAGCCTGCTTTATCTTCAGATTCGGCTTAATCTTTATGGTTTGCATATGCGTAGAAAAAGCCTTCATTGCATGATTCGTATAAATACGACATTCCATTAGAGCGGGCTTTCTAATCTGTAACATTTTTTAAACTTTTCATGCCCCGGTCATAAAGTGCTGCGAGACTGCGGCATCCTTATCACAAAACATGGTCATTAACATCATGTTTTTTATATAACCAATTTTCATTTCTGGAGATGTACGATCATGAGACTTCGTTCGATTGCACTAGCTTGCTCTATCCTGGCGATTGCCACGGGTTGCAGCAAAAGTTCTACGCCCGCTGCAGCCTCACCGACAATAGTGAGTGTGAGTGGTGTTGCTTCTGCTGGGACACCATTAGTCGGCGTCGTAGTTAGTGCAACCGATGCAACCGGAGCAATCACAACGTCTGCTACAACTGATGCAAGTGGTCGCTACACGCTCAATTTGTCAGGTACCGCACCGTATTTGTTAACTACGCCATATAACGACGTAGACGGCACACCTGTTGTATTATCTGCAGCGATTAGCCCGACAGTCGCAGCCGGTCAGACTGTGGCTGTACAGGCTAATTTGAATCCTTTAACTTCGCTGATTTCTCAGCGTGTTTTGGGTAGCGTTCCGACGAGCAGCACTGTTGCCGGTTCTGCGGTCGCGACAATTTCTGCAACGCAGATTACTGCCGCTGAACAAGCGTTGAGTACCTTGTTGCAACCGGTTTATACTGCATTAAATATTCCTGCTTCCGAGACAACAGATCCTATCGGTTCTACTGCTTATAAAGCGGGTAGTGCTGATCCCCTGGACAATTTGTTTAACGTGACTAGCTTCAACGTCCATACTGGTCAAATCAGCGTAGGTACTGATGCGAACAATACGGTATTGAATGTTCCAGCGACAGGTGCTATCTCTGCAAGCGTTCCGGCAACTGCAGTGAGTTCAGTGGTTGCATTGGCAAACGGTGCGACGACGACGCCGATTACTAACGTGATCGTTGTGATTGGTGAAAACCAGACATTTGACGGTGTTTTCGGCGCTTACTCTGCACCGCAAGGCCAGACAGTGAAAAACTTGCTGTCCCAAGGCATCATCAATGCTGACGGCACGCCAGGTCCTAATTTTGCTTTGGCGATGCAAAATCAGGCAGCGAATCTCAGCACCTATAGCATCACGCTTACCCGTACAACAGCGTACACAAACTTACCGCAACCTTTGCAAATTGGTGAATTGGTTCCAACTAAAACTGGTTTAGTGACACAGGGTGGTACACCTGATCCAAAATTCCCGGCTAATTTGCCAAATGGCCCATTTCAAATCACCAAATACGTTCCTTACGGTGTGACTATGGCCAATCCTATCGGAACGACGACGGGTGATCCAGTGCACCGTTTCTTCCAGATGTGGCAGCAAACTGGCGGTGACAATTCTAAATTGGATATGTTTACATGGATTTCTAATTCAGTTGGACAGGGCGGCGATACGACTGGCATCACGCCAGCGAACCCATCGCAAGGTGGTGAGCTGATGGGCTTCTTCAATATGAATACAGGTGATGCACCTTACTTCAAATTCCTTGCACAGAACTATGCAATGAGTGACAACTATCACCAATCGATTCTTGGTGGAACTGGTGCTAACTTCTTTGCAATTGCGACGGCTGACGTACCATACTTTAATGTTGCCGGTGCAGTTGCCGTGCCGCCAGCGACGCAAATTGAGAATCCTAATCCCCTGTCCGGTACAGCGAATTTCTATACCAGAGACGGCTATAGTGGCGGCTCTTACGTGAATTGCTCAGATGCTACCCAGCCCGGCGTTGCACCAATTTTGGCTGCACTTGCTGTCAAAGGTGTAAAGAGTAATTGCGATGCTGGTAAATACTATCTGGTCAATAACTATGGACCGGGTTATGACATGAACGGCAATCCTCAGCCTATCGGCCCAAACAATTACAACTACCCGCCGCAGACAGTACCGACAATTGCCGAAGCGCTTGCAAGCAAAAACGTAACCTGGAAGTGGTACACAGGTGCACGTGACCTGGCCGATGTGACACAAGATGCATTAGCTTTTGGCGTTCCCGCACCGTATGCGCAAGTTGTTCAATATAATGCGATTGGCGATCCATTGGTTGCGTCCTCAAACGTGATGACAAATCCTAAGTTGAAGGCAGGTTTGGCGGGATTGACAACCTTCTTCTCCGATTTGAAAAGTAATAATTTGCCTGCAGTTTCTTTTGTTGTTCCGAAAAACCTGGATAGTGGACATCCTGGTTATTCAGTTGCAGCGAAATACGAATACTTCTTGCAAAATCTGATCGCTCAAGTACAGGCCAATAAAGCCTTATATGCGCATACTGCGATTATCGTAACGACCGATGAAGGTGGTGGTCACTTCGATACAGGTCCTATCCAGAACATTGATTTCTTTGGTGATGGCCCGCGTATTCCGTTCCTGATCGTTTCTCCGTATGCACGTACGAACTATATCGATCATACTTACCACGATCACTCTTCAATTTTGAAGTTTATTGAACGCAACTGGAAACTCCAACCTTTGTCAGCACGCAGCCGTGACAATCGTCCAAATCCAGTCAATACTGCTGCCGATCTGTATCGCCCAGCTAACTCGGCAGCATTGGGTGACCTGACAACGATGTTCAAGTTTTAAGTTGTAGCATTGAGTAGCAGCGGAGTGAATGCCTGGCATTGACTCCGTTTTTTGCTTTTTATTGAGGCTGTTAAGCGCGAAATATCAGAGATACACTGATTTCACAATAATGGTTTCATTAAGTAAGTTTAAGCAAGTTGAGCACTCTAAGTATTTTTGATTACGAAGGTAAGTTTGCATGTCTATACGAAGTAAGATTTTTTGTTCAATTTTTCTGTTGGCGCTGGCGGCTTGCCAGAAGCAAACCGAATCACAGCAAGTGGCAACAAACTCAGCGTCAGTAGCTACGACCCGCGCACAAACTGCGTCAGCATCAACATCAGCAGTCTCCGCAAGTCAGATCGCTACGCAACAGAAGAAAAGAATCTGGGTCCAATATCCTGATCCAAACACGCCGCTAAGTCCTGAAGCGAGTTTGGGGAAACAATTATTCTTCGACGCTACCCTTTCTGCTTCCGGCAAGATGTCGTGTGCGACCTGTCACGAACCTGATCATGCTTACGCTCCATCCAATAATCTGGCGGTGCAATTAGGCGGTTCTGACATGCAACAGCCGGGTACTCGTGCTGTTCCTTCTCTCCGCTATCTGGCATTTACGCCAAAATTTACTCGGCATTTTTATCGCCCTTCAAGTGAAGGTGTAGAGGATGAAGGGCCAACCGGTGGCTTTACGCATGACGGTGCGGTTGACTCACTGGCGTTACAAGCGGCGATTCCTATTCTGGCCGCAAATGAGATGGCGAACTTAACTGCAGGGGGTTTCACAGAGCGACTGCGCCAAAGTCCTTCTGCGGCTGCTTTTATTAAGTTGTTTGGCGCGGATATGTTGCAACGTCCAGAGCAAGCCTTAGAGCGCGCAGGGGCAGCCCTGGAAGCGTTTCAAATGGAGGACTATAGCTTTCATCCTTACACAAGTAAATATGATGCGGCAGTATCCGGTGAGACGCAGTTAAGTGACGCTGAAATGCGAGGCTTCATTGTCTTTAATGATGTACACAAAGGTAATTGCGCCAAATGCCACACCAATCAGATCGGGCCCGGTGGTCGTCCGGCACAATTTACTGATTTTGAATTTGAAGCAATCGGCGCGCCACGCAATGCCGAGATTCCTGCAAATAAAAATCCAGCCTATTTTGATCTTGGTATTTGTGGACCTGCGCGCAAAGATCTCATTAAAGAAACTAACTATTGCGGCATGTTTAAAACACCGACTTTACGTAACGTCGCAACACGTCAGGTTTTTTTGCACAATGGTGTTTTTAAAAGTCTCGATGATGTGATTCATTTTTATGCCGAACGCGATAGTAAACCAGAAAAATGGTTTCCTAAGTCGCACGGAAAAACCGAACTCTACAATGATCTTCCAAAAAAGTACCGTGAAAATGTCGACCATATCACAGCACCATTTAATCGCAAAAAAACCGATGGCCCAGTCATGACCGAAGCCGAAATGCAAGACTTGTTAGCATTTCTGAAGACGCTTGATGATGGTTATCGAAAAGTAGGGCATTAAAATAATCTGGAATTTAAGACGCAGGCATCTCAAAACGGTAACCAACCCCATACACAGAATTAAGGCACTCTGATTCTGGCAGCTTGCTTTGAATTTTTTTACGGATATTTTTAATGTGAGAATCGATGGTTCTGTCATTGATATCGCGTTGGTCTTCATGGGCAATATCAAGCAAATGCTGGCGTGAAAAAACACGACTTGGGTGGCTGACCAGTTCTGATAGCAGGCGGAATTCAACTGGAGTCAGAGCTAATGCGCTGCCGTCGACTAAGATTCTTTGCTCTGCTTTTTCTATATAAAAGCGATTTTCTGGCGCTGCTTTGAGAGTGCTATGGCGTAGATGTATTTTTGCTCGTGCCACTACTTCGCGCGGACTGAAAGGTTTGCAGACATAGTCATCCGCACCGACCTCTAATCCCAATAAACGATCGACTTCCTCAACTCTGGCGGTCAACATAATGATGGGAAGCTGGCTAAATTTTCGGATTTCCTGGCAAACCGAAATGCCATCCAATTCGGGTAACATGAGATCAAGCAATAGCAGGTCAGGCGTGCTTCTTCGAACGGATTCGAGTCCTGACCTGCCATCGTGTAGCTGTTCGACCAGATAACCGCTGGCAATAAAATAATCCTTTAACAGCGCAGCAATTTTTAGATCGTCTTCAATGATTAAAATACGTTAAACTGGATTTCCCATTATTATCTTTCTACTTAATCAAAGGCAGGCGGATTACAATTTTTAAACCACCTATGTCAGAGGGCATGGCGTCAATTTCACCATGATGCGCAGCCACTAAAGCGCGGCATATAGATAAACCAAGACCACTACCACCATGGGCGCGACTGCGTGCCTGATCGACACGGTATAAGCGGTCAAATAGCAAGGCATGGGTATGTGGTGGAACGCCTGGCGCACTATCTTCGATACTAATTTCAACCAGGTGATGGCTGCTTGTCACGCTGCATCGTAGTTGGCCGGGGCTATTTGTGTAGCGTATGCTATTTTCCAGCAAATTGCTGATGACTTGCGTCAGGCGAACCACACCTGCGTGAACAAATAATGGTTCATGCGGCAGTATTTTTTGCACGCTGATCTGTGCTTTCTCTAAACGTAGGGTGTAGCGTTGTATTGCTGAATTGACTAAATTAACGATATCAATCCTGGCAAACTCGTAGCGCAAATCACCGGCATCGGCGAGTGTTAATTGGCGTACGTCATCGACCAATTTATTGAGATGAAGGACCTCAGAACGTAGTGATTACATGGCTTGCGGAGATGAGACACGAACACCATCGATCAATGCTTCTATTTCACCAAGAATAACGGTCAATGGTGTTCGCAATTCATGTGAAATATCAGCCAGCATCTGTCGCCGTTGAGTCTCATTTTGCTGCAAAGAACGTGCCATACCATTAATGTCTTTGGCCAAATCACCAAGTTCATCGCGACTGACAATTTCTACACGCGCTTGAAATTGCCCTTTGGCGATACGCTTAGTGACTTGATGCAGTGACTTCAATGGTCGTAATAAGTGCCGCGCAAGATATATTGAAAAAATGAGTGCGAATACAATTAAAGCCGTGGCTAACCAGATTGTTTGTCGGATTTGAATACGGACGAAATCGAGCCCATTTGCATTCGAAATATTGCGTAAGGGGGCGAGCCGTAAGCGACCAATAATGTGTTTATCGTAGACTATGCTTTGCCAACTCCCATCAGGTGCCGTGGCGACATCTTTGGGACCGATAATGACCTTACCTTGCGCATCAATCAGTGACAGCCTTTGCGCGAACCCGGTTGGATCTGGCGGCGGACGTTGTTCGGGTGGTATTTCTGGAGGTGGAATATTCAATACTTCGCTATCGTCGCGTGGTCTCGGTGGTGGCTGGCGGTGGTTTGGATTGTCATTTTCTTTTGGGCGATGCGAGCGCAATTGGTCAAGTACATCGCGCATGTTTCTGCGGTCATGATAGAAGCGATCAAAATTACCGTTTTGTCGATAATCTTCCGCCAACAATTGGCTGAGTTTGTTCAAATCTTGTTGTTCCAGTTCGCTCAGATACGAAATAAAACCGCGCTTTAAATTCTGGCTACTAACCCATGCCATTGTTCCTATACATAAAATCACGATAGCAGTGATTGCAATCGCGAGCTTTTTGGCAATGCTTAATTGCATAAAGGAATATATTTAAGTAGTTAAAAAGATTTTTTATCGTCCACGCTGCGCATGATGGTACATAGTAAATCTTAATTGTGAAGAAAAATAGCAATTAAAATATTTTTAAAAATAAGTTATTTGGGCCGTAAAAAGTATGTCAAAAAATTCTCAATAATTCGTTTTTTCTCCATTTTATCTCCATATTTTTGATGCATTGTTGCAAGCATGCGCCTCAATGTGCGCTGCGTACTGCATATGAACATGTACGCTTATTTTCACGCGCATAGATGGAGGCTACGAATGGACCAGAAAAAACGGAGTTGGAAGTTTGGCAAACAATTATTGACGCTAAGCTTTCCCTTAATGAGTTTAAGTGCCTGTGGCGGCGGAGGTAGCAATAGTACTCAGGCGGCAACAGATACAACGACTGCCATAACCAGTACGTCCGCATCAGCCGGTACCACCTCAAGCGTGGCGGCTCCCGTACCACAAGCGAATAGTGAAGGTACCGTGCTCACTAGCAGCACCTCTGGCAGCATTGATCTTAGTAATGCATTTTTTCAAGCATTCGGTAATGGTCGTAGCTGTGCCAGCTGTCATCAGGAAAATCAGGCGTGGAGTATTCGTCCGGATGTCTTGCAACAGCGTTTTGCCAATACTAATGGTACCGATCCTATTTTTAATTTAGTTGATGGCGCTACCTCACCGAATGATGTCGTCGCAACGCTGGATCAAAAACGCCTCGCATATAGTATGTTGCTGACCAAAGGCGTGATACGCATTGGTTTGCCAATTCCCAATGGTGCTCAATTTACGTTGACGGCTGTCGATGATCCTTATAATTTTGCCGGTGCATCTCAGCTTTCTTTGTTCCGTCGACCTTTGCCAACGACGAACTTAAAATTTGAAAGTACGGTGATGTGGGATGGTCGCGAAACGTTCACCAATCCGCAATCTAATTTATGCATTAAAGACGCTAACCCCGCATCATGTTTTGCGACGGCTGATTCTGATCTGTTGAATCAGGCAAACACCGCCGTGATTACTCATGCCCAATCACCGCAAGGATTGACCGCGGCGCAGCAACGCTCGATTGCTAATTTTGAAGAGTCCTTGTTCACCGCGCAACTTACCAGCACGCGTGCCGGTAGCCTGACTGATGCGGGTGCAAAAGGTGGAGTGGTTGCTTTAGTCGCTGCCAATTATTATTTTGGTATCAACGATATTAGTGCAGGAGATTATCAGACTGGTGCGGCTTTCAATCAGAATGTAATGACCATGTATAGTACCTGGATCGGTTTAGATGCGCCTACACCGGGTGGGCAAGGTCAGCCTCCTGTAGCGCCGACCGCAGTCAATGTGCTGCGAGCATCCATCGCACGCGGTGAGCAAATTTTCAATACTAAGCCAATCAACATTGCTGGCGTAGCCGGTTTCAATGGTCAGTTGCGCACTTCATTACAACGCGGTACTTGCGCCAGTTGTCACAGCACACCTGCAGTGGGTACGCAATCTGTGCCGCGTCTGTTTAATACCGGGGTAGCTGCAGCGAATTTGCGTACATCTGATATGCCCTTGTACACGCTTAAAAATACAATAACCGGAGAAGTGATTCAGACGACTGATCCTGGTTTTGCGTTGACAACGGGACAGTGGGCTGATATTGGCCGTTTCAAAGTTCCCGCTTTACGGGCTTTGGCTGCACGTGCACCTTATTTTCATAATGGCTCCGCGGCAGATATTCCTGGTGTGATCCGATTTTATGACAGGCGTTTTAATATTGGTTTTACGCCACAAGAAGTCAATGACCTGACCGAATTTTTGAAAGTACTTTAATCTTAAAAAAAACCGGAATTGCGATAATTGCAGTTCCGGTTTTGGAATTTGGTGATTGCAGATTACGCTGAATAAAAACAGCGTCCACAAACATGCTGGTAACGTTCATTGCCGCCGATATCAATTTGTTCGCCGGACTTCATACGTTTTCCGCTGGTATCAACGCGAATATTCATAGTCGCTTTTTTTCCGCAAGTACAGATATTTTTTAACTCTTCTATCGTATCGGATAAAGCTAATAAGTACGTAGAACCCGGAAAAGGTTCGCCCAAAAAATCACTGCGTATGCCATAACAAATCACAGGAACGCCGCGCACATGTGCGAGTTGATGTAATTGCCTTACCTGTTCTGGCGTCAGAAATTGCGCTTCATCCACCAACACGCAATTGACTTGTGGCGCTTCTTTGAAAAAATTAAATTGGCTATCAAAAACTGCCGCCTCGCGTTGTGGACCTAAGCGCGAAGTGACCTTGCCTACGCCATACCGATGATCAATTGCTGCCGTGTATAAATGGACACTCTGCCCTTGCTCTTCATAGTTATGTGCAACTTGCAATAGAGCAGTAGATTTACCTGCGTTCATTGCAGAGTATCTGAAGTAAAGCTTGGCCACGGTTGGGTCCTTAAATTTTTATCGACGGGTGCATATTGTAACGTTATGCCAGAATTTCAAGAGCTTTGATTGCATTAAAAAAAGCAAAAAAAATGTCTTGAAATCGAAAAAAATCACCTTATCTTTGACTCAGCAGATGCTCAATCGAGGTCTGCTGAAAATAATTTATATCGCTTCTTTCTAAAAGGATATCACCATGCGTAATTTTGACTTTGCCCCTTTATACCGCTCCGCTATCGGTTTTGACCGTCTGGCACAATTGTTTGACGATGCCCAACGCAACGATGCAGCACCTAGTTACCCACCTTACAATATCGAGTTAATTGCCGAAGATAAATACAGCATTACCATGGCTGTTGCTGGCTTTGACCGCAGTGAAATCGAGATTGAAAGTGAGCGCGATACGCTCAAAATTGTGGGACGCAGACACAAGGATGAAATACAAAAAAATTATCTGCATCGTGGTATCGCTTCACGCGATTTTGAACACCGTTTCCGCTTAGCTGATCATGTGAAAGTCGTTACAGCTAGCATGAACAATGGCTTGCTGACGATAGAATTGGTGCGTGAAGTACCTGAAGCCTACAAGCCACGCCGGATTCAAATTGATGGCGACAATCTGCAACTGGTGCAAAGCCAGGCGGCGTAAATCTGAAGTTCCTTTTTCCAGGTAATTTTTACTTGGGGAAATAAATAAAAAGCATGGCGTACGCAACGCCATGCTTTTTTTGTTGCTCGTTACTTTTCAACATTTTTGCGTATTCAGCGGCGTCAAAACTATTCTTTTTGGTTGTTTATAAGAAATAGATTCCGTAAATAATCAGATGCTTACTTGTTCAACTTGGTTTTACATTCTCTTACGAAATATTTATGTATCTTTTTTAGCATTTTTGAAAAAAATGCATGAAAAATTATTTATTAAGCCACAATCTGGTTAATATACTGTTATAAGTATTGTCGAATAGTTCATTTTTTACGCGTTAGCAAATTTTTTTTGGACTAACTTGTGTGCAGAAAAATAAGTGTGTGAAATAATGTAATCGAGTTTTATCGATGATTCATCAAAGTCCATTCCGGTGTTCGGTGAATTCGATGCTTGATGACTGAAGTTGAATAAGCTTAATTTCTCGCTGATTGGTGTTTCTCTTGCTAATAGGGAAAGTGGTCAGATTCTGGAAGTACTTGCATAAAACGTCAGGAAAGGATGTCGTATGTCCAAGACCATCATGGTAGTAGATGATTCAGCATCGGTGCGCCAAGTCGTTGGCCTTGCTTTAAAAGGGGCTGGCTATACCGTGATTGAAGGATGTGACGGTGTCGACGCCTTATCCAAACTCAAAGGTCAAAAAGTTCACCTGATTATCTCCGACGTTAATATGCCCAATATGGACGGTATTAGCTTTGTGACAGAAGTGAAAAAACTCGCCGCCTATAAATTCACCCCGGTGATTATGCTCACCACTGAATCACAAGAAAACAAAAAATTGCAAGGTCAGGCAGCTGGCGCAAAAGCATGGGTGGTCAAACCTTTTCAACCAGCACAAATGCTGGCGGCAGTCTCTAAACTGATCTTACCTTAAACGAGGTTTGCCATGATTAGCCAGTCGATTGAGGGTGAATTAACCATTTATACGGCAGCCATTGAAAAGCAAAGGCTGATTAATTTTCTCGATTCAGAGGTTGGTCCAGACCGTGAACTGGAACTCAATTTATCGCAAGTATCAGAGATGGATACGGCTGGCTTACAAGTATTAATTTTGATGAAAAATGAAGCCAGACGTCGCGGCAAAGTTTTGCATTACGTGATGCATAGTAAAGCGGTGTTAGACATTTTAGAAATTTCAAACATGACCGCTCACTTCGGTGATCAAGTCGTATTAACTTAAAGCTTAAATATTTTTCAGATTCATTCGATTCATCGGACTCATAACATTCATAGCATTCATAGCATTCGTTTTACCGGATAACCGACATACCATCTCAAGTACCTGAAGCACAGCATTCCATAGGAATATAGGCGGAGGATTGAATGAGTTTCGATTTTGAAATGAAAGCTGCGCTGGAAACGTTTATCGTTGAAAGTCGCGATTTGTTGCGGGATATGGAAGATTTGTTGCTGAGCCTCGAACACAGCGATGACTCTGTTGATGCGATCAATGCTATTTTCCGTGCTACACACACCATCAAAGGCTCCTCCGGCTTATTTGGACTAGATCACGTTGTGCGTTTTACCCATGTGCTTGAAAGCTTGTTAGACAAAGTCCGTGATGGTGATATTCCGATTTCTTCTCAATTAGTTGCTGTTCTCCTACCTTGCTGTGATCATCTTGGTTTGCTGATAGACCGGATTGCTGCTGGTGAATTGGGTGACGCCATTGATTTAGCTGCGGCAGGGGCACAACTACATCTTCAGTTAGGACAGTTTCTCGATCAGAAACCAGATGGATCGACCGATCATGGTCGGCTTGCTCACCATCGACACGACGAGGCAAACCCGGCAAGTCGCACGGAAGGTGAGGCAGTGGATGCGGGTAACTGGTACTTATCTTTACGTTTCGGCCCTGATTGTCTGCGTAATGGCATGGATCCCCTCTCTTTTATTCGTTACCTGAGCACCTTAGGTGATGTCGTTCACCTGATTACTCTTAGCAACGATTTGCCTGAGGCAGAAGACATGGATCCTGAGACCTGTTATCTGGGTTTTGAGGTCGTCTTAAAAAGTAATGCAACAAAAGAAGCGATAGAAAATGTCTTTGAGTTCGTCAATGAAGACAGTGTGATTCGCATCGTTCCACCAAATAGCAAAATTGACGAGTACATAGAAATCATCAATGCGCTGCCGAATGATGATGAATTGCTTGGCGAGATTTTGATCAAGAGCGGTGTACTGACCAAAAATGAATTAGAAACTTGTTTGCAACTGCAGAAGCAAAGAAAAGAAAATCTGTCACCAGAAGATCGCGCATCGCAATTACCTATCGGTGAAATTCTAGTGAAAGAGGAGATGTTACAAGCGCCGGTGTTAACTGCGGCGCTCAACAAGCAGCAACAGGTGAAAGACTCTAAGGCGCGCGAACGACAAAGCATTCGTGTCGATGCTGAACGGCTCGATAAATTAATTGATCTGGTGGGCGAGCTGGTCATCGCTGGTGCTGGTGCAAATTTACGTGCAAGTAAGACGGCTGACATTGCATTATTAGAATCTACTAGTGAGGTGATGCGTCTGGTCGAAGAAGTCCGCGATAGTGCCTTGCAATTGCGCATGGTGCCTATCGGAACGACCTTCAGTCGCTTTCAGCGTGTGGTCAGAGATGTCAGTATGGAATTGGGTAAAGACATCGTGCTTGAGATTTCTGGTGGTGATACAGAAGTCGACAAATCTGTCGTTGAAAAAATTGGCGATCCGTTGATGCATTTAGTTCGCAATTCTATGGATCATGGCATAGAGTCTTCTGCCATACGGCTCGCCAGAGGCAAGCCTGCACAAGGGATTTTACGCCTGAATGCGTATCACGAATCTGGCAGCATCATCATTGAAGTCAGTGACGATGGTGGCGGTTTGAATAAAGACAAAATTCTTGCAAAAGCGGTCGAACGCGGTTTAGTCGCACCCAATACTAACCTGAGTGACAGAGAAATATACGCACTGATATTTGAGCCCGGATTTTCAACGGCCGATCAGGTGTCCAATTTATCTGGCCGTGGTGTCGGTATGGATGTGGTCAAACGTAATGTCAATGCCCTCAGAGGTACCATCGATATCGATAGTGAAATGGGCATCGGTGCCACGATGCGCATACGCCTGCCGCTGACCCTGGCCATCATTGATGGATTTTTGGTCGGGGTTGGTACCTCGTCGTTTGTCGTCCCTCTCGATCATGTGATTGAGTGCCTGGAATTACCTAAGGATAACCAAGATCTTGATTACATGGATTTGCGTGGCGAAGTGTTGCCGTTCATCCGTTTGCGTCATCTGTTTGATATTGAAGGCGATGTGCCGCGCCGTCAAAACGTTGTCGTGGTTGGCTACGGTAATACCAAAGCGGGATTGGTGGTTGATCGTTTGATGGGTGAATTTCAAACAGTGATTAAACCTTTAGGCCGATTGTTTAACCACGTTAAAGGTTTAGGTGGTTCAACAATTTTAGGTAGTGGTGAAGTGGCGTTAATACTAAGTATCCCAGCCATGACACAACTCTACACAGCACAAGAACAGAGGAAGCATTTGACTTCCAGTATGTCAGTCATTGGAAATTCCAAACAGGTTCAGGAAGTTTAAAAGAATACTTTTAGTTCATAGTGAATGTTGTTCCCCGAAGAAAGGAAGCACAGATGAAATCGCTCTTAGAATCCTTGAAAATGTGGCAGAAATTTTCACTCGTCGGCTTATTTGTCATAGCCTTATTTGGCTTGCCATTTGCGTTGTATCTTCGAGCGGCGAATCAGGAGGTACATGATTCCGACTTTGAAAAAATGGGTGCTCATTCTTTGGAGCCCGCTACTAAGCTTTTGCAATTGGCGCAACGCCATAGTCTGCAAAATCAGACCCTCATTAATGGTGACAAAAATGCGAGATCTCTGCGCGACGGTACGGCACAGGAATTTAATACTGAGATTGATGCGATACAGGCTTATAGCAAACAATATCCCGAGCTGACCCTCGATGAAAAAATCAACCAGTTAAAGCAAATCTGGACTACTACCATTGGAGAACAAGATAACCAAAATTTAGAGCAAAATCGGGAAACGCATGGAAGATTAATTGGTAAAATTTTTGAATTGATAGAGACGATTTCTGATAATGGAAACTTGCTCTTAAGCCCAGATGCAGGCACGTTTTATCTTGCTACCATGGGTAGTGATAGTGTCGTCAGATTGACAGAAAACTTCCGCATAGCGAGAGCAATCGGCGTTGATGCCTTGGTCAATAAAGCACTCACTGATTCAAATAGAGGAAAGCTCGCGGCAAATAATGCAGTCATTGCTGATCATGTCGTCAGAAATGAAAGGAATTTTTCTAAACTCATTGCTGTCGATAATATCTACAAAGATGCACTTAGTAGCAAAATGGAGGAACAGAAAATTCGCGCCAAAGAGGCTGCGCAGCTTACGGCTGAAAAATTACTGGATGCCAAAACATTCGATATTGAAGCGCCTGCTTATGCACAAAAAATCTCAGCAATCATTGACTCGACGCACGATTTAGAGCGTTTAGTGATCAAAGAATTAGTCAGACGTACTGAGGATCGGAATAAGCAATTGAAATCGCAACGCATGCTTACTGTCGGTGCGTGCCTGTTGATGTTTTTGGTTGTCGTATTATTGGCGTGGTTCATGATTAAGATGGTGATCCGTCAAATCGGTCAGGAACCTACTGATGTGGTTGAATATGCAAACCGCGTGGCATCCGGAGATTTTTCTGCTGAATTGAAATTAGCTGACAATGATATTTCCAGTATTGCTGCTAACCTGGCAGCTATGGTAGGTAATATACGCGCTCGCATGGATGAATCGGAAATCGTCGCCAAAGAAAATTTGCGGATTAAAATTGCGCTCGATAATTGCGCAACCAACGTCATGATTGCTGATCCTGATCGCAATATCATTTACATGAACAAGTCCATAGGAGACATGCTGACAGCGGCGGAAGCTGACATTCGTAAAGTGCTGCCAAATTTCAATGTGTCGAAATTGATGGGTTCAAATATCGATCAGTTCCATAAAAATCCCGAACATCAAAAAACCATGCTGGGTAGCTTTACCAGCAATCACAAAGCACAAATCGTGGTCGGTGCGCGTACCTTTGCCTTATCTGCAAATCCGGTCATGAGCGATAAAGGCGAACGCTTGGGCAGCGTGGTGGAGTGGGTAGACCGTACTGCCGAAGTTGCGATTGAAAAAGAAGTTGGCAATATTGTTGAGCAAGCAGTGGCCGGTAACTTTACAACCCGTATTGTTGAAGAAGGTAAAACCGGCTTCTTCGGTAAACTCAGTGCTGACATTAATCGTTTGATGGCAACCAGCGATGAGGGTTTGAATGAAGTATTGCGCGTTCTGGCTGCAATATCCAAAGGTGATTTAACGCAAACTATCGATAAAGATTATGAAGGTACTTTCGGTGCCTTGAAAGCATCTAGTAACGAAACGGTTGATCGTTTGTCGCAAATTGTGACTGACGTAATTAACGCCACAGATGCTTTATCTAACGCCTCTGAGCAAGTGAGTGCCACTTCACAAGCTTTATCGCAAGCGGCGAGTGAGCAGGCTGCCAGTGTTGAAGAAACCAGTGCCAGCATAGAACAGATGGCAGCGGGTATAAATCAGAATGCAGAAAATGCCAAAGTTACCGATGGTATCGCAGGTAAAGCAGCGAAAGAAGCGACTGAGGGAGGTGTCGCTGTCAAACATACCGTATCGGCAATGAAAGAAATCGCTTCGAAGATTGGCATCATTGATGACATCGCCTACCAGACAAATATGCTGGCATTGAATGCGGCGATTGAAGCGGCTCGTGCGGGTGAGCACGGTAAAGGCTTTGCAGTGGTTGCGGCAGAAGTACGTAAGCTGGCTGAACGCAGTCAAATTGCAGCCAAAGAAATTGGCGACCTTGCGGGTGGTAGCGTTAAGACGGCAGAACGTGCAGGTGAGTTGATTGACGAAATTGTCCCAGGCATTGGCCGCACCTCGGATTTGGTACAAGAGATCGCGGCCGCATCGCAAGAACAGTCTGCAGGTGTATCGCAAATTAATACCGCGATGAACCAGATGAATCAAATTACACAGCAAAATGCTTCATCGAGCGAAGAGCTGGCAGCAACTTCTGAAGAAATGACCAGTCAGGCTGAACAGTTAAAAGATCTGGTTGGCTTCTTTAAAATCGCGCAAGACAGTCATCGTCCTCATGCCGTTGAAATTAAATCAGTCCGGCATGGATCGAATACTTCAAAACGTGGCCGTATCGTCGCCGTAGCTGGAAATAATATTGATGAAGCTAAGTTTGAGCGCTTCTAGGAGCTTGAGATGGGGGCGATTATCGAGGCAAAAAAACGGTCCGGCGAGGTGTTAACGGGCGAAATGAAAGACTCTGGCGTTACCGGTCAATACCTGACTTTTGTATTAGGAGGTGAGGTCTATGCGTTGGAGATTCTTCATATTAAAGAAATTATTCAGTATGGAGATTTAACCGAAGTACCTATGATGCCAAGCTTTATACGTGGCGTTATTAATCTACGCGGTAAAGTAGTTCCGGTGGTTGATATGACGGCACGTTTTGGTAAAGGCATCACCAATGTCGCACGCCGTACCAGTATCGTGATTATCGAAATGGCGCAAGAGCATGAAGACGAAACCGAGAAGCAAAGTATCGGAGTCATGGTGGATGCGGTAAATGAAGTCGTGGACATTGCGAATGCCGACATTGAGCCGCCTCCGGCTTTCGGCGGACGCATACGGCAGGACTTTATCAGTGGAATGGCAAAGCGCAATGGGCGTTTCATCATTGTGCTTAATCTTGCGCAAGTACTGTCTGTCGAGGAGATGTCTGCACTAGGCAGCTCCATGTTGGGTGGTGCAGAATTGAATATCAGTGCGGAGTCGGAGCATGAAGCCTGAACCGATGGTGCTGAGGGCCATACAACCACTGAAAAAAAATGAGTTTGAATGGATATCCCGGTTCATGTATGACCGCACCGGAATCACGCTCAATGATGGTAAACAGGCCTTGGTCATGGGGCGCTTGGATAAACGTCTTCGTAAGCGTGGTCTGACTGCTTATGGGGATTATTTTGCTTTGCTCGGATTACCAGGTTTTGAAGATGAAACGACGGTTGCCATTGATTTACTGACGACCAATGAAACCTATTTTTTCCGTGAACCCAAGCATTTTGATTTTTTGCAAAAAGTGATATTTCCGCAGTATGCAAAGCAACGTGGTTTGCGGATCTGGAGTGCGGCCAGTTCCAGTGGTGAAGAGGCATATACGATAGCGATGATGTTAGCGGAATATTTTCCGGGTGACGGGTGGGAAATTATAGGCTCCGATATCTCTACCCAAGTGCTCGAGAAAGCGTCTCGTGCTTTATATCCCATGAGTGCGGCCGATAAAATTCCGCCATCACTGTTAAAAAAATATTGTCTTAAAGGGCGTGACGAATTTGAAGACTTTTTTTTGATCGACTCGGCATTACGTTCACGTGTGCGATTCTTGCCGGTAAATTTGATTGAGCCATTACCGGATGTTGGTCTGTTAGACGTTATTTTCTTGCGTAATGTGATGATCTATTTTGATCAGGAAACTAAACAAAAATTGGTGCAAAGACTGGTTGAAAAATTGCGACCCGGCGGCTACTTATTTATCAGTCATTCCGAAACACTCAACGGAATGAAGACTGCATTGAAATTAGTGAATCCTTCGATTTACCGGTTAGAGGCTTAAGTCATCTCAGCCAAAGCTGCTTGTTAAGATTATTTTTCTTTTTTGGTGGGCAGTGATTTTTGAGAATTTTTAAAAACGCGCTGCTTTTGAATACGTTCGACACACCAAATTTTTCAAGTAAAGTGATCTTCTTAGTATGGATGCTCCCAGTTTTTACATAGAAATTTTTTTACAACCCGGAGAGTTCTATTTCGGTGATAGTGACACGCGTATTCGTACTATACTTGGTTCATGTGTTGCTATAACGCTGTGGCATCCGATCTTGCGAATTGGTGGTATGTGTCACTACATGCTTCCCAAGAATAATCGTCGTCAACAACATGCGCATCTTGATGGCCGTTATGCCGAAGATGCGGTACAACTGTTTATGCATGAAATTAAAAAATTTCGCACTCTTCCGCGTGATTTTGATGTCAAAATGTTTGGCGGCGGTAATCAATTTCCCTCCCAAAATGTGGGGGAAATGACGGTGTCGGACAAAAATATCGATTTAGGTCGCAAGTTGTTATCTGAGCACGGTTTTTTAGTCAGAACCGAGCACATGGGGGGCGTGGGGCATAGAAACATTATGTTTGATCTATGGTCGGGCGACGTTTGGGTCAAGCACGTAGAGAAAGTGATCGTACCGTGAGTACTAAAATAAAAGTCATGTTAGTCGATGATTCAGCGGTTGTCCGTCAAGTATTGAGTGCCGTGCTGAGCAAAGATCCTGACATTGAAGTCATTGCGTCGGCATCTGATCCCATCTTTGCGATGGATAAAATGAATCAGCGTTGGCCCGATGTCGTGGTGCTAGACGTAGAAATGCCACGTATGGATGGTATAACTTTTCTCAAAAAGCTGATGTCTGTCCGTCCAACCCCTGTGATTATTTGTTCTACCTTGACAGAAAAGGGTGCTTCGACCTCGATGCAAGCGATGGCCGCAGGTGCGGTCGGCATCGTCACTAAACCGAAAGCTGGGTTGAAGGGTTTTTTGGAGCAAGATGCCGGCGAGATAATTCAGGCAGTGAAAGCTGCAGCGTCGGCTGATATGCGGCGCGTCAAAGCGCTGAGTATGGCATCGCTGAATCCGACAGCTAAGTTAAGTGTTAGCGAAGCGATTCCAGCGTTGGAAGCCAGAGGTACAGTGGCGATGTCAGTGACCACCGATAAGTTGGTGGCGATAGGTACGTCTACCGGCGGCACACAAGCCCTGGAGCTGGTCTTAAGTGCGTTAAATCGCACTACGCCCGGTATGGTGATTGTGCAGCATATGCCAGAAAAATTTACCGCCGCATTTGCTGACAGGCTCAATAAAATCTGTCCTATCGAAGTGTTGGAAGCAAAGAATGGTGATCGCGTAATCAATGGCCGGGCACTGATCGCACCCGGTGGGCGGCATATGTTAGTTAAGCGCAGTGGTGCTCAGTATCATGTAGAGATTGTGGATGCACCACCTGTCAACAGGCATAGGCCCTCGGTCGATGTTCTGTTCCGATCTGTTGCCAAATGTGCGGGGGCAAATGCCCTCGGTGTGATGATGACCGGCATGGGAGATGACGGCGCGCTAGGCATGAAAGAAATGCATGATGCCGGTGCAGAAACGCTGGCGCAGGACGAGAAGAGTTGCGTCGTCTACGGCATGCCCAAAGAAGCCGTCAAACTTGGTGCGGTTGATACCATCCTGCCCCTCAAAGATATCGCCGGAATGATAGAGGCGTACGGGCGAAAAAATACTTGAAATGAGTTTGGTTGGGCGAGTGCAACACGCCAAATTTGTTATGGTGCATTCGCTGCGCGGGTGCCACCAGCACTAAGCGCCAGAACCCTTCTCCCGCAAGCAGGAGAAGGGCAGGGATGAGGAGGCTGGATGAGCCGCGCTACAAATTCATGCGATCGACATGTTTTTATCGCCCCAACCGATAACAGATCTATCTTTTGCAATTACCTCTATCACCTATTTTTCTCTTCCACGAGTGAGACGAGTACGGCATTTGATTAGCGGATAATATTACTCAACCCAACATCACGTATATCCTTGGTGCCAGTCAGTGCCATGCTGACATCCAATTCTTTCTGCAAAATCTCTAGCATCTTGGTCACGCCTTGTTCACCCATCGCACCCAGACCATACAAAAACGCACGTCCAACCATGCTGCCTTTCGCACCCAGCGCGGTGGCTTTTAAAATATCCTGACCAGTGCGGATGCCGCCGTCAAACCAGACTTCAGTTTGATGGCCAACTGCTTCAACGATAGCAGGCAAAGCTTCGATCGATGACATTGCGCCATCTAACTGACGCCCACCGTGATTACTCACCACGATCGCATCGGCTCCCGCTGCTACTGCCAATTTTGCATCTTCCACATCCAGAATGCCTTTAAGAATCAGCTTACCGCCCCATTCTTGTTTGATCCATGCTACGTCTTCCCAATTCAGGGTGGGGTCAAACTGACTTGCGGTCCATTGACTCAAAGTCAAAATACCATCACCACCTTTGACGTGACCGACCAGATTGCCAAAGGTTTTGCGACCAGTGAGTGCACGCAATGCCCATGCTGGTTTGGTTGCCAGATCAATGATATTGGCCAGGGTCAGCTTTGGTGGCACCGACATTCCGTTTTTGAGGTCTTTATGACGTTGTCCTAAAATCTGTAAATCCAGTGTTAATACCAGCGCTGAGCATTTGGCGGCTTTGGCGCGCTGTATCATTTCTTTCACAAAACCGCGGTCACGCATTACATATAGCTGAAACCAAAATGGTTTGGTGGTGACACTTGCGACATCTTCAATTGAACAAATACTCATGGTTGACAAGGTGAAGGGCACGCCAAATTTCTCAGCTGCGATTGCACCTAACATTTCGCCATTTGCCCATTGCATGCCAGTCAGGCCTGTGGGTGCAATTGCCACGGGCATGGTCACTTCCTGTCCCACCATCGTAGTACGGGTAGAGCGGTTTTCAACGTTGATAGCAACCCGCTGACGCAATTTGATTGCCGCCAGATCACTGCTGTTCGCCTTGTAGGTGCTTTCGGTATAGGAGCCACTATCGGCGTAGTCGTAAAACGCTTTCGGAACGCGTTTTTTTGCGAGCAAACGTAAATCTTCTACACAAGTAATGACAGGCATGCTGAGACTCCGAATGGAAATTGAATAAGCAAAAGTGTAGGGGATATTTTCTGTTTGATGGGGGAAATCGTTTCAGTCAAAGAATGAAGTTTTTTCAGCTCAGAATCGATTTATCTGATTTTTTGCCGAATTTTGCCGAATTTTTGCGAATACATTTGATTTTTATGTAGTTAAGTTTCTAAAAAGTGCTCTGAAATAAAATGTCTTAACCACAAGTTACCTGCATCCTGATGATATCGACGATGCCAGAAGATATTGGTTTGTAAACTCGGTAAACGCAGCGGTGGCTTGACGTACTTCAGACCAAAAGGCGTTGCAGCACGTTCGGCTAATTTTTGCGGCACAGTGACCAGCAGATCCGAGCTGCTGACGATGTAAGGGACAGCAACAAAATGCGGCACCTTAAAATGCGCCGAGGCGCTGATTCCAGCTTTTTCCAAACTTTGATTAATCTTTAAGTAAGGCTGTTCCTGCGAGGCAACAATAAGATGCTGTGCCGCCACAAATTCCTTCAAGTCAATTTGCTTGTCAGCTAAAGGATGCGTCTGGCGAAACATACACACATAGTTTTGTTTGAATAAACGTCGCTGATACCAGGCTTCAGATAAATCATCAAATGCGCCGATGGCCAAATCGACGCGTCCTGATTCCATTTCAGTCTTAAGATCAATGCTGCTGGCACGCACCGTGGTCAGACGCAAATGGGGGGCACACGCATGCAGCCTGGCGGCAAGCAAAGGCATGAAATAAACCTCACCCACGTCGGTCATGGCGATCGTGAATTGGCGCTGACTGGTGCTGGCGTCGAAATCTTCTTTCGGATTAAGGGCGAATGTAATGTGCCTCAGTGCAACAGTGACCGAATCAGCCAGCTCTTGCGCTCTGGGGGTCGGTTGCATACCTGTGGCGGTCCGCACAAATAACTCATCGCCAACGGTACGCCGCAAGCGGGCTAAAGCATTGCTGACCGCTGGCTGCGACAAACCAAGCTGCCGCGCTACGGCAGAAATTTGTCTTTCCTGAAATACATGCTGGAAGATGACCAGCAGATTTAAGTCTATGTCTTTGGCTTCCAGCATTATTGATTTAGTGAATGATCTATATTTTTGTATTTATATCGTAAAAATGTCCAACTTGCACTACATTCCGGACTGACACGGAAATAACACATAAGAAGTTACGAATTTGACCCGGTCTCCGGCGAGGTCGTATCGTGTTACCAGATAAATGAATTTCACATTGAATATTTTGATCAAGGAGTGATGATGAGCGTGCACATAAATACACCCGTGGCAACGGAAGACCTGGTCTATCAAACCGGTTTTGCGAATGAATACGCCACCGAAGCCTTGCCAGACGCTTTGCCACAAAACCAGAATTCACCACAAAAATGTGCGTATGGTTTATATGCCGAGCAAATTTCTGGCACGGCATTTACTGCGCCGCGTCACGCGAATCGTCGTTCATGGACCTATCGTATTCGTCCGGCAGCGATGCATCAGCCATTCAAACAAATCGATAATGGTCAGATGACCAATGATTTTTCAGCTGCACCTTCAACGCCAAATCAATTGCGTTGGGATCCGCAACCAATGCCGGCTGCGCCTACCGATTTTATCGATGGCTGGTTGACGATGGCGGGTAATGGTTCCGCTGATGCGCAAACCGGATGCGCGATTCATTTATACGCAGCAAATAAAGACATGGTTGGGCGTTTTTATTACAACGCTGATGCTGAATTGCTGATTATTCCGCAACAAGGTCGCCTGCATTTGCGCACAGAAATGGGGCTGGTCAATATTGAGCCGCAAGAGATCGCAGTCATTCCACGCGGCATCCGTTTCCAGGTGCAATTACCCGATGGCGAAGCACGTGGCTATGTTTGCGAAAATTTTGGTTGCATGTTGAAATTGCCAGATCTAGGCGTAATTGGCTCCAATGGTTTAGCCAATCCACGGGACTTCCAGACCCCAGTCGCCTGGTATGAAGACAAAGAAGGGGACTTTGAGCTGGTTGCTAAATTCAGCGGTAATCTGTGGTCGGCAAAAATTGGTCATTCGCCTTTAGATGTCGTGGCATGGCATGGCAATTTCGCGCCTTACAAATATGATTTGCGTCACTTTAATACCATCGGCTCGATCAGCTACGATCATCCCGATCCGTCGATCTTCCTGGTCTTGCAAGCGCCTAGCGATACACCAGGCGTCGATACGATTGATTTTGTGATATTCCCACCGCGCTGGTTAGCGGCTGAAAATACTTTCCGCCCTCCCTGGTTCCATCGCAATATTGCATCTGAGTTCATGGGTTTGATACATGGACAATACGATGCGAAGTCGACCGGATTCCGTCCGGGTGGTTCTAGTTTGCACAATTGCATGAGCGGACATGGTCCCGATGCGCCGACTTTTGAGAAGGCAAGTAATGCCGATACCCGCACACCGCACAAAGTCGATGATACGATGGCGTTTATGATAGAAACACGTAATATCATCAAACCTACCCGTGCCGCGATGGAGTCGCCGCAATTGCAGGCCGATTACTACCAATGCTGGCAGGGTATTAAAAAGTATTTCAATCCGGAGCAAAAATAAATGACGGTTCAACTCAACGAAACCCACGACATCAACCTGCGTAGCTGGGTCGCCTCAGCCAACAATGCTGAGACTGATTTTCCGATCCAAAATTTGCCGTATGGCATGTTTCGTCGTCAGGGCAGTAATCAGACTTTCCGCATCGGTGTGGCGATTGGCGATCAGATTCTTGATCTGGCCGCAGCGCACGCCGTGCACGCCTTTGCCGGGTATACCGAATTGCAGGGCGGACATTTCACCGCTGCCGTGAATGGTCAGAATTTAAATGGCATGATGGGCTTGGGTGCGCCAGTATGGTCAGCATTACGCCTGGCGCTGTCCCGTGTGTTGCGTGAAGGTTCCTCACAACAAGGCACATTACAAGCCTGCTTGTTAGCGCAATCTGCCGCAGAATTCGCATTGCCAGCGCAGATTGGTGATTACACCGATTTCTATACATCTGTACACCATGCGACAGCGGTTGGTAAATTGTTCCGTCCAGATAACCCATTGCTGCCGAATTACAAGTGGATCCCAATCGGCTATCACGGACGCGCTTCGTCTATCGGCGTGTCAGGTCAACAGTTCCGTCGCCCGATTGCACAAACCAAACCACCTACATCCGAAACGCCAGTATTTGGTCCCGCTAAACGTATGGATTATGAATTAGAAGTCGGTATTTTCATCGGTCCTGGTAATGCACTGGGTGATGTGATCAATATGGATCGCGCTGAATCCCATGTGTTTGGCCTGTGCCTGTTGAATGACTGGTCGGCGCGTGATGTGCAAGCATGGGAATATCAACCGCTTGGCCCTTTCCTGGCAAAAAATTTCGCTTCGACGATTTCTCCTTGGGTTGTGACCTTAGAAGCACTTGCACCGTACCGCCTTGGCTGGACGCGCGATGCTGCTGATCCACAGCCATTGCCTTATCTCGATTCTGCTGATTTACGTGACAGCGCAGCATTCGACATCGAACTCGAAGTCTTGCTGCAAACTGAAAAAATGCGCACTGACGGTACGCCACCACAACGCTTGTCTTTGTCGAATTTCCGTCATTCGTATTGGACGGTTTCTCAGTTAGTGACGCACCATACCGTCAACGGTTGTAATCTGAATCCTGGTGATTTGTTAGGTTCAGGCACGCAATCAGGCCCAGCACCGGAGGAAGCAGGTTCGTTGTTGGAACTGACGGAAGGTGGTAAAAAGTCCATCGCTTTGAGCAACGGTGAGCAGCGCGTTTTCATGGAAGATGGCGATGCCATTATCATGCGTGGTTGGGCACAGAAAGAAGGTGCTGCACGGGTAGGTTTTGGTGAAGTTGTAGGTACTTTGTTGCCTGCACGTAGCTAAATCTATATCAGCCTGACTACTACATTCAGGCTATGCAAAACTGAAGACCTTCTCCCGCTTGCGGGGGAAGGTAATGACAAAAGTGAGTGAATTTTATGCAAGGGGTGCCAGCGCCAAGGCATAGCAAGCTATCACCTCTTATGCACCGCCCACAAACCCATTCTGGCGCCAGGCTTCATAAACGACGACCGCCACGGTATTCGACAAGTTCAGGCTGCGGTTGTCGGGACGCATAGGCAGGCGTATGCGCTGGGCTTCCGGAAAGCTGTTGCGTAGTTCCGGCGCCAGGCCGCGCGTTTCCGCACCAAATACAAAATAATCGCCAGGTTTAAACTCTGCATTAGCAAATACGCCAGATCCATGCGTAGTGAGCGCAAACATGCGACTTTGATCTGGTTGTTCCTGAGCGAGAAACGCTTCCCAATTTTTATGCACTTTCATTGTCGCATAATCATGGTAATCCAGACCCGCGCGTTTCATTTTGCTATCGTCCAGCGGGAATCCCAACGGTTCGATCAGGTGCAGCTGCACCCCCGTGTTTGCGCACAAGCGAATGATATTGCCAGTATTTGGTGGTATTTCGGGCTCAACTAAGACGACGTGAAACAAGGTATTTCCTTAATAAAAATGAGGTGGCGTGCGGGCAAACACGTAATTCGTAACTTTTTCCGCACCAAAGCGTTTCAGCATTGTAGCGATTTCATGCAGGGTCATGCCAGTCGTCATCACATCATCGACAATTGCAATGTGTGCACCTTTTACTTTTGATAACCAGGCTTCATCCAGCATAAACGCATTTTTGACGTTTTTCACGCGAGCATCCGGCGTCAGGCTACTTTGTTGGCTGGTCTCGCGGATGCGATGCATTGCCTGGATCGCGAATGGTATACCAAGATGTTGCGCTAAGGGACGGGCAATTTCTGTCGCCTGGTTAAAACCCCGTTCGCGTAATCTGTTCTCCCCCAACGGTACAGCACACAAGATATCAGGCAGGCTATCCGGCGTGTTCCGCAAAATCGCATCTCTTAACATCCGCGCAAATAAAGGTGCTAATGCTAGTTGATGGCCGAACTTGAGTGCTAACACCATTTGATCGCGTGGGGCGGCGTAATCGCATGCCACAATGCTGGTATCAAACGCGGGTGGGTTTTGCAGGCAATCACCACAACGTGGCGTGTTCGCGCCAGGAGGCATAGGCAACGCACACTGTTTGCAACGGCTTGTCGCTCGTCTGAAATAGTTGGTTTGACAATCTGTACATAATATTTCGGATTGATGCGCTTGGCACAGCACGCAACTGCATGGCAGCAGCGCGTTCAATGTCACGTTCAGACTTTTTCTGACTATCAGGGGTAAATAGAACATAGATAGGTGGTAATTGGGCGGCAAATCAGCGTGAGGTATCACAAACGTGTAAACTACGACCTTACCACATTCAAATCCAAACTTCGTTCGTTTCCATTTTATGCTCAGTGCTCCTATCGATCTGCAACTGGTTCGCCAGCTTTTCTCTCGTCCTGAAAAAATCGCTCCGTCGGATTTTTTACGCAGAGAAATTGCCGGACGCATGCGCGAAAAGCTGGAACTCGTCAAAATCCAGCCCATACGGGTGCTCGATGCGGGTTGTGGTGCTGGCGCTGATTTGCCTGAATTGCAAAGAATGTATCCGGATACGCAGGTAGTCGGTCTGGATGCCGCATTGCCGATGTTGACACAGATTCAGCAGCAAGAGCATGCCGCCATGAGTGCGGTCGGACGCCTGTTGGCAAAATGGACGCCTGCTGCTTTGCGCAGTGAACAAGGCGCTACCTTGCTGTGTGGCGACTTTGCCAGTGTCCCTCTGGCACCGCAAAGTGTTGATCTGATCTGGTCAAATCTGGCTTTGCATTGGCATCCACAACCTGACCTGATCTTTGCTGAGTGGCGTCGCATTTTGCGCACTGAAGGTTTGCTGATGTTCTCTTGCTTTGGCCCGGATACGCTGATCGAATTGCGCGAGGCTTTTGCCCAAGTCGATGCAACACCGCACGTACTGCCATTTGTGGATATGCATGATTTTGGCGACATGCTGGTCAATGCTGGATTTGCGACACCGGTCATGGATATGGAAAAAATCACCTTGACCTACCAAGATCCACATAAACTGCTGGCCGACGTGCGCGCCTTGGGTGGCAATCCATTAAGTACGCGTCGTCAAGGCTTAAGTGGAAAAAATGCCTACCGCGCTTTGCTGGCAGCAATAGAACGCCAACGCGCCGCCGATGGTCGCATCAAGCTGACGTTTGAAGTTGTTTACGGTCACGCTTTCCGCCCCGTCAGCCGCAAAACGGCTGCCGGAGAATCGATCGTGCGTTTTGATGTGCCGAAAAAGCGGGAATAATTTGGACATTGACGAAACGTGCATCATCATCGTTTCGTCAATTTTTTGGAATTAAATTCAGGTGTGAATGATTTATTGCGGTGCCAAATTCTTTTCAAGGAATTTTTCTACCCGACTCCAAAAGTCGACCCGGTTTTTTACCAAATGCCAGCCGTGTCCTTCATCGACATATTGAATCCACTCAACTTGTTTATTCGTTTTGGTGACGGCATCTCTGAAACTTTCCCCATGTTTGATCGGTACTCTGCGATCAGATCCACCATAGGCCATGAGCAAAGGTTGTTTGATCTGGTCCGCAATATTTATCGGCGATGTTTCCTTCAGTTGTTTAGCGTCTTTGACCGGATCTCCCACCAATACTGGCATGCTATATTTTTGCGATTCTTCGGACATGTCGCTGAGCCAGCTTAATTCAAAGAGTAGATTAAGATCTGTTACGCCAATCCATTCAAACCCACACTTAAATAGCTCGGGATTTTTAGCCAATCCCATCAATGTCGCATATCCACCATAACTGGCACCGGCTATACAAATTCGCTTTGGATCTGCGTATCCTTGTGCGATTGCCCAGCGAGCACCATCAGCGATGTCTTCTTGCATTGCCAGGCCCCATTGCTTAAAGCCTGCGGTAAAATGACGTGATCCAAAGCCTGTACTACCGCGGAATTCTGGTTGAAGTACAGCATAACCGCGTGATGCTAGGAATTGTACTTCTGGATCCCATTCCCATTCTGCGCCGCGCGCATAAGGACCGCCATGAACTAAAACAATCATTGGTAAATTCTTTTTGCTACTTCCTTTTGGTAAAGTCAGATAGGCAGGAATCGATAAGCCGTCTTTGGCTTGATAATGGATAAAATCCTGTCCTGACATTTCCTGCGGTTTGATCGCAGGGTGTGTTTCTCCGATGTTAAAGATTTTTTCGGTACGTTGGTTATACAAATAGTAGACGGTTGGTTGTCTATCAGAGAAAGAAGTAATGACAATGAATGGGTCTGTATATTGACGAGAAAAACTCAGTTGGTTGATGGTGCTTGGAAAGATGCCATCAATTTTTTTCTGAATTGCGTTGATGTCAGGGTCTAACCATGCAGTGCTTTGGCCATCCGTCAGATAGTGCACACCGACGAGCCTGTTTTTGACATCGTCCATAATCAGAGAGCCGCTAAAATCGTAGCCTTTTAGCGTTACTACAGGGGTATCGTCCAGCGCATTTTTGGACAGATCATATTTATAGACTGCCTCAGTATCTGCTCCAGCATTACTGATGACGTATAAATTTCCGTCTGGAGCGATGGCCAATGGCTCAAAGCCCTTGGAATCAAGTCTCGGAAATTCTGCTAACTTGCGCCACTTTGAATTGACAGGATCAAGATAGTAAACAGTTTTTATCCCTTTTTCTAAGGTGGTGCTGATACGCGGTGTTCCTGTGGAATCGATCAACCACGTCATCGTGTTCCCTACGCGCTCATAGGTCGTTGCCCTGCCGGTTTTGGTATTGACTTTCAGCAACCGGATAGCTTTTATATCATCCAAATTATTAAAAACAGACTGTCCGACATAAACATTATCTGTTTGATATGATTTATCAGTTGAAATGAGCCATGTCGGGCCAGTGAGTGTGTGAGAAATAATGTGTGTATCCGTTGTGGATCTTTCTGCCGGGTCAGGACTTGCGATTTGTACCCTCTCAGTGCCGTCTATATTGATAGCAAACAGACCGGGATAAAACCGCAGATCGCCTTCAGCGACATCGTGAAACCCGCCGCTATAAACGATACGACGATTATTGACCCAGCTATAAGATGCAACGTCTGCATTTGAGAAACCGGTCAGCACTTTGGAGCTCATATTGTCCAGATTGATTACAATGAGTTGCAAATAGCCGGTTTGCTTTGCTGGTGCTAAAATCGCCAGTGTTTTTCCGTCTGGCGACAAGCTTGGCTTTTGGATTTCTTCATTATTAAAAAATGTTTCTATGCCCGCCTTATCTGCGGCCACTGCTGGCAATGTTGTTATTGTGGAAATTAAAACGCTTGTGGCTATCAAAGAAGATAGGATGCATTTGGGCAAAAATTTAAGCATAGTCGTTAGATAGGCAAATATAGGCAAATAGAAAGAAAAACGAGAAAAGGTAATCTTGATTTTATATTATCTTTCATCTGCAAGATGAATTTATTGCAAGATCTATGTTTCTAGCTTTATTTTTTACTATTTACGAACCTTGCTTGCACTTTGGGCGTGTTTTCTTTGGAGGTGAAGCGCGTGTTTTTGAAATGCGAAATAAATATTTTTAGCAATATAATTTGGTGTCATGTAAAAATAACAAACCATCCAATTTGTGTGGCCGATGTTTTGTATGATTTTGTTTTTTCAATATTCGTCTCTTTTCATTTTGCGAAAGTTCGTGATTGAGAAAAATCAAAAACGAATGCAAAAAACTTGTAAAGCATTTTTTTATCGTTTGTTTCATTTGAGCCAGATCAACGATTTCTGTCACGCTTTCTGCTTGATATCCTTTCACTTTCCATCTTATACTCAGACCGTTGTAGAAGTTGCCAGTTCGCACTTTGTTAGGTCTTATGCAAAAAATGCCGCTGTCGGCATGAAAGCTTCAAGGTTCAGCCTAGTACAATTTGCACTGCCTTCGTCGATATGGTGTAGTCGGAATAGCGCTCTTTAGTACTAACCGATCAAATGAATATACTGTGTCATATGAATTGATGACAGGATATTTCCCTAAC
Source organism: Undibacterium sp. Dicai25W (assembly GCF_049340505.1). NCBI lineage: Bacteria > Pseudomonadati > Pseudomonadota > Betaproteobacteria > Burkholderiales > Oxalobacteraceae > Undibacterium > Undibacterium sp. Dicai25W. The sequence goes on along the minus strand of NZ_JBMPOQ010000010.1, from coordinate 29,183 downwards.
CCCGAATGCATTTGCGCCTTGCAGTCATGTTTTTGCGTTAGCTCTAAATGTAATTTGTAGTCAAGGTGATGCGTCTTGGCGCTGGTTCATAATAATTCTAATCGGGGTTTTGGGGAAAACATGAAACAAGCAAAGCGATTAAAGTCGTTCATGCTGGGTGCCTCTCTGCTGGCGGCCAGTTTGCCGACATGGGCAGTGGTAGATAGTCAGGGCGGCCCTGCGGTACTTCAGCTAAATTTGCAAACACCAGTTACGCAGATAGCCGAACAAATTTACTCGATACACAATCTGATGCTGATCATTTGCCTGGTCATCTTCGTGGCCGTGTTCGGGGTCATGTTTTATTCTATTCTGAAGCATCGTAAATCTTTGGGTCACAAGCCTGCGACTTTCCACGAAAGTACATCAGTAGAAATCGCCTGGACCATCGTTCCTTTCTTGATCGTGATCGGTATGGCGCTGCCAGCGACCAAAACGGTAGTAGCGATGAAAGACACTTCAAACGCTGATATCACCATTAAAGCCACGGGTATGCAGTGGAAATGGGGTTACGATTACCTCAAAGGTGAAGGCGAGGGGATTTCATTTTTATCGACACTCGCTACACCGCGTACCCAGGTGGGCTCCCCTGGTGTTGCTCCAACGGAAGCGCGCGGTGACAACTACCTGCTCGAAGTCGACAATGAAGTTGTGGTGCCGGTCAACAAAAAAGTCCGCCTGATTACGACGGCCAATGACGTGATCCACTCTTGGACTATCCCCGCATTTGGTGTGAAACAAGATGCGATCCCGGGATATGTGCGCGATACCTGGTTCAAAGCAGAAAAAATCGGTACTTACCGTGGCCAGTGCGTAGAGTTATGCGGTAAAGAGCACGCCTTTATGCCTATCGTGGTTAAAGTGGTTTCTGCTGAAGACTACAAATTGTGGGTTGACGGTAAGAAAAAAGAAATGGCCGCAAAAGCCGATGATCCTAATAAAGTCTGGACCATCGATGAGCTCAAACAGCGTGGTGAAAAAGTCTATGCTTCCAATTGTGTGGTTTGCCATCAAGCCACTGGTAAAGGTGTTCCCGGTGCTTTCCCTGCATTAGATGGCTCCAGTGTTGTCGCTGGTCCTAAAGACGCGCAGGTACATTTGGTGTTGAATGGTAAAGCTGCAATGCCCTCGTGGAAGGCAACTTTATCGGATACGGAAATTGCTGCGGTTATTACTTACACACGTAATAACTGGTCCAATAAATCCGCAGAAAACATTGTCCAGCCAGCCGAAGTTTTGGCGGCGCGTAAGTAATCGCACAGAACAGTACAGGAGACAAGATGAGTACAACCACCCTTGATCACGCTCACGATCACGACCATTCTCACGGCCACGATCATGATCATGCGCACGACCATCCGCATGGCTGGCGTCGTTGGTTATTTGCCACTAACCATAAAGATATTGGCACGCTGTATCTGTGGTTTGCTTTCACCATGCTGTTGACGGGTGGTGTATTGGCTTTGATCATTCGAGCAGAATTGTTCCAACCTGGTTTGCAATTGGTGCAACCAGAATTCTTTAACCAATTAACCACGATGCATGGTCTGATCATGGTGTTCGGCGCGATTATGCCGGCCTTTGTTGGTTTTGCGAACTGGATGATTCCATTGCAAATCGGTGCATCCGATATGGCATTTGCCCGTATGAATAACTTTTCATTCTGGTTGATGCCACCAGCAGCGATTTTGCTGGTGACGTCGTTCTGGGTACCTGGTGGCGCAACTGCTGCTGGTTGGACCTTGTACGCACCGCTGTCGACGCAAATGGGACCTGGCATGGACATGGCAATTTTTGCTGTGCATATCATGGGTGCTTCATCCATTATGGGTTCGATCAACATCATCACAACGATTTTGAATATGCGTGCTCCTGGCATGACATTGATGAAGATGCCGATGTTTTGCTGGACCTGGTTGATTACGGCATATTTGTTGATTGCTGTCATGCCTGTCCTGGCTGGCGCGATTACCATGACGCTGACAGATCGTCATTTTGGTACTTCCTTCTTTAATGCTGCTGGCGGTGGTGATCCTGTGATGTATCAACACATCTTCTGGTTCTTTGGTCACCCAGAGGTGTACATCATGATTTTGCCAGCGTTTGGCATTATCTCTCACATCATTCCTACGTTTGCCCGTAAGCCTTTATTTGGCTATGCGTCAATGGTGTATGCGACGGCATCGATTGCGATTTTGTCCTTCATCGTTTGGGCGCATCACATGTTCACTACTGGTATGCCAGTGACGGCTCAGTTGTTCTTCATGTACGCCACCATGTTGATCGCGGTTCCAACCGGTGTAAAAGTGTTTAACTGGGTAGCCACAATGTGGAGAGGCTCGATGACGTTCGAGACGCCAATGTTGTTTGCCGTTGGTTTCATCTTCGTGTTCACCATGGGCGGTTTTACAGGTTTGATTCTGGCGGTGACACCGATTGATATTCAGTTGCAGGATACCTATTACGTCGTAGCGCATTTCCACTATGTGTTGGTGGCTGGCTCTTTGTTTGCCTTGTTTGCTGGTTACTACTACTGGGGACCAAAATGGACAGGTTTCATGTACAACGAATCCCGCGGCAAGATCCATTTTTGGGCATCGTTGATTTTCTTTAACATCACTTTCTTCCCTATGCATTTCTTGGGATTAGCTGGGATGCCACGTCGTTATGCCGATTACCCAGCGCAATTCACTGATTTCAATCAGCTTGCAAGTATTGGCGCGTTTGGCTTTGGTCTGTCGCAGGTCTTCTTTATTCTGGCAGTGGTCATTCCTTCCATCAGAGGCGGTAAGCCCGCACCAGCGAGCCCATGGGAAGGCGCAGAAGGTCTGGAATGGACTGTGCCAAGCCCAGCACCATTCCACACATTTGAAGAACCACCTGTCGTTAAATAATTAACCTGAACGACGCTGTAGTTGACTTATTCAAGTGCAGCGTCGCGGATGGCAAAAGCCAATATGAAAAACGATAAAAAAAAGCCGAATAATCTCAGGACTGCGCTGATCTTGTTTTCAGTTGCCATCATCTTTTTTGCTGGTGTCATTTTGAAACAGACCCTGCGTTTTTAAAACGGAAACTGCATGGCTGAGCAAGACCCGAAATTGTCAGATATAAGTAAAAAACTCAATGCGACCATGCTCGGTAAGTTGATCGTGATTGCGATAGTGATGTTTGGATTTGGTTATGCTTTAGTGCCGATTTACAAACAAATTTGTGAAGTGACTGGTATCAATATTTTGACGCCTAAAGATATCTCTGCCAAAGAGTTATCGAATTCACAGATTGATCGTAGTCGTGAAGTCACCATTGAGTTTGATGCCAACACGCAAGGACCATGGCGTTTTCGGCCAACGGTGACGAGCATGAAAGTGCATCCTGGCGAGATGTCGCAGATTGTGTATGAAGTGGTCAATAAGCAGTCGTATAAGATGGATGCGCAAGCGATACCCAGCTATGCACCACAACAAGCGAGTGCGTATTTCAAAAAAATAGAATGTTTTTGTTTTAAGCAGCAAACGCTGGAACCCAATGAGGCGCGGCAAATGCCGGTGGTGTTTTATATTGATCCGGCTTTACCTGAGGATGTCAAAACAATTACGCTGTCCTATACCTTTTTTGAGGTCGGCGGGGCACCGAAGTTAAGTAGTTCGACAGAACAAGGTAAATCATGAGTGAAGTAGAAGAAACAACGAAACCTCAGGTGAAACAGCAAGCCTCGTTTTTTAAAGCAATGAAAGCGGTGTTTTGGTCGTTTCTTGGTATTCGTAAAAAAAATGATTATGAGCAGGACGCAGCAAAGCTCAATCCGGTTCACGTCATCATTGCCGGATTGATCGGAGCACTAATTTTTATTTCAACTTTAGTGTTGATCGTTCGGCAGGTAGTCGCAAAATAACAATTTAAGTAAGTATATTCAATTGCATCAGGAGATGGAAATGAGTTCTTCAAACGCGAAAGCGCCTTATTATTTTGTACCAGGGCCATCTCAATGGCCAGTGCTGGCGGGCTTTTCTCTGCTAGTGACCATGTTTGGCGCATCTGCCTGGGTCAATGGCTTAGGCTGGGGGCCATACGCGAACGGTATTGGTATTTTCTTGACGCTGGTGGTGTTGTACAACTGGTTTGGCGATGCCATCGCCGAATCCGAAGGTGGAAAATATAGCGAGCGTATTGATACGTCTTTCCGTTGGAGTATGAGCTGGTTCATTTTCTCTGAAGTGATGTTCTTTGGTGCATTCTTCGGCGCTTTGTTCTATGCGCGTAGCATCTCTATGCCATGGTTGTCTGATCTGGACCATAAGGTCTTATGGCCGAATTTCTCTGGTCAATGGGGCAATACGGGGCCAGCGGGAACGATAGAAGCATTCAAAACCATGACGCCTTTTCCTATCCCGACGATCAACACGGCTTTGTTGTTGACATCTGGGGTCACGCTGACGATTGCGCATCACGCACTGCGTGCTGGTCATCGCTCTCAAACGGCGTTCTGGTTGTTTGCGACGATTTTGCTCGGTGCCACTTTCATGGGTTGCCAGGCGTATGAGTATATCGAGGCTTACCATGAACTAAATCTGAAATTAACCTCCGGTATTTACGGTTCTACGTTCTTCATGCTGACTGGTTTCCACGGCTTCCATGTGACCATGGGCGCGATTATGTTGTCAGTCGTGTTGTTCCGCGTCATGAAGGGTCACTTTACGCCTGAGCAGCATTTCGCGTTTGAAGGGGCTGCATGGTACTGGCACTTTGTTGACGTCGTTTGGCTGGGTTTGTACGTGGTTGTATATTGGCTCTAAGTTGCCTGGCTGTTCGTTGCTTACTTCGCTGTTTGAATGAGCATCACCATGTAAAAAGCCGCACTTTCTCAGTGCGGCTTTTTTATACGGGGAATGAGGTTTTATCTGATGCCAGTGGGTTGTATTAAGCCGAAATGATTGGCCAGCAGAATCAATAAAAACAGACTGATAGAAAAGCCAACGCGAAACGCCAGTGCTTTGACGGTGCGATTGCTGCGACCTTTATCTTTCATCAAAAATACCAGGGCAGAGCCCATACTGAATATAATCAGAAAAAAAGCAATGGCGACGAGAATTTTCATACTTGAACTTTGCTAAGACGTCATACTAGTTGAATGATTTTCCATTGTAATACTTTCGTCATGCGCTTATGTTTATTTCCTTTCGATTGAAGTTTTTTCCCTTCGTTGCTACCGTCGTGGTGGTTAGTATTGGCATCGGTTTAGCCCAATGGCAGACGCGACGTGCTCTGGAAAAAGAACAGATCGCCAGCCAGATCAGTACACTTGCTCGGATGCCGGCGCAGCGCATCGCTGCTGATAAAGCCTTATCGACGGTGCCAGTATTTAGTAAGGTTTTACTACGTGGTGAATTCGTCGCGCAATGGCCACTCTATCTCGATAATCGTCCTATGCAGGGCAATGCAGGTCTGTACGTGTTGATGCCGTTTCATCTCGAAGGCACTCAGCGCAACGTGCTGATCGCACGGGGTTGGCAGGCACGAAATCAGCAAGACAGAAAGACTGTGCCCACGCTGATAACGCCAACAGGCGTCGTGGAAATTGAAGGCGTGCTGCGTGATAAGCTAGATAGAGTGATGCAATTAGGGCAGCCAGATGCTTTAAAGCCTGGTGCTATTGTGCAGAATCTTGAAGTAACGGGTCTGGCACAACAAAGCGGCATAGCGCTGGAGCCGCTCATCGTGGAACAAACGTCGGATACTTCCGACGGCTTGTTGCGACATTGGTCTGTGCCGTCTGCCGGTGCTGAAAAACACCGTGCCTATGCATTTCAGTGGTATGCCTTATCGGGCATGGCATGTTTATTTTTTGTAGTGACAGGAATTCGTCGTGGAAAACACAAAGTATCAAACAGCAATGACAAATCAGACACCAACAATGCAGCAACACAATAATGCCGCCAAAGGCCGCTGGAAACTATTTTTGGTCATCGCTATTTGCGCGGCTCCGATGATTGCCTCGTACATTGCGTATTATGTCATTAAGCCTGAAGGGCGCACCAACTATGGCACGATACTCGATCCACGCGAACACCCAATGCCAGAACTGCACGCGCATTTGCTGGGTGATACCACGCCTGTGAATGCAGGCAAAACCACGGGATTAGAAGCGTACCGCGGCAAGTGGATCATGCTTAGTGTTGATAGCGGTGATTGTGCGGATGCCTGTCAAAAAAAGCTGATTGATGTGCGCCAGCTCAGATTAACTCAGGGCAAAGACATGGACAGGATAGAGCGCGTCTGGCTATTAATGGATGAGCAAGCAATCGCGACCAGTCTGTTGCGCGAACACGATGGTTTGCATGTTTTGCGTGCTGATGCCAAGGCGCTCAAAGGCTGGTTGCCCGCCACCAATGAATCAGAAATCAGCGATCATATATACTTGATCGACCCTCTAGGAAATCTGATGATGCGCTTTCCTAAAGATGCTAATCCGAATCTGATTAAAAAGGATCTGACCAAGTTGCTGCGCGCATCAGCAATAGGTTAAACATTATGTGGTTACAACTTGCTTTAACTGGACTCGGTGTCGCGGTCATTCCGTTGTGTATTGTGTTCTTATCAAAAGAAACAAATAAACATCGCAAACTGATCGCGGTCACCTTAACGTTGACGTTTGAACTCATCATGTTTGGTGCGTTTACCCGGCTGACTGATTCCGGTCTGGGATGTCCCGATTGGCCGGGCTGTTATGGACAAGCGAATCCTTTGTTGTCTCATGAAGCGATCAAAGCCGCCGAAGTCGCTATGCCACATGGACCAGTAACAACACAAAAAGCCTGGATAGAAATGGTGCATCGTTATCTGGCGATGAGTGTTGGTGTACTAATCTGTGCTCAGGTCTTGCTGGCTTGGATGCGAAAAAAGACGACTGATATTTCACCGTGGCTGACCACCTCTGCTTTGCTTTGCGTGTGTGTACAAGGTGCTTTTGGTGCGTGGACGGTCACGCTCAAATTACAACCTGTTATCGTGACCACCCATTTGTTATTGGGCATGGGTCTATTGGCTTTGTTAGCGGCTGTACTTGAACAGCATAGTCACCAGATTAAGCATGTCTCCAGTATGGCTCCCAATGCAGCAAAAGCGTTGATACTGCCCGCGACGTTTGCTTTGATTCTCTTGTTTATACAGGTCGCCTTAGGTGGTTGGGTAAGCACTAACTACGCAGCACTCGCTTGTCAGGATTATCCTTTGTGTCACGGTCAAGTCGTGCCAACGATGGATTTTGAACATGGTTTTAGTCTCTGGCGTCAGCTAGGGATGACCACTAATGGAGAGTACTTGCCTTTTCCTGCCTTAGTTGCGATACATTGGTTACACCGGAACTTTGCCTTGCTGGTAATAGTGGTGGTGAGCTATGTAGCATGGCAGGCAATGCGCACACCAGGGTTTGAGTCACTAGGAAATAAATTGTTGTTGGCAATTGTTTTACAGTTCCTGATCGGGGTGTCGACTATTTTCTTTTCTTGGCCCTTATTATTAGCAGTTTTACACAACGGCGGTGCGGCAATGCTAGTCCTGTTGCTGACCATGTTAAACTATCGCGTTAGGCATGCCAGCCATGCCCTCAGTTCACCCATTTAACATGACCACTTTAAGTTTGCCCTCAAACCGTTTAGCCCAATACTGGGCATTAACCAAACCGCGCGTTACTCAATTGGCGGTATTTTGTGCCGTTATTGGCATGTTTCTCGCTACCCCTGATTTGCCTGACTGGCATGTCGTAGTAGCAGCGACCATCGGTATCTGGTTATTGGCTGGTGCTGCATTTGCGATTAACTGTCTGGTCGAGCGTGAAATTGACGCTCGTATGGCGCGCACTGCACGTCGTGCCACAGCGCAAGGAGAAATCAGTGCCTTGCAAACTCTGGTATTTTCTGGTGTGATTGGCGGCATCGGTATGTGGGTACTCAACACCTTGGTTAATCCACTCACGATGTGGCTAACGTTTGTGACCTTTGTCGGTTATGCCATTATCTATACGATCATTTTAAAACCGGCAACGCCACAAAATATTGTGATTGGCGGTTTATCCGGTGCGATGCCACCTGCTTTAGGTTGGGCAGCGGTTGCCAATGATGTGCCTATGCAAGCTTGGTTGCTGGTATTGATTATCTTTATCTGGACACCACCGCATTTTTGGGCTCTGGCGATGTATCGCCGTGACGATTATGCACGTTCGGGGTTGCCGATGTTGCCGATTACTCATGGACCTGAAATAACACGCTTGCATATCTGGCTCTACACCATTGCTTTGTTTGCGACCACGATGTTGCCGTATGCAGTACATATGAGTGGTTTGATTTATTTGTTTAGCGCTGTGGTGCTGGGTGGGATCTTCCTGTGGTACGCATGGCAAATGTATCGCAATTACAGCGATATTCTGGCGCGTAAAACCTTTGCTTACTCGATCATTTATTTGTCCTTGTTGTTTGCCGCTTTGTTGGTCGATCACTATCTGAAGTTTTGATTATGTTAAAAAAAATTCTGTCTTGTTTTTTGATTACCGGTCTGCTGACGCTGTTAGCGGCTTGTAATCCTCCTGCTGAAAAATTTTCAAACACCGACATCATCGGCATCGATTACGCCAAGGATTTTGCGCTGACTGATCACAATGGCAAGGCACGTACTCTGGCTGACTTTAAAGGCAAAGTGGTGATCATGTTTTTTGGTTATACCCAGTGTCCTGATGTCTGCCCGACGACCATGGTAGAGATGGCAAATGTGATGCAACAATTGGGACAACAGGCAGACAAAGTGCAGGTGATTTTCGTCACCATTGATCCTGAGCGCGATACGCAGGCTTTGCTGGCGTCTTACGTGCCGAATTTTGATCAACGTTTTTTAGGTATGTACGGTGATGCTGCGGCGACCGCCAAAATCGCTAAAGATTTTAAAGTCTATTACCAAAAAGTCCCTGGCAAGACGCCGACCAGCTACACCATGGATCATACGGCTGGTAGCTACGTGTTTGACACGGATGGGCACATACGCTTGTTCTTAAGCCTTGGTCAAGGAATAGAGCCTATCGTGCATGATTTGAAATTGCTACTTAAGTAATTTACTTCAATACTTTATTGAAGTCGAAAAAAAAGCACTCAATTTCTGAGTGCTTTTTTGTTGATTGCAATTTGTTGAGTGCTTAAGCGTAATTCGCTAAAGCGCCCTTCATTTTTTTCAATGCTGCGCTTTCAATCTGGCGGATACGTTCTGCAGAAACGCCATATTCATCAGCCAATTCATGCAGTGTCGCACCTGAGCCGTCGTCATTTTTTAACCAGCGCGCTTCGATGATGTGACGTGAACGCGCATCCAGTTTTGACAAGGCACTTTCCAGACCTTCGCTTTGCAGGCGATCATACTGGCGAGTTTCCAGCACTTTGGTTGGTTCGTCAGATTCAGTTTTTAAATACGCAATAGGTGCGAATTTTTCATCGTCGTCATCCGTCGGCGCATCCAGTGCAATGTCATGACCTGACAAACGCATTTCCATTTCAATGACTTCTTCGCGTTTGACATCCAGTGTTTTTGCCAGCGCATCGATTTGCTTAGGAGACATCGTCTCTAAGCCTTCTTTGTGGCTACGCAGATTGAAGAACAATTTACGTTGCGCTTTAGTCGTTGCTACTTTCACCAGGCGCCAGTTTTTCAAGATGTATTCGTGCATTTCAGCCTTGATCCAATGCATGGCATAGGACACAAGACGTACGCCCTGATCAGGATCGAAACGCTTAACGGCTTTCATCAAACCGATATTACCTTCTTGAATGAGATCTGCATGTGGCAGACCGTAACCCAGATAACCACGGGCAATAGAAACAACTAAACGCAGATGTGACATAACCAGTTGTTGCGCTGCGCCCAGATCATTGTCAGCACGTAAGCGGCTGGCGAGACTGATCTCTTCTTCGTGCGTGAGCATAGGCAGGCGATTGACTGCTGAGATATAGGCGTCAATATTTCCGAGCGTGCCACTGAAACCCAGGGCGAGCGCTTTGCTATCTGTTGCCGGGATAAGTTGTGTCGAAGTCATTGCGATGGTTCCTCCTCATTGCTGCCAGTTTCAATAAAAATAGAAAAACTAGCTGTATAAGCCCTTATATTAGCACTCTCTTGAGAAGAGTGCTAATAGTTGGAATTGATGCTCAAATCTGAGTGCGGCAGGCTGATGAATTTGCCTTGCAGAAAGATTTTTTGCGTCTATCCTCGTTATCTGTATGTGTTTTATCTGGGATAAACCGTCTTAGATAACGATAGTGCCTGACTGGGTAAAGATCTTGATATTGCACAAGAAAGCACAAATAACGATATTAAGAGTCCAATTTATCCAAAAAGTTGCATGAATTTGGAGAAAATCCGGTGTTAGCTAGCGCGCGCCAATTGTCGGCGAACCGATAAATACGCACCACATAGCCCTAAAAACATGCTAAATGCGAGCAAAGCAAGGCTAGGAATAATCCCTAAAGGCGTGAGCCGGAATTCCGATGCGTAGAGTTTGGCAAAATCGGCAATTGCCTGATTTAAAGGCTGCAAGGACGCCGCAATTGCGCCTAGTGCCACTGCCCCAGCCAGTAAGCCGAGCAGGGCACCTGTGTAGTAATAGGGCCGGTGGATGAAGCTATTGGTCGCACCTAACAAGCGCGTGACGGAGATTTCTGCCTGATGTGAAATCACTTGCAAGCGAGTTGCATTAAAAACCACCACTATGACAACTACTCCCAAAGTAATTGCCAGGAACAACAAACCCATTTGTAAAATTTGCACTAAAGCCGCCAGACGTTTAACCCAGGCCGAATCTACCTGAACCACATCAACATCTTGTAAAGCTTTTAATTTTTCAACCAAGCTGTCCAATTTCTCTGCATCGTTGTTCGATAGCGATAAGATATAGGCGTCAGGTAGTGGATTGCCACCTAGGGTCGACAACACTTCCGCCAGGCTAGACGAGTCTTGCATCGCAGCGAGCGCTTTTTCTTTGGGAATAAAAGCCAGTTTGCCATTGATCGCATTTTCTTTGAGCAAGCGTTTGATTGGTACCGATAAGGCAGTTGCGCTGTCACGCGCTGTGTCTGGGCTGACAAAAATACTGATTTCAGGTTCTATGGATAATTGTGAAGAAATCGGTTTGATGTTTTCAATCAATGTCAGGCCTGCGATAGGCAAGGCCAGTGCAATTGCAACCACTAACACATTAAATAAAAAATTGCCGGTACCTGCACGCAAGTGGGTGTAGGCACTTTTTAATGCAAACAGATGCTCACGAAACCAGATGGTCATGGGTTTATCCTTGAAATAAGATATCAGGCGGCGATGGAAGAATTCCAGGAATCAGTGATCTGGCCTTTGCTCAGATAAATCACACGGCTGGCCTGATCCAGAAACTGTTCATCGTGGCTGGAAATCAGGCACGTAACACCAGCGCTCTGAAAAGCTTTTAAAGCACTCAGTACCTTGTTCGCATTTTCTCGGTCAAGAAATGCGGTCGGTTCGTCGGCCAGAATGATTTTAGGACGGTTGACGATTGCGCGGGCAATCGCAACGCGTTGTTGTTCACCACCAGACAAAGTCAACGGGAGCGCATTGGCCTTTTCCAGCATCCCTACTTTTTCTAAAGCGACGCGGGCGCGTGATTCGGCTTCTTGCGCCGCGGCTCCTGTCACGATCAGCGGTAACATCACATTCGATAAGATGCTGCGATCATTCAGTAGCTTTTGATCTTGTAAAATCAAGCCTAGCTTACGTCGCAGGTAAGGCAAGCTGCTGGTTTGCAACTTGCTCACATCCTGACCATTGACCATCACCCGACCAGTCGTTGGCTTCTCAATGCCAGCAATCATCTTCAATAAAGTCGATTTCCCTGCACCGGAAGGGCCAGCTAAAAATATCAGCTCGCCATCTGGTATCGTCAGGGAAATATTGCGCAAGGCGCAGGCGTCGCCAGCATACAGTTTAGAGACGTTATCGAATTCGATCATGGCGGTGTAATGTCCGTACTATCGTTAAATTTAATTGAACAAAGCGTCGACAAATTCTTGCGCATTAAATGGCTGCAAATCTTCAATTTGCTCACCAATACCAATGAAATAAACCGGGACCGGGCGGTTCTTAGCAATCGCTGCCAGCACGCCACCTTTGGCGGTGCCGTCTAACTTGGTAATCACCAGTCCGGTCAATTGCAGTGCGTCGTCAAAGGCTTTGACCTGTGCCAACGCGTTCTGCCCCGTATTGCCATCGATGATGAGCAATATCTCTTGTGGTGCGCCGTCCATACCTTTTGCAATGACACGTTTGATTTTCTTCAATTCTTCCATCAAATGCAATTGCGTAGGCAGACGACCAGCGGTATCCACCATCACCACATCCGTACCCTTAGCGCGCGCGGAGGCGACCGCATCAAACGCGACTGCTGCAGGGTCGCCAGATTCTTGCGAAATCACTGTGATGTCATTGCGCTCACCCCAGATCGTCAACTGTTCGCGTGCGGCAGCACGGAAGGTGTCACCCGCGGCGAGTAAGACCGACTGGCCGTGTACTTGCATATGCTTGGCCAGTTTGCCTATCGTGGTGGTTTTGCCAGCGCCATTGACGCCAGAAATCATCATGACCATAGGTTGATGACGGCCGAGTTCCAAAGGCTTTTGCAGTGGCGTCAGCAATTCGAGTAATAAAGCCTTGAGTGCCGTTTTTACTTGTTCTGCTTCAGTTAATTTTTCTTCTTTAACCTTTTTCTTCAAGGCATCAAGCAAAAATAATGTTGCTTCTACGCCAGCATCGGATGTCAGCAATGCTGCTTCCAATTCATCGTATAAGTCATCATCAATGCGTGCACCAACAAACAAGGTGGTCAGATTGGACGAAGTTTTTGCCAGGCCTGCTTTTAAACGGCTTAACCACGAGCGTTTTTGCTCTGCCGGGACAGGAACCGTATCAGCGATCAGAGCTGATGCAGGAGTCGGTTGGATGGCAACTTCGGTCGTGAATGGCGTCGCTGAAACCGTTTCAGTAACAGCAATTATGCTCTCAGAGGCAGGCGCAGCAACACTTTGCGGCGTTGGCGCTGGCTCTTCTTTGGGTTTTCTTTTGAAAAAGCTAAACATCGGGGATGATTTTGTCGGAAGATGGATGGCTGTCTACGGCCCACCCAAGTATTATAGAATGCTGCCATTCTAACAGACCGCGCCCGGTAATTCGATTTACCAGTGTCAAGCAAACAATGAAACCCAAGACTAAAAAGCCTGTATCCCCACAACGTGCCGCCCATCAGGTCAGAATTATCGGTGGCCAGTGGAAGCGCAGCCTGTTGAGCGTGATCGAGGCGGAAGGCTTACGACCCACCCCAGACCGTGTCAGAGAAACCACATTTAACTGGATTAACCATCTGTTTGACGCACATTGGACGCCAATAACCTGCCTTGACCTCTTCGCCGGCAGCGGTGCTCTAGGCTTTGAAGCAGCGAGTCGCGGTGCTGCACAGGTCGTGATGGTCGAATCCCATACCCCAGCTTTTAAGCAATTAGAGCAGGTAAAAGCCAAACTACAGGCCAACCAATGCCAGTTAGTTCGCGGTGATGCTGCTAAAGTGATCGCGAATGTGGCTGCACAAGGGCAAAAATTTGACCTTATTTTTCTCGATCCGCCATTTGAACAAGGTTGGTTGGAAAAAATATTGCCAGCATGCAAAGAAATTATTCATCCTCAAAGCTGCGTCTATGTCGAATCAGAATTTGCATTAGATCCTGAAAGCCCAGAGGAGAACATGCAAGTTTTGCTGAGTGGTTGGCAGTTAATACGCGCTGATAAAGCCGGAAGTGTGTATTTCCATATTCTGCAACGCAGCATTTGAGTACGTAAAACGCGCGAAAATCAGGCATAATGGCAGGTCAAATTGGTGCATATCATTATGCAATTAGCAAAAATAGGGAGTGAAGATGGTCACAGCCGTATATCCGGGAACATTTGATCCGCTGACACGCGGTCACGAAGATCTGGTGCGTCGTGCCTCGGGTTTGTTTGATACATTGGTGGTAGGTGTTGCGGATAGCAAGAGCAAAAAGCCATTTTTCTCTCTGGAAGAGCGTTTGAGTATCGCTAACGAAGTACTCGGTCATTACCCGAATGTGCGGGTAGAGAGCTTTTCAGGCTTACTAAAAGATTTTGTGCGCAAAAACGATGCGCGCGTGATTGTGCGCGGTTTGCGTGCGGTGTCGGATTTTGAATATGAATTCCAGATGGCAGGTATGAATCGTTATTTGTTGCCAGATGTTGAAACTTTATTCCTGACACCGTCTGACCAGTACCAATTTATCTCTGGCACCATCGTCCGTGAAATTGCGATGTTTGGCGGCGACGTGTCTAAATTTGTGTTCCCATCAGTGGATCGTTGGTTGAAGCAAAAAGTAGCAGCAGCGAACGAAAATAAATAAGCGTTGCTGCATAGAATTTTAGTTATGGCGAAAAAATCAGGCTTGGCAGGTTGTTGAGCCAGCCTGATGCAATGAAAGAGAAGTGAGTAAGTATGGCCTTAATGATTACCGACGATTGCATTAACTGCGACGTATGTGAACCGGAATGTCCGAATGATGCGATTTTCATGGGGCCAGAAATCTATGAAATCGATCCACACAAGTGTACCGAATGTGTAGGTCACTATGATGAACCTCAGTGCAAACAAGTTTGTCCGGTCAATTGCATTCCGTTTAATCCTGAATGGCGGGAAAGTAACGCCGAATTGAAGGCAAAATACGAACGTCTGCAAGCAGCACCAACCAAATAAATTCTTGCCACGATGCGTGACCTGGTGTTTTTATTCGCAGCGCACCATATTGCGGCCTGAGCGTTTGGCGTCGTACAACGCGCGATCAGCTCTGGAAATCATTTCTTTAGCAACGATTACTTCATCGCCGTGGTTTTGTTTTTCCGACACGGTCGTCAGACCGATGGAAATACTCGTGTTGCAGCTACCCCCTTCAGATAGCGGAAACGCCTTCTCAGCGATGCTGCGGCGTATGCGTTCTGCCACCATCATGGCGTCTTGCAAATTGGCATTGATCAATAACACGACAAATTCTTCTCCACCAAAACGTCCGAGTGTATCGCTGAGTCGCAGTTCTGCTTTGATCCTACGTGCAACTTCGCAAAGTACATCATCACCGCCTTGATGACCGTATTGGTCATTCACTTTTTTGAAGAAATCAATGTCCAGATACATGCAGGCAATACCATAGCCCTGACGCCTTGCTCGACCGATTTCTTCCAGCGTGCGTTGTTCAACGTAGCGACGGTTGCTGACATTGGTCAGCGGGTCGGTGAGGCCGATGTAAGTCAGGCGTTCGTTGTTGATCACGTTTTCAAGACAAATCGCAATGATAGAGCCCAACCGTTGGATAAAGTCGGTTGCCATGCTCGATAAAAAACGATCCGCCGAAAAACTACCCAGATTGAGATAACCGATCAATCTTCCTTGTCGTATTAACGGAATCAGTGCAACACTGGCCGGCTTTTGGCTGAAACTGCGGAAGAACTGTTCATACAGATGACGTTCGTAAGGTCCCAGAACTGGTTTTTGTGAACTGATGCAGGGCGTCTGCAATTCGCGTTCGCTGCGAACAAACAACATATGTGGAAATTCGCGCAAATTGATGCGCAAATCGGTCAGCATTTGTTGCAAATCCTGGCGTGGATCAAGCAGGATCAGACTCACCATATCCAGTTCTGATGTTTCAGCGAGAGAGCTGAAAATACTGTTGATTAATTCTCTGAAATGGCTGGCACCGATGATTTGCAATTCAAATTTCTGGTGCCGCTCCATGATGTTTTGATTGCGATGTGCATGCTCAAGAATATCGTCCAGACGAGAGCGCAGCATGTTGTTTTCCAAACGCAATTCATCCATCGCTGATAAGCGCGGAGGATGTTTAGCAGAATAGGGGGCAGCACCATCCATCAATTTCTCTCAAGTTGCACATGCACAAAGTATGCAAGCTAATCTATGTGGTATTAAAAGGCAATAGCTATTTCGACGTCATCGCCTACTGTCAAAATGTGTCCGATACCATTCTCTACGATGACATTCATGCCAAACGTGATCTCGCCATCCACAATAGGATTAGCGCGATAAGATTGCAAGATATCCACTGGATTGGGTCCCACTTCGCCTGTCGTTTGATCCACTGCTGGCATGGGGCAGCGTGGGCAGGGTTTAACTGGACGTAATTGTATCCCATCGCCTATGCTGTAGGTCTCGGCATAGTCCTCCTCAAAGGCATCAATCCCGTCGAGTACGATATTAGGCCGGAAGCGATTCATTGGCACAGGTGTACGACCTTGCGCAATAGCTTTCTGGTTTAAGTCATCTAAAGAAGCCTGGGAAACCAGCAGCAGAGGGTAGCCATCAGAAAAACGGGTGGGCACTAGTTTGTCGCCAGTCCATTTGGTGTTGGCAAACCGTTGTGCTTGTTCGGAAAAACGCACTAAGCGACAAGATTTATTCAGAGCCTGACTAAACCAGGCGGCCGCAGCGTCGCCCGCGTCGTCAGCATGTAAAGCAAATTCCCAAATGACGACAGGAATCGCTTTTCCTGACTTGCTATCCGCCTGGGGGACTAAAGGCAATAATAAGCTTGGCATGTCATCGTAATCCACACACAAATTCTCAGCAGTGATGGTGCAACGTATGCGCGCCATCTGTGGATATTCGCGTTGACTGATAAATTGCCCTTGCAAATCCACCAGCATCCACTCTCTGTCATGTACACCACCCACACTTAATCCTGTCGCTGTGACTGTTGCTTCGGATACGCTAATGCCAGCGCAGGATTTGATTGGATAGATCGTTAAAACGGTGATATTAGGCATGACACTCCTTTAGACAAGCTGGTGTTGCATTGTGGATATCAGCTATTTTAATGTAAGTAGGCGGGTTTGCTAGGATACAGTTTTTCAGATTTTACCAATTCAATGCGATCACTTACCCTGAAACTGGCGACGATAAGCCGAAGGTGAAATCGTGAACTCGCGTGCAAAGTAACGCCGTAACAACAACCCCGAGCCGAAACCCGCATCAATCGCAATATCTTCGATAGAACGTTGGCTGGATTCGAGTTGTCGTTGGGCAAATGCCAGTCGTTGATGTAATAACCATTGACCTACTGTTGTGCCTGTCATTTTTTGAAAATGCCGGGTAAAACTACGCCGGCTCATCAAAGCGCGTTGCGCCAGTTGATCCAGATTATGTGATTCGGTCAGATGTGCAAGCATCCATTCCAGTATTTGTGATAAACGGTCATCACTGGCGAGAACCGGTATTGCTTGTTCTATGTATTGCGCCTGTCCACCTTGTCGATGCGGCGCCACTACCAGACGGCGTGCAACGGCAGCGGCGACATCCGCACCGTATTTGCTGCGTAAAAGATGCAAGCAACAATCTATTCCGGCAGCAGTACCCGCTGACGTCACGACATCACCAAGATCGACATACAACACATTAGGATCCAGATGAATATCCGGAAAACGCCTTGAAAACTCTTTCGCCAGTGCCCAATGCGTCGTTGCACTGCGTTGCTGCAATAAGCCCGCTTCAGCGACGACAAATGCACCCAGACATAAACCAACGATACGCGTTCCTGCTTTATGCGCCTTGCGTAAGGCGTTTAATGATTCCAACGGTGCAGGGCGCAAGTCGTTATACCAGGATGGGATGATGATCATATCTGCGCGTGACAACGCAGATAAGCCATAGCGCGTCTGGATAGAAAATCCGGCATTCGTTTTAACGACCTGCTCTCCGCTCTTCGCGGATATTCCGCAGACCTTGATCGCAAATTTCGGCAACGGCGTATCGCCATGCGACTCACCAAATACTAGGCATGGCACTGACAAATGAAACGGACTGATGCTATCAAATGCAACGATAGCGATATGGATAGTCTGTTCCACATCAATCATTTTTTTGCTTGAAATAGAATTTTTCATTGTGACCCGATTGTATCGAATATTGGCTATCGGGTCACTGCTCAAACAAAATGGTAAAGCGCAAAATAGCATGCAGTAACAGACATCTTCTTTAACGACTTTTTTGAAAGCTAGCCATGACAACGACTTCTCACTCCCTTACCCAAAAACGCGCCCTGATCGTGATCGACGTACAGAATGAATATTTCACCGGCAATATGTTGATTGAATATCCTGATCCAGCGGTTTCTTTGCGTAACATCGGTATCGCCATGGATACAGCGCGCGCGGCCGGTATCCCTATCTTAGTGGTGCAACATTCCGCACCAGAAAACGCGCCTATTTTTGCGCGTGGTTCCGATACCTGGCAATTGCATTCAGTAGTGCAGCAACGTCCCTACGATCATCTGATCGAAAAAAGCATGGCCAGCATCTTTGTTGGTACCGATGCTGGCGCATGGTTGAAGCAACATCAGATAGATATCCTCAGCATCGTTGGTTACATGACGCATAACTGCAACGCCAGTACGATCTACCAGGCGTCTCATGAAGGTTACACAGTGGAAGTGTTGAGCGATGCGACGGGGGCCTTACCGTATGCCAATCAAGCAGGCTATGCCAGTGCCGAGGAAATACATCGTGCTTTTAATGTTGTCTTTCAATCGAATTTTGCCGCTGTATGTACAACAGAGAGTTGGATCAATGCGATAAAAAATCAAACCGTCATCGAAAAAAGTAATGTATTAAGTTCGCACCTGGCGGGGCGGGGGCGCAGATAATTAATTTTTTTGGCGTGATATTGGCATCAATCTGAGCTGAAGGATTATTTAATTCAAGCAAATTTGTTCTTTTATTCATTATATTTTAAACAGTATAATTCTTAAAAATTAAATAATATGAAGAACTTGGGATCATTTTGATGAATAAATTTTATGTGAAGGTTGTTGTGTCAACTGTAGTATCCATGTATTTGGTAGGATGCGGCGGCGGTGGCGGATCAAATGTATCGACGGCTAGTGTGGGTAGTGGCAATACTGGCGGAAGTGTAACGCCTCCGCCTGTATTGCCGGTAACCTATACACGACAAGTTCCAGTGGCAGGTGATAGTTTTACTTATCAACATTTGGTTCGTGATGATCAAGGACAAAGCTGGACTTACTATTCAACAGAACAGTATGGAAATACATACCGTGGAGTGACCGGCAGCGCAAGTGTTCTAAACGATAAGTTGCCTAAAGCAGGGTATTTTTTTGCTGGAAAAAATACATCTGCTACCTTCTCTTATCTCAGCTTGTATGACGCAAATGGTGCAGAACTTTTGTTTTCTCCCCGGTCAGTTTCTTCCTTTCCATGTTCTTATTCGCAGAATTACCTTACCGCCAAATCGCCCTACTCTTTGGGCCAGACCTGGGATGTCAATATCACGTTGAATTGCACTTCAGGTAGCTCCTCAGTCACTTACAAAACTGTGCGAGATACTGGAAGTATTGTTGGTGTTGAAGACGTAAACGTTACGGCAGGTAAGTTTTCCACTTTAAAAGAAGTGGCAACAATAAAAGAGCTTACAACCTATACCCCACCTGGCGGCAACTATACAGATACAAGTAAGGATGTAAGTCGTACTTGCTGGCGCGATACGGTGAGCGGTCAGTATGTCAAATGCGTCACGACTGGTTTTGATTCCGACTTTCAGTCATCGAAACCCGGAGGAAGTAAAAATTTAATCATTACGTCGGAGTTGATTGGTCGCCTTAACGCCAGCAATGTCGGAGTTAAAGCGCTGCAAAGGTTTGCGGGTCGCTGGAATTTAACTATAGCTGGCAACACTGGCGTCAATTTGATCGAGATTGACCCAACGGGAACAGCCTCGTACCTGTTTGGTATCAGTGCCGGTGGACTTTCTACGGATTATTCAAGCAATCTACTTAATGCCAGTGTAAATAACGATGGGGATATTTCTATCACGATCAGCTCGTCCAGTGCTAACGGCATGAATGGGACTTTGAGCGGAAAGCTTGACTCATTGGGAGGAGGAAGTGGTGTAATCAATCTGAAGAATGGTTATGTGGCAAATTGGAAAATGTCTCGACAATAATATATTTGCGGATTCGTGATTATTTTCTCATTTGTCGGTGTAGTCTTTTTTGTTCTAAAAATGTTCTGCTAAGGCTTCTCAATATAAAAAAGACACTAGGTACTGTAAAACGTCATTAACCGGCTGACGAAGTTTTGTGTAGCTCTGTATTGAATTCTTTATTTAAAGTTGAGCCCAATACCATATATTGATGATGATTATATTTTTCTATGTTGATGGAAAGCGTGTTTAAAAAAAATGCCGCGAAAGATTTCGCGGCATTTTTTACTTCAAGTCTTTCTTATTTAGTGCATGCTTTGCCATGATCTGGACGATTGCCAGCTGCTTTTGCTTCGGCTTCAGTCATGTAGGAACCTTCTTTGGTTGTACCGTAATACTTAGCGCCTTCGCAATGGTAAACTTTGGAGCTCGTGTTAACCCACACTTTACCTGCGCCACCGCCGGCCGCTGGTGCAGCGGCTGGTGTCGTTACTTTGGCTGGTGCAGCTGCGGCTGGAGCTGCTGGGGTTGCTGCGGCTGCTGGTGCGGCTGATGCTTCCGCAGTTGCCCATTCTTTCACGCCTTTGTGACCTGAGCATGCGCCTTTTTTACTTGCTCCAGTGTATGCAGTGCCGTCATTGCAAGTTGCAGAGACCGTTGCAGCATCGGCAGCCATGGCAGAATTTAACAAGCCTGCGGAGCCAGCAACAGATAAAACACATGCCAACAACATTGATTTGATTTTCATATTCATTTCCTCGTGTGGTTAAAAAATTAATTGCTCTTTGGTGTATCAGCCATCTTAGATAACGCAATCGTTAATGCTGCGCCACCCAGTGTTTTGATGAGACCAGAATGTTGGGCATAGAAATCACTCATATGCTCAACGATGCCTGCATCTTGCTGGTGTGCATGATCAGCAAGTTGTTGTATCTGGTCTGGCGAAATTTGTGCTGCTTGCTCTGGCGTGACTGTCGCGTTCGCACCGCCCAATTGCGCCAAAATTGCACTTAAGCCGCTGCCACCCGCACCACCGGCAATCGCGCTTAAGACTTGCGGTCCCATGCCACTCAACAATTGATTGAGCATGCCTGCTTGCTGATTTGGATTTGCTTGTCCAAATAATTGCCCAACCATTTGTGCAAATGCAGGTGTCTGGTCAGAATGAAACATCGTTGCCAAACCCTGGCTGATCAATTCAGCAGGTGAACCTTGTGCGATCTGATCAAAATGATTTTCTGCAGGAGAGTTGCCTCCGATAACTTCTTGTAACAAGTTTCCCAAACCAAATCCCATAATGTACCCCTGATGAGTAATCTAAAACATAAAAATGAACAAATATTGCGTTGTAGCGCACTAAGATCAGCCACCAAAGAAAAATTATCGTAACAATTTGTGAATCATTTGGCGACGGTTGATTCTATCGACAATTCATTTCAATGCGATTACAGAGTGATAATGTTTAAATTTTTTTAACATAAATTATTGGACGGACTTAACAAACTCGGAGTCTACTTATCAAATGTGCGCACGAATTCGCATTGAAGTGCGATGTGTGATGTGGGAACTAGTTGCCAGGAAAAAATGTCCTGTCTTTAATGGAGGTGTACAGTCCGAAACTAACTTACGATGTTTTGAGCAGCGACATACATTGCAGAGGTGGGGGTTGAAAGAAAGCGTAATTTTTTTTCGTTCAGCTCGGGCGGGTGTAAGCCGCCAAATTTCTATGAACGCAAGATCAGCGCGGCTTTTACCTTCCGCGCTGGAGTCCTACTGGTTTGTTGAAGTCGCAGGGGATGGAGTCAATACGTCCTTCAGTTCTACCAAGGCATTTCTTACTGCGGGTCCGCCAGCGTAGAACGTCAATTGCAATATCGTCTCGATGATCTGTTCTTTGCTGGCACCAATTTGCAGTGCTGCTTCGGCATGCGCCCGCAACTGCGGCATGGCGTGTCCGAGCGTGACACAAGAGGCAATTAATACCAATTGCCGTGATATCAGATCCAACCCTGGTCGCGCCATGACGCCACCAAAAGCCCAATCGATAGTCATGGTGGCGAAATCGGGACAGACGACTTTCATTTCGTCTATCATCGCTTGCCCTGCATGATTGCCGTGCAGTTGCGCGATTAAAGCCAATCCTTGTGAATAGGTATTTCCAGCTTGCTGTGGCATGTGAATTTTTCTCCCATTTTTAGAGGAACTATTTATCGGCAACGAGCTTGCCAGCTTTGGCCCAATCGTCGCGGGCAACTTCAGTGATCACAATGTCGATGCTCTCTGGAGGGCAATTCAACGTTTCGGCTGTTACTCGCGTTACTTCACAAACAAAAGCACGTTTTTGATCTAACGTACGGCCGGGGTGCATTTCTAAATGTAATAGAGGCATGAGATTTCCTTGATCATTGACGCTCAGGATTGAGCGCCAGTGGATGCAGTATTACTTGCATTCAAAGATAGATAAATATGCTATAAGTTGAGCCATTTAAAACCTACAGGTTCTTAATCATGAGCAAATTGGCTGGTATGGAAATGTTTGTCAAAGTAGTCGAATGTGGCAGCTTTACCGCGGCAGCAGAACTCAGTGGCGTTTCATCAACGATGGTGGCCAAGCATGTCCGTATTATTGAAGAACGGCTCGGGACACGGCTGTTACACCGCACGACACGGCGACAGCACCTGACCGAAGTGGGGCAACTTTATTACGATCGTTGCAAACAAGCACTGGCAGAAGTGGCTTTAGCAGAAGCAAGTGCGTCCGAGTTACATGCCACCCCGCGGGGGCTGGTTCGATTGGTCGCACCAGTCAGCTTCGGTAATCAGAATCTGGTCCCGGTATTGGCTGCGTACTTAGCTCGCTACCCTGATGTCAAGGTTGAATTAACGCTGGATAATCGTGTATCTGATCTGATCACAGATGGTTACGAATTAGGCATTCAGATTGGCGACATTGATACGTCATTCTCAGAATTAGTCGCCCGTCCGTTACGCCCTTATCGCAGAATACTTGCAGCAGCACCGACATATCTTGCTCAACAGGGGCATCCAGAACACCCAGAACAATTAAGCACTCACAGTTGCCTCGGCTTATCGTATTGGCGTCACCATGATAAATGGCATTTAATCGGGCCAGATGCAGAGACCTGTGAAATTGCCGTAAGTGGCAGATTCAGTGCAAATCAAGGCAGTGCTTTGCGCACCGCCGCCTTACTTGGCGCTGGCATCGTGCTACAACCGGAGATGTCGCTCGCTGAGGATATCGCCACAGGTCGCTTGGTGCATGTTTTGCCACAGTGGTCATTCAAACCAACGCCCATGTATCTCATCTATAGGCAGAATACTCGCCCAACAGCAAAGCTACGCAGTGTGATTGATTTTTTGGTGCAGCATTTTGGACTGGAACCGTAATGGATAAAACTTCTCGGCTAAGAAAGCCACAAGTTAAAATTTTTCAAATAACAATTTATCGATTGCTGAGAAACACAAAAAAATAGCCCTATGCGAATAGGGCTATTTTTGATCAGATTCGCTGGTGATTCCCAGCGATGTAAAACAGTACTTAGACGTTGAACAAGAAATTCAACACATCGCCATCTTTCACGACATATTCTTTACCCTCAGCACGCATTTTGCCAGCTTCTTTCGCGCCAGCTTCGCCTTTGTAGGTGATGAAGTCTTCAAACGCGATGGTTTGAGCGCGGATGAAGCCGCGTTCGAAATCGGTGTGAATTACGCCAGCTGCTTGCGGTGCAGTGTCGCCGATGTGGATCGTCCAGGCGCGTACTTCTTTGACGCCAGCAGTGAAGTAAGTTTGCAAACCTAGCAATTTGAACGCAGCGCGGATCAGACGATCCAGGCCTGGTTCTTCCATGCCCATGTCGGCCAGGAAGTCAGTTTTGTCAGCGTCGTCCAGATCAGCGATTTCTGATTCAATCGCTGCGCAAATCGCCACGATAGGCGCGTTTTGTGCAGCAGCAAACGCGGTCAATTGATCCAGCAATGGGTTGTTAGTAAAGCCAGAGTCAGAAACGTTAGCAACGTACATGGCTGGTTTTGCAGTGATCAGGCACAAAGGCTTGAGCAGCGCCATTTCTTCCGCATCCAGACCAAGCGCACGTACTGGTTTGGCATCGTTCAAGGCTGGCATGACGCGTTCTAACAAGGCGACCAGTTTGGCTGCATCTTTATCGCCCGAACGGGCTTTTTTGTTTTCGCGGTGGATGGCTTTTTCTACGCTGCCCATATCGGCCAGGGCCAATTCGGTTTGAATGACTTCGATGTCGTCCAACGGGCTGACTTTACCAGCGACGTGGATCACGTTGTCATCTTCAAAGCAACGCACTACGTTGACGATGGCATCAGTTTCGCGGATATGCGCGAGGAACTGGTTACCCAGACCTTCACCTTTGGAGGCACCAGCCACCAGACCGGCGATGTCGACGAATTCAACGATAGCGTTTTGAATACGTTCTGGCTTAACGATGTCAGACAACTGTTTGAGGCGTGGATCAGGTACTTCAACGATACCAACGTTAGGCTCAATCGTGCAGAAGGGATAATTTTCTGCCGGAATGCCCGCTTTTGTCAGTGCATTAAATAAAGTAGATTTGCCGACGTTAGGCAGGCCGACGATGCCGCATTTGAGACTCATGAAAATCTTTCTAAAACAAGGGGTTAGCGGTTTTATTGCATTTAACCAGAACGATGTTAAATGCGTATTGCATAAAACACACTGCGATGTGGGATCGGATCAAATCTGGGGTTGTTTAACAGGATTTTGTATCCGTTTTGTAGCCAAAAATTATGACGATTGTAACCTTATCAGACGCACTTATCAAACGACTCGCCGTAAATGACAGAAGAATATTGCGGGACAGAGTATTAACAGGATTTTGTATCCAAATGAACAAAAGAAGTCGCACTTTCATTGTTGCGTCGAGTTCAAATGGTGTTCAGGTGCGGATTTCGATTGGTCGTTGGCCTCTTTTATGCACTGAAGAAGCTCGTTCTATTGCTGAAAAGATATTGCGTAATTGCCGTGAAGGTAGAGGAACAGGGGTATCTAAACCGGAGAAATTACCGACACTCCGAGTACTAATATCAGACTACGCAAAGGCAAAAGGTATTAAAGCGTCGAGTCTTAAACGCTATGATTCAATTCTACGAACACATTTTTCAGACTGGTTTGATCTTGAAATAACAGAGTTGAATTCAATAAAGTTTTCCAAACATTGCTATGTATTTGCAAAGTCAAATGGTGCGGCAATTGTTGAACTAGGAAGGGGACTCATTGGCGCAATAATTCGATACGCAAACGCTGTGTTTTCTTTACAGCTTCAGAGTCCATTTACTAAATTAGCTGAAACTGGATTGATGCCTGATAAGGCCGAACCTAGAAAGCGCAAGCTGCAACATGAGGAACTAGCCTCTTGGTATGACGCAGTGCAACGACTTCCAAATAAGCAAAGAAATCTTTTAATGCTACTTGCAATGACCGGTTTGAGGAGAAACGAAGGTTGGTCGATTAAAAAAAAGCAAGTAGATTTCATTAACGGTATTCTTCATATTCCTGATACCAAAACTGGCCGCCCACATTCGCTGCCGTTGACGCCAATGTTAAGGAATCTATTAATAACGTGTTGCAACGGTATGAATGATGAACAACTTTTGTTTGATGGGGTTTCAGGAGAGCACTTAGCTAGTATGGCAGAAAGAGCTGGGGCACCTAAATTTATGCTCCACGATTTACGTAAAATGCTTGCGACCACGGGCGAGAACTTAGGCTTTAGTGATGCCGTATTGCGTCGCATATTAAACCATAAGGCGAATAAGTCAGATGTACTACACAGACATTATGTGCAACTCTCAATTATTGATATTTATGATCCACTTGTATCCATACAAAAGAAATTATTGGAATTGATGGTGGTGAAGTCTGAACAAACATGACGTAAATTGAACGTTACAAATAATGAACTAGATCGAATTACAATTGAGTCATATATTTACTGAACGTTACATTAAAACTGAGATTTGCAAAAATGAGCCAAAATAAAGAAACTTGCAATGATAACGATGAGTTAGCGTGGTTTAACCTCGAATCGTATTCAGAACTGAAAAATGAAAAAAATAAAAACAGTCCAAATTATATTCAATGGTATTCCCTCGTAAACGATCGTGTCAATTTGGAGGCAATAATTAAAGCTAGTAAGGATGACGTTAGGTTGAAGGAACTTGCTAGTACACTTTTTGAAAAACTTAAAACTCATCCGCTACGTCCGCTGGGGTTCGAGCATCATTATAGAGGGCGTCAGCATGAAACAAATACTTCTACTGTTAAGTCAGTAACTGAGAGTCGCCTAAATTATTTGTATTCGGCTATGACTAATAGCAAGGAAAGTAAATCATTTCTCGTGGACGAAATAATGATGGAGAATGCCGATAATGTCTTCGATGGTCTTGCTCATGTCATGATCGATCTTCGAGCAACAGATGAACAAATCTGTAGTGACTTCAAACTTTGGCTTAGTAAGTGGCGCACTAAAGTACCCAAGACTAAGGTAGTTAAAGGCAAATACAATAAAAAAATAAAAAGCTGGGCGAATGCGTTAATTGTGCCTTATATGGATCTGGAATTATTTTCGTTATTGACCAACATGAAGATAAAAAAAGCTAAAAAGCTCGAACTCCTTTTACCAAAATCGAAGATAGATGAACGTGAGTCGCAGAGAATACGGCTTAGTCAAATGAGGACGAAAGTTTTTAATCCAATGACCGTGCATGTTCTTGAGCATCTTAAAAATAAAAATTAATTAATTTCGGAGTAAACAAGCCCCCCCTCTTTTTTCCTCGGAGATTCTATTACTAAATTCCATAATTCTACAAATCCCGATTCATGTCGGGAGCACTTTTAATTTAATGAAAGTGTTTTGGATGTACACATGTACATGTTTATTTGTAATTTTTATAGGATTTAGATCATGAAGGAATCAATAGATTTTGAAAGAAATATTAATTTGGAAGAGGCCGTTCCCTCGTCTGAGAAATGCGTATTAGACGCTCATGAGTTGTTAAAGTCTGTAAGCTCTGGATTGAATTTCGAAGCCGTTAATGTGCTAGCCCTAGGTTATGCTGATGAAATACTTGAAAATTGGCTTCCTGATGGCTTCCTGATGGCGAACTGAGGGGGAAACAATATGTCGCTCTTAATCCTACCCGTGAGGATAATGGGCTGGGATCATTTCAAATTAATACTGAAACTGGTATGTGGGCTGACTTTGCAACTGACGATACAGGCGGTGACCTCATTAGTTTGGTCAAATATGTCAGCGGATGCGAATATCAATCTGAAGCTGCAATAAATATTTTGAAATTTATCGCAGAGTTAGAAAAATCGGAAGGAAAAGCGGCTAAAAAAAACGTGATTGTACGGAAAGCAAAGACAGATCCCGAATTTTCTGTCGTCATGCCAATTCCTGAAAATGTTAGACCGAGACCAGTATTTTTTCCAGGTCTTGGAACGCCATCTTTCACTTGGGAGTACTGCAATGCTGATAACCAAGTTATGTGTTATACCAATCGATTTGATACTGTTGGCGGTAAATCATTTCGGCCATTAAGTTTCGTAAAGGACGCAAGCGGATTTCAGAGCTGGCAGAACATCGCACCACCTGCCCCAAGACCAGCTTACGGTTTAAATCGCTTAGCGATTAGACCAGATGCACCTGTTTTATTTACTGAAGGTGAGAAAGCTGCCGATGCTGCCCAAGTACTTTTTCCTGACTTCGTCACCACAACTACGATGAACGGAGCACAGTCGCCTGATAAAACAGATTTCACACCTTTTGAAGGTCGTAATGTTTACATTGCGCCGGATAACGATGAGCCAGGCAATCAATATGCAAACAAATTAATTGAATTGCTAACGGCAAGTGGCGCTCACGTTAAAGCTATTTTAAAGCTCGAAGTATTTGCCAATGATGGCGCTTTGGCTATAGGTTACGATTTAGCAGATGCTCTCGCTGAAGGATGGACTCCGAACGCTATTGCTGAATTAGGTGAGCAATTATGGACTCCAGTCATAATTAACTCTGTTAATGACGTTAGTGATCCAGAAAACCAAATTAGAAGTAAGCGAAAGCGTAAAGAATCCGTTGAAAACGACAAGCCGCAAAATTTGACGTCTTTACAAAGGGCCGAATTGTTTGTGCAGACACAATACGGCGGTAAAGTTATTTATACTAATAGCCAGATCTATGGCTATGGTACTGGCTATTGGGAAATGTTAGATCAAGACGTTGATATTCGTCAGCCTATTTTAAATATGATGGATATTAAGGCTACAGCCAGCTCTGTTGCCAAAGTATTTGATTTAATCAAAATAAAATATGCAGCCCCATCAGATGTTTTTGCTCGAAAATCACCTTTAATTTGCCTAAATAATTGCACATTCAACCCGATGAATGGCGAAGTTTTATCGCATTCACCTGACTACTTTTTGGCTAATAAGCTTGATATTACATATGATCCTCAAGCCGATTGCCCTCTGTGGTTGCAGACATTGAATGAAATATTTGAACCTGATGAGGACAAAGCTGAGAAGATACAGCTGTTGCAA
This sequence comes from Undibacterium sp. Dicai25W, assembly GCF_049340505.1. Taxonomy (NCBI): domain Bacteria; kingdom Pseudomonadati; phylum Pseudomonadota; class Betaproteobacteria; order Burkholderiales; family Oxalobacteraceae; genus Undibacterium; species Undibacterium sp. Dicai25W. Next base: position 465 of record NZ_JBMPOQ010000010.1, on the reverse strand, counting down.
GAGTTCATCGGTTATTGCCTGATTGCCGATACTCGGTTACCACAATTTCTGTGGATGGTTGGTGCTGGTGGAAATGGTAAATCATTAATACTGGCCATTATTACCGCATTAGTCGGCAAGGATAATATTAGCTATGCTCAGATCGAAGAACTTGAGAAGGCATTTGTTCGTGCTGAATTACAGGGAAAGTTGGCAAACATCAGTTCAGAGATGTCATCTCAAGCAACTGTAGCTGATGGCTATCTCAAACAAATTACATCAGGCGATATTATTCAAGCTGAGCGAAAATTTCAGGCACCATTTTCCTTTAAACCTTATGCTAGGTTAATTGGTGCCACTGTAACCCTCCCGTAAAATCAAGCCATGCATAACCAGAGTTCTTGAGGCAAACTTATATGCCAAAGGAGAACAGAAATGCGTAAGAGCAGATTTACAGAGACACAGATCATTGGAATATTGAAAGCG